>NZ_CAWUDG010000190.1:0-65 GCF_963920885.1 Anabaena sp. CCY 0017 | reverse complement strand
GTATTGTCTTCGACATCCGGTGGAGTATTGTCTTCGACATCCGGTGGAGTATTGTCTTCGACATC
>NZ_CAWUDG010000189.1:0-66 GCF_963920885.1 Anabaena sp. CCY 0017 | reverse complement strand
ATACTCCACCGGATGTCGAAGACAATACTCCACCGGATGTCGAAGACAATACTCCACCGGATGTCG
>NZ_CAWUDG010000188.1:0-66 GCF_963920885.1 Anabaena sp. CCY 0017 | reverse complement strand
GACCAACACTGCCAGTCAAACCACGAGGACCAACACTGCCAGTCAAACCACGAGGACCAACACTGC
>NZ_CAWUDG010000187.1:0-66 GCF_963920885.1 Anabaena sp. CCY 0017 | reverse complement strand
GTTGACCAACGCTGCCAGTCAAACCACGTTGACCAACGCTGCCAGTCAAACCACGTTGACCAACGC
>NZ_CAWUDG010000186.1:0-67 GCF_963920885.1 Anabaena sp. CCY 0017 | reverse complement strand
ATACTCCACCGGATGTCGAAGACAATACTCCACCGGATGTCGAAGACAATACTCCGCCAGATGTCGA
>NZ_CAWUDG010000185.1:0-69 GCF_963920885.1 Anabaena sp. CCY 0017 | reverse complement strand
CCCGCAGTTTATTCTATTCAACGGATGGAAGTACCCGAAGAAGAAGAACTGCAAATGAATCCCGCAGTT
>NZ_CAWUDG010000184.1:0-69 GCF_963920885.1 Anabaena sp. CCY 0017 | reverse complement strand
GAGAATCTGGAACAGGCGATCGCCGCTTATCAACAAGCTCTGTCAGTATATACCCGCACTGCCTTTCCT
>NZ_CAWUDG010000183.1:0-69 GCF_963920885.1 Anabaena sp. CCY 0017 | reverse complement strand
CCCCAAGCAAGATCACCAAAAGTTGCCAAGACCCTTAATGTGGTTTCAAAATCGCCTTGTTTGCAGTTT
>NZ_CAWUDG010000182.1:0-70 GCF_963920885.1 Anabaena sp. CCY 0017 | reverse complement strand
GCACACGAGCAAAAGGCACACGAGCAAAAGGCACACGAGCAAAAGGCACACGAGCAAAAGGCACACGAGC
>NZ_CAWUDG010000181.1:0-72 GCF_963920885.1 Anabaena sp. CCY 0017 | reverse complement strand
ATGTCGAAGACAATACTCCACCGGATGTCGAAGACAATACTCCGCCAGATGTCGAGGATAATACTCCACCGG
>NZ_CAWUDG010000180.1:0-73 GCF_963920885.1 Anabaena sp. CCY 0017 | reverse complement strand
GCGATTTTGAAACCACATTAAGGGTCTTGGCAACTTTTGGTGATCTTGCTTGGGGTAAGGCAGAAGGCAGAGG
>NZ_CAWUDG010000179.1:0-73 GCF_963920885.1 Anabaena sp. CCY 0017 | reverse complement strand
CTTCTGCCTTCTGCCTTGCCCCAAGCAAGATCACCAAAAGTTGCCAAGACCCTTAATGTGGTTTCAAAATCGC
>NZ_CAWUDG010000178.1:0-75 GCF_963920885.1 Anabaena sp. CCY 0017 | reverse complement strand
ACTTAAATATAGTTTTTAGCGATGCCTTCGGCGAGCGCAGCTATCGCACCAACCTCACAAAATCGCGTTGCTCCC
>NZ_CAWUDG010000177.1:0-78 GCF_963920885.1 Anabaena sp. CCY 0017 | reverse complement strand
ATGTCGAAGACAATACTCCGCCAGATGTCGAGGATAATACTCCACCGGATGTCGAAGACAATACTCCACCGGATGTCG
>NZ_CAWUDG010000176.1:0-83 GCF_963920885.1 Anabaena sp. CCY 0017 | reverse complement strand
TGTAGCGAACTGCAAACATCCAGCGATAAAACTGCAAACAAGGCGATTTTGAAACCACATTAAGGGTCTTGGCAACTTTTGGT
>NZ_CAWUDG010000175.1:0-87 GCF_963920885.1 Anabaena sp. CCY 0017 | reverse complement strand
CCGGTGGCGTATTGTCTTCGACATCCGGTGGCGTATTGTCTTCGACATCCGGTGGAGTATTGTCTTCGACATCCGGTGGAGTATTGT
>NZ_CAWUDG010000174.1:0-96 GCF_963920885.1 Anabaena sp. CCY 0017 | reverse complement strand
TCTGCGGCGGGTTTCATTTGCAGTTCCTCTTCTTCAGGGACTTCCATGCGTTGAAGAGAATCTGCGGCGGGTTTCATTTGCAGTTCCTCTTCTTCA
>NZ_CAWUDG010000173.1:0-100 GCF_963920885.1 Anabaena sp. CCY 0017 | reverse complement strand
TTTGCAGTTCTTCTTCTTCGGGTACTTCCATCCGTTGAATAGAATAAACTGCGGGCTTCATTTGCAGTTCTTCTTCTTCGGGTACATCCATCCGTTGAAT
>NZ_CAWUDG010000172.1:0-100 GCF_963920885.1 Anabaena sp. CCY 0017 | reverse complement strand
TATTCAACGGATGGAAGTACCCGAAGAAGAAGAACTGCAAATGAATCCCGCAGTTAATTCTATTCAACGGATGGAAGTACCCGAAGAAGAAGAACTGCAA
>NZ_CAWUDG010000171.1:0-100 GCF_963920885.1 Anabaena sp. CCY 0017 | reverse complement strand
GGATTTTTTTATGCAATTCACAGTTTTCGAGAATTTTCTCCGGGAAATGGTAGATGTACAACGAAGATTAAATTAGTAGATGCACCCTGATAACTAACTC
>NZ_CAWUDG010000170.1:0-101 GCF_963920885.1 Anabaena sp. CCY 0017 | reverse complement strand
TATTCAACGGATGGAAGTACCCGAAGAAGAAGAACTGCAAATGAATCCCGCAGTTTATTCTATTCAACGGATGGAAGTACCCGAAGAAGAAGAACTGCAAA
>NZ_CAWUDG010000169.1:0-101 GCF_963920885.1 Anabaena sp. CCY 0017 | reverse complement strand
AGGGCATTGGCGCGGCTTGACTCATCTTGAATCTGTTCAACAGCAGCCAGTGCTTCTGGTAGTAATTCTGGTGGCAGTCTATTAGCTAAAGCTGCTAGGGC
>NZ_CAWUDG010000168.1:0-102 GCF_963920885.1 Anabaena sp. CCY 0017 | reverse complement strand
TTTAGCTTTAATCTATGGCTACGCCAACCTAGCTATCGTAATCATCATCATCATCTTCATCTTCTTCTACGAGGTCGCTCACTTCATCAGCAATCAATTCAT
>NZ_CAWUDG010000167.1:0-102 GCF_963920885.1 Anabaena sp. CCY 0017 | reverse complement strand
ATGTCGAAGACAATACTCCACCGGATGTCGAAGACAATACTCCGCCAGATGTCGAAGACAATACTCCACCGGATGTCGAAGACAATACTCCACCGGATGTCG
>NZ_CAWUDG010000166.1:0-106 GCF_963920885.1 Anabaena sp. CCY 0017 | reverse complement strand
AAATCTTAAATGAAGGATTTTGCCCATTCTTAAGATATTTAGGAATGTCCCAGGGAGCAACGCGATTTTGTGAAGTCGGAGAAAAAACAAGCGATCGCAAAAACTG
>NZ_CAWUDG010000165.1:0-107 GCF_963920885.1 Anabaena sp. CCY 0017 | reverse complement strand
AAGAAGGATGGTTTATTTTAACGAATTTTGAGTCCTTAGAATTGGCTATTTCTGCTGAAGGGGGGACAAAATCAGCTACAAGACAGACTCTATAAGCCTCATAGCTC
>NZ_CAWUDG010000164.1:0-107 GCF_963920885.1 Anabaena sp. CCY 0017 | reverse complement strand
CAATAATTTAAAATAGATTGGAAATGCTCTTTTATCCCAAATGACACTCACCATACAGCACTTCCGTCTATTATGAGGTACACTTGATTAAAATATAAATACTTTTA
>NZ_CAWUDG010000163.1:0-107 GCF_963920885.1 Anabaena sp. CCY 0017 | reverse complement strand
AAACTGGTTTGCTAATTGCTGCTACTGTACCTCATAACAGCCGGAAACGCTGTATTACTTTGGTAAAATTGGCATAAATTTACGTCAATCGAAAATAAACAGTTTAG
>NZ_CAWUDG010000162.1:0-108 GCF_963920885.1 Anabaena sp. CCY 0017 | reverse complement strand
ACTTAAATATAGTTTTTAGCGATGCCTTCGGCGAGCGCAGCTATCGCACCAACCTGATACCGTTGGCGAAATATTACTTAACATTTGATAGAGGGGAACTTCGGTGTA
>NZ_CAWUDG010000161.1:0-108 GCF_963920885.1 Anabaena sp. CCY 0017 | reverse complement strand
AAATTAGAGTTCAGGCACTCATTTTAGCTGGACAATGTATGGCTCTTTTATTATATAATCTTTCGATATCACCGGAGATTCTTGACTACTCTGTTGCTCAAACACAGG
>NZ_CAWUDG010000160.1:0-110 GCF_963920885.1 Anabaena sp. CCY 0017 | reverse complement strand
ACTGCAAACATAAATCGTTAAAACTGCAAACAAGCCATTTTTGAAACCACATTATGGGTCTTGGCAACTTTTGGTGATCTTGCTTGGGGTAAGGCAGAAGGCAGAGGGCA
>NZ_CAWUDG010000159.1:0-111 GCF_963920885.1 Anabaena sp. CCY 0017 | reverse complement strand
TGACGCAAAATAATCTGGCGACTGCATACCTTAACAGAATATTAGGAGAACGAGCGGAGAATCTGGAACAGGCGATCGCCGCTTATCAACAAGCTCTGTCAGTATATACCC
>NZ_CAWUDG010000158.1:0-111 GCF_963920885.1 Anabaena sp. CCY 0017 | reverse complement strand
GGGTATATACTGACAGAGCTTGTTGATAAGCGGCGATCGCCTGTTCCAGATTCTCGGCTCGTTCTCCTAATATTCTGTATAAGTATGCATTCCCCAGATTATTTTGCGTTG
>NZ_CAWUDG010000157.1:0-111 GCF_963920885.1 Anabaena sp. CCY 0017 | reverse complement strand
CTATTCAACGGATGGAAGTACCCGAAGAAGAAGAACTGCAAATGAAGCCCGCAGTCAATTCTATTCAACGGATGGAAGTACCCGAAGAAGAAGAACTGCAAATGAAGCCCG
>NZ_CAWUDG010000156.1:0-113 GCF_963920885.1 Anabaena sp. CCY 0017 | reverse complement strand
CCATGCGTTGAATAGAATCTGCGGCGGGTTTCATTTGCAGTTCCTCTTCTTCAGGAATTTCCATGCGTTGAATAGAATCTGCGGCGGGTTTCATTTGCAGTTCCTCTTCTTCA
>NZ_CAWUDG010000155.1:0-113 GCF_963920885.1 Anabaena sp. CCY 0017 | reverse complement strand
GTCTGAATTAGCGTCTGCTGCGGAAATTACCGTGTTTTCCTCGTCTTCTAACTCAGCTAATTCATCTTGGATATAAGTCTCAGAAATATCAAGTTCATCGTCTGAATTAGCGT
>NZ_CAWUDG010000154.1:0-114 GCF_963920885.1 Anabaena sp. CCY 0017 | reverse complement strand
CAGGGATGCGGGAATATTTTGGGGAAGTTGCGATTGCCTCCGGCACAGCGCTCCGCGCTATCGCCTCTGGCGGGGCTTTGCCCATCGCACTGGGAAGAATTTGGAATTGTTGGC
>NZ_CAWUDG010000153.1:0-130 GCF_963920885.1 Anabaena sp. CCY 0017 | reverse complement strand
TACGAATTACGAATTACGAATTACGAATTACGAATTACGAATTACGAATTACGAACTACGAATTACGAATTAAGAACTACGAATTACGAATTACGAATTACGAATTACGAATTACGAATTACGAATTACG
>NZ_CAWUDG010000152.1:0-135 GCF_963920885.1 Anabaena sp. CCY 0017 | reverse complement strand
ATGAATTGATTGCTGATGAAGTGAGCGACCTCGTAGAAGAAGATGAAGATGATGAGGATGAGTACGAGGAAGTGGATGATGATGATGATGATGATTACGATAGCTAGGTTGGCGTAGCCATAGATTAAAGCTAAA
>NZ_CAWUDG010000151.1:0-140 GCF_963920885.1 Anabaena sp. CCY 0017 | reverse complement strand
CTTCTGCCTTCTGCCTTGCCCCAAGCAAGATCACCAAAAGTTGCCAAGACCCTTATTGTGGTTTGGAGACCCCTCTTATTTGCAGTTAATGTGGTTTCAAAATCGCCTTGTTTGCAGTTTGAAGCGTTTATGTTTGCAGT
>NZ_CAWUDG010000150.1:0-142 GCF_963920885.1 Anabaena sp. CCY 0017 | reverse complement strand
GATCGCCGCTTATCAACAAGCTCTGTCAGTCAGAACCCGCACTGCCTTTCCTGAAGATTGGGCAATGACGCAAAATAATTTGGGGAATGCATACCTTAACAGAATATTAGGAGAACGAGCCGAGAATCTGGAACTGGCGATC
>NZ_CAWUDG010000149.1:0-143 GCF_963920885.1 Anabaena sp. CCY 0017 | reverse complement strand
GGAATCAAGATATTGCTTCTCCTACGACACCTACAGAATCAACGGTAATTCAACCGAAACGTGAAGATACACCATCAGTAACTGCTTTATCTGGGAATCAAGATATTGCTTCTCCTACGACACCTACAGAATCAACGGTAATT
>NZ_CAWUDG010000148.1:0-145 GCF_963920885.1 Anabaena sp. CCY 0017 | reverse complement strand
CCCTTTTTAAGGGGGATTTAGGGGGATCAGATCACTTGTGTGTACACCGTAGCCTACGAGGAGAGGGAAAAGGAAAAACTTTTATATTGTAGAGGCTTTGAATTTTCCCCCTTCCCTACCAGGGAAGGGGGCTAGGGGGTTAGGT
>NZ_CAWUDG010000147.1:0-150 GCF_963920885.1 Anabaena sp. CCY 0017 | reverse complement strand
CCGAAGAAGAAGAACTGCAAATGAAGCCCGCAGTTGATTCTATTCAACGGATGGAAGTACCCGAAGAAGAAGAACTGCAAATGAAACCCGCAGTTAATTCTATTCAACGGATGGAAGTACCCGAAGAAGAAGAACTGCAAATGAAGCCCG
>NZ_CAWUDG010000146.1:0-151 GCF_963920885.1 Anabaena sp. CCY 0017 | reverse complement strand
TTTCAAAATCGCCTTGTTTGCAGTTTGAAGCGTTTATGTTTGCAGTTCGCTACAGATAATCATCAGCAAGTTAGCCCTAACTTGAGGGGTGCAGTCGTGTAAAATTCGCCGCATCGCAGTATTGGTAACGCTTATAGCCACTTCAGCTATG
>NZ_CAWUDG010000145.1:0-153 GCF_963920885.1 Anabaena sp. CCY 0017 | reverse complement strand
GATCGCCGCTTATCAACAAGCTCTGTCAGTATATACCCGCACTGCCTTTCCTGAAGATTGGGCAATGACGCAAAATAATCTGGGGAATGCATACTCTGACAGAATATTAGGAGAACGAGCGGAGAATCTGGAACTGGCGATCGCCGCTTATCA
>NZ_CAWUDG010000144.1:0-154 GCF_963920885.1 Anabaena sp. CCY 0017 | reverse complement strand
GGTTCCTGAATCGGTAACCCCTGCTTGACCGAATCGGTAACCCCGCCCCCGGTTACCGTTTCAGTAACCGTCGTGACTGGATCGGTAACCCCGTTTGCGGGTTCCTGAATCGGTAACCCCTGCTTGACCGAATCGGTAACCCCGCCCCCGGTTA
>NZ_CAWUDG010000143.1:0-157 GCF_963920885.1 Anabaena sp. CCY 0017 | reverse complement strand
CCTCGTGGTTTGACTGGCAGTGTTGGTCCTCGTGGTTTGACTGGCAGTGTTGGTCAACGTGGTTTGACTGGCAGTGTTGGTCAACGTGGTTTGACTGGCAGTGTTGGTCAACGTGGTTTGACTGGCAGTGTTGGTCCTCGTGGTTTGACTGGCAGTG
>NZ_CAWUDG010000142.1:0-177 GCF_963920885.1 Anabaena sp. CCY 0017 | reverse complement strand
AAAAAAATCCCCCAACGGGTGTTAGCCAGTCAGGGGAGTTAGTTATCAGGGTGCATCTACTAATTTAATCTTCGTTGTACATCTACCATTCTCCGGAAAAAAATTCTCGAAAACTGTGAATTGCATAAAAAAATCCCCCAACGGGTGTTAGCCAGTCAGGGGAGTTAGTTATCAGGG
>NZ_CAWUDG010000141.1:0-189 GCF_963920885.1 Anabaena sp. CCY 0017 | reverse complement strand
CTCAAACATCGAAAGCAAATTGCAATTAGATACTGAGTTGGTCATTCCTAGGTCGTTCGAGAATTGGTAAAAGCTTTCAAAGTATTTTTGGTTCAGTTTACTCATAGACATCTAAATCTCTAATTGGAATAGAAATTCAGCAATTGATTGTCTCATGCAATCGAACTGCTGGGTAATCATCCAGCCAGA
>NZ_CAWUDG010000140.1:0-209 GCF_963920885.1 Anabaena sp. CCY 0017 | reverse complement strand
CCTGACCGGCGCGCTGCGCGACGTATATTTTCGCCATGCCAAGGCCCTGGCCGAGGTGGATGGCGCCACGTTTCATGACGCCCGGGCCACGGCACTGACACGCCTGGCTAAGAAGCTCAGCATCCTGGAGCTGGCGCGGATGGTGGGCCATAGGGATCCGCGCAGCCTGATGATCTATTACCGGGAGACTGCCAGTGAGATTGCAGCGA
>NZ_CAWUDG010000139.1:0-210 GCF_963920885.1 Anabaena sp. CCY 0017 | reverse complement strand
CACTCGGCCTCCAGCTCCGCGACAATGCCGCGCAGCCGCGCGTCAGTGGGTGCCAGCGCGGCGGCCTTGCGGTAGTTGGCTTTTGCCAGATCGACCTGTCCGTTGGCACGCTGCGCCTCGCCCAGGCTGTCGTACACGTTGGCGGAATCCGGATGTGCCTTGGCATTCCACTGGAAGACCGCCACCGATTCCGGCACGCGCTTCATTCTC
>NZ_CAWUDG010000138.1:0-212 GCF_963920885.1 Anabaena sp. CCY 0017 | reverse complement strand
GGGCGGGGCGCTGGAGAGCGACTGATTTATCGGCGGAACCGCCGCTGCCGATGGACCCGGGCAAAACGGCTGTTCCCCTCGCAATTGCTGCTAAATTTCCTATATATTGGCGGCTTCGGGCGCCGCTCAGATTCGCGGCGTCCACACCCTGTCTCGAAGCCCGTTTCCCGGGCGTCACATTGACTGACTTCATGACCGATCCGATTGCCGAC
>NZ_CAWUDG010000137.1:0-212 GCF_963920885.1 Anabaena sp. CCY 0017 | reverse complement strand
AGGTCCACATAGCGCATGGCGTTGGGCCCGTAGAACGTCGCCAGGACTTCCAGATCCTGGTGCCGCGTCAGCCTGTCGCGGCCATCGCCGGACGGGTTGTGCTGGATGGCGGGATAGTCCTGCGAGCGCGTGCGCGGCGTCACCCCCACGGCGCACCAGTCCACGTCGATCTCCGGCGTCTGGGGCACAGTCGGCTGCCAACGCGGTCTGAC
>NZ_CAWUDG010000136.1:0-215 GCF_963920885.1 Anabaena sp. CCY 0017 | reverse complement strand
ACACCCACGATCACGACCATGCAGGCCATGAGCACGATCACGGCGGCCACGGGCACGGCCATCATGGGCACAGCCACGGGCCGGGCGGCCACAACCACGGTCCGGTGGACACTGGCGACTGGCGCTATGCCGTGGCCCTGGTCATCAACCTTGCTTTCGTGGTGTGCGAGTTCGGGGCAGGCTTCGCCGTCAACTCGACCGCGCTTCTGGCCGAC
>NZ_CAWUDG010000135.1:0-216 GCF_963920885.1 Anabaena sp. CCY 0017 | reverse complement strand
CAATGTTCTCGAGCTTGCCTTGGCGTCTGTCCAAATGTCGTATCCGGCTAGCCGGGTCGTCCCCTCTGTTGGCAGCGCTCTCGTTCTGCACGACGCTTCCCATGAACGACTGGGCCCATGGAGCCAATTGCATCGCGATGGTCTTATCCAGCTTCGTGACAATGTCCGATCGAGCGTTGTAATACACCATCACATGCTGAAGATCGGTGTGGTCCA
>NZ_CAWUDG010000134.1:0-218 GCF_963920885.1 Anabaena sp. CCY 0017 | reverse complement strand
GCGGCCGGAGTCGCAGGCGCCGGCGTCGGTGCTGGGGCAGTCGCCGCCGCCGCAGCCCGCGCCGCCTGAGCTTCCGCCGCTGCACGACGGCGCGCCGCCGCATCCGCAAGGGCCGCAGCCTGTGCCGCATTCGGCTCAGGCGCCGTGGTCAAACCCGCCAGAGGCGCCGCGTTCAAGGCGTCCGGATTAATCAACTGGCCAAAGTCCTGGAACTGCAG
>NZ_CAWUDG010000133.1:0-218 GCF_963920885.1 Anabaena sp. CCY 0017 | reverse complement strand
CGCTGCATCGTGTCTCGGTGGCGCTGGGTGCCTATCTCTCAATGCGGACCGCGCATAGCGAGCTTCTGCTGGCCCTGGTGCGGCGTCACTACGACACCGGAAACACTCGGACGCTGCAATATCTGGCCGACGAGTACGGGTGCAAGGTGCGCAGCGTCGAGCGCGCCAGCGCCAGGGCGGGAGACTGGCTGCGCGGTACGCGCGAAAAGAAGGGGGCC
>NZ_CAWUDG010000132.1:0-219 GCF_963920885.1 Anabaena sp. CCY 0017 | reverse complement strand
GGACAATGATCCGCTCATCCTGGGGCCGGACAGCACTGTTCAGGACGGGGCAGTGCTGCACACCGACCCCGGTTCGCCGCTGACGCTGGGGCGCGGAGTGACGGTCGGGCATCAGGCCATGCTGCATGGCTGTGAGGTTGGGGACTACAGCCTGATCGGAATTGGTGCGGTGGTTTTGAAGGGGGCGAAGATCGGCAGGAACTGCATCATCGGCGCCAA
>NZ_CAWUDG010000131.1:0-221 GCF_963920885.1 Anabaena sp. CCY 0017 | reverse complement strand
CAGGTCTTCGACGCATAGACCGGGGCGATCACCGGCTGGGCCGCATTGGCGATCTGCTCCAGAACCGTGGCGCGCGTGGCCTCGATCTCAAGGCTGTTGTGGGCGACCTGCTGCTGCAGAACCTGCAGGCGCTGGGTCAGGGCCTGGCGGCGTTCGTCGCGCTGGGCCTGGGACAGCCCGGCGGCTTCGCGTTCGAACGCCTGTGCGTCGGTCTCGATCGG
>NZ_CAWUDG010000130.1:0-225 GCF_963920885.1 Anabaena sp. CCY 0017 | reverse complement strand
GAGACCAGCGCCAGGTGGCTGCGGCGCCAGCCGGCCACGATCAGGCTCAGCCCGCCCCACAGCCCCATCGCCAGGATCGCCCACGCCAGCGCATCGGTCGCACCGGGCAGCAGCCCGCGCCCGTGGGTCAGGCGTATCTCGAAGCCCGGATCACCCAGCAGCGCCAGCACGCCGACCAGCGCCAGGCCAGCCGCCAGCACGCCGCTGAGTGCGGCGAGCAGCCAC
>NZ_CAWUDG010000129.1:0-225 GCF_963920885.1 Anabaena sp. CCY 0017 | reverse complement strand
CGCCTGAAATCCAGCAATACCAGTGGCTTCAACGGTGTTCTCTGGGACAAGACTACGAAGCGTTGGAAGGCCTACATCGGCGGCGCTCAGCGCACACACGTGGGTTTCTTCGACACCCCAGAAGCTGCGGCCGCGGCGAGAAAAGCCGCCCAACAACGCCTCGGCTTCCACCCGAACCATGGAGATCAGCGATGAGTGCCAATCCCCAACCCAAGATCACGCCCG
>NZ_CAWUDG010000128.1:0-231 GCF_963920885.1 Anabaena sp. CCY 0017 | reverse complement strand
CGGATGTGGTTCTGGCTCGACCCGCGACCCTGAGCCCGCGCAACGGCGGGGAGTTGACCATCGCCCAGGCCGGACAGGCGGTCTATCAGGCCGAGCCGGGCCGTGCAGGCGGCGGCGCCTTGCAGGTCGATGCGACGCGCGGCGAAGGCTTGCCTGAGCTGGCCATCGCCGTTCCAGAATGGCGTCTGACCGACGCCGGGTTCGAGGCGCATCTGGATGGCCGCGCCAAAC
>NZ_CAWUDG010000127.1:0-232 GCF_963920885.1 Anabaena sp. CCY 0017 | reverse complement strand
ACATTTGAAATTTTTACTCACTGATTTTTTTTAAAAAAGCACTATAAAATTCAAGACCAAAAGTGAAAATATAGTCTTTCATTATGGACATAGAAATTCCATGTTTCCCTGCAGCATCAGCATATTTTTTATGGTTTGCCTTTACTTACCAAGCAGGAAAAAAACCCAGCAAAATCTGCATTATATTCTGTGTTTTGTGTCTGCATGTTCTTGCACATACAGATACTTGTCT
>NZ_CAWUDG010000126.1:0-232 GCF_963920885.1 Anabaena sp. CCY 0017 | reverse complement strand
CTCTGAGTTCGGGAAGGGATCAGTGTGGTTCCACCGCGCCATAGACACCAGGAAAGAATTCAAAATTCAAAATTCAAAATTCAAAATAGAATCATGAATTTTCAATTCGAGGGTTTCAGCAACCCTGAAGGCTGCACAGTAACGCGAAATAATTAGCGATTCACACAAACAATGATGTGAGGTCAAGCCCTCGGTCTGTTAGTACACCTCAGCTTCATACATTACTGTACTT
>NZ_CAWUDG010000125.1:0-233 GCF_963920885.1 Anabaena sp. CCY 0017 | reverse complement strand
GGTTCGTATTACATCGGCCAGATGAACCTCAAGTACATCTCGGATAAGCGCCTGACGGTGAACGCATACCGGATCGTCACGATAGGGGTCCTGTTCATCGGCGCGCAGGCCTCGCTGGACCTGGCATGGAACACGGCCAATGTGGTGATGGGCCTGTGCGCCAGCATCAATATCGTCGCCGTGTTTCTGTTGTTCAAGGTGGTGAAGGTCAGCGTGGATGACTTTCTGAACCA
>NZ_CAWUDG010000124.1:0-235 GCF_963920885.1 Anabaena sp. CCY 0017 | reverse complement strand
AGCGACCCGGAAAGATCGCGAATGCCGTAAACAGTACCCTTGTCGCCGTTGATTGCGGAACTGATGGAGCCAGAGTTGGTGAACGAGGGCAGGTTGGCGCCAGCGCCGATCTGAACAGCGGTCGCTGTATGGTCGCCGGTGCCAACCACCCCAGCCTGGATTGTATTGGTGTTGATCAGGGTCGGCGTCGTTACGCCGGAATTGATCCAGATGGTTGTTGCATCGGCGTCCTTGG
>NZ_CAWUDG010000123.1:0-236 GCF_963920885.1 Anabaena sp. CCY 0017 | reverse complement strand
ACCGTTCACAGAGGCCGCCGTCCGCGACGCCCTGATGAAAGCCATGGGCGTCGCAGACGTCTGATCAGTCAGTGCAAGACCCGTCGCGGCGCGAACCATCCCGCGTCCGTGACGTAGATGCTCTCGGCGGCGGCCAACATGTTCAGCGCCCTTTTCAACTTGTTTTTAGCGGTGGCTTGACGCGCCGGCAGTTCAAAACAGTTCATGACTTCGGCGAGACTCATCGGCTTGCCCGC
>NZ_CAWUDG010000122.1:0-236 GCF_963920885.1 Anabaena sp. CCY 0017 | reverse complement strand
GACGTGCCGCGTGCAGCCCAGCAGTACCGCTCGGAGCTCGTGCGCAACGCCCGTGTCGTTTGGGGCATTGACGCACCGGTTTCGACGTTCGCCGCTCAGGTCCATCAGGAGAGCGCCTGGCGCCCCGGTGCCGTCTCTGCCGTGGGTGCCCAAGGCATGGCCCAGTTCATGCCGGCGACCTCCAGCTGGATCGCTGGGCTTTACCCCGCACTGGCACAGAACGCCCCTTTCAATCC
>NZ_CAWUDG010000121.1:0-236 GCF_963920885.1 Anabaena sp. CCY 0017 | reverse complement strand
AGGGCGGGGTCATCCTGGCCGACAACGCCGCCTTCGCCGATCTGGTCGGCGCCGACCATGAGGCGCTGATCGGCGGCGATCTGTCCAAATGGCTGCCGGAGCGCAACCAGCTGGGCGTGGGCGTCCTGACGCAGTCGGCGCTGCATCTGGACGAGGGGCGTCTGGTCCCGGTCGAGGTCGCCGTGCGTCGCGACGGCGGCGAAGCCAACACCGCGCCCCTGATGATCTACGCCGTG
>NZ_CAWUDG010000120.1:0-236 GCF_963920885.1 Anabaena sp. CCY 0017 | reverse complement strand
CACAGGATGGTCTGGCGAAGCTGGCGGGCGTTACGCGGCCGGGCGGGGTTATCCGTCTGGGCCTCTACAGCGAGAGGGCGAGGGCGCTGGTGCGGCTGGCCCATGATGTGATCGTGGAGAGGGGCTGGCGGGCGACGGATGAGGACATTCGCGCGTTCCGCGCATATGTGCTGGCCCTGCCGGATAGTGAACCGCTGGCGGCGCTGAAACAGAGCGCGGACTTCTACAGCCTGAGC
>NZ_CAWUDG010000119.1:0-237 GCF_963920885.1 Anabaena sp. CCY 0017 | reverse complement strand
AAATCTTAAATGAAGGATTTTGCCCATTCTTAAGATATTTAGGAATGTCCCAGGGTTTAACCCCTGGTGTTTTCTCGAAGATTGCCCAATATGGTGCAATTGCTGGCTCTTTTGAAGCAGCGCGTACAACACTAATAGATTGGGGCATAAATATCAGCCTAAAACGCATAGAACGGCTCACATATTACTTTGGTAAAATTGGCATAAATTTACGTCAATCGAAAATAAACAGTTTAG
>NZ_CAWUDG010000118.1:0-238 GCF_963920885.1 Anabaena sp. CCY 0017 | reverse complement strand
CCCGTCTGCTGCTGACGGACGCAGGCGGATACCGGCTGCAGCCGTAAGCGGGCTGGCGGTCCTCAAGGCTAATCGATATTCAGCCTAGCGCGTCATTCCGGGGCGTCCGAAGGACGAACCCGGAACCCAGGAGGCTTGCATCTGAGTTTGAATGCATCTGGCGGCGCGGTCGTGGCCCTGGGTTCCGGGTTCCTCGCTCCGCTCAGCCCCGGAATGACGATCTGTGAGGTTGACGAGG
>NZ_CAWUDG010000117.1:0-238 GCF_963920885.1 Anabaena sp. CCY 0017 | reverse complement strand
ATGGCCATCAGCCACGAAGAGCGCGCTCTGGACACGGGCGAGCGTGAACTGGTCGCTCAGAGCCGTGACCTCGGCGCTCTCAATCAGGCCCAGCTGACCGATCTGCAGAAGCGGCTGCGCGCCCGGCGCGACCGGGTCCAGCGCATGATCCGCACACGGACCCGCAACACCGAAGCTCCCGGCCCAGACACGGGCGCGCGCCAGAAGAAGGCCCTGCTAGCCGAGGCCGTGAAGCGGG
>NZ_CAWUDG010000116.1:0-239 GCF_963920885.1 Anabaena sp. CCY 0017 | reverse complement strand
ATTCTGGTCAGGCCTGGGCGCTGGGGCGGGCGGAGACGCGGGCGTGCCAGGCCCAGACAACGGTGCAGGATTCGGGAATGTCGACGCCGATCATTCGACCGAAATCGATTGCGGTCAGGGCGACGATGTCGGCGATCGAATAGTCGTCGCCAGCAATGAAATCGCGGCTCTCCAACTCGCCATTCAGCCAGAGATAGAACTCGTCGATGCGGGGCCGATTGGACTCGCCGAAGTCCTTG
>NZ_CAWUDG010000115.1:0-239 GCF_963920885.1 Anabaena sp. CCY 0017 | reverse complement strand
CAGCCGCTCCGGTTCGTCCGCTATGAAGCTGTGCTGCAGGTCGCCGCCAGTCGCGATGCGGGTAACGTACCGCGTTGCGCCGATGTTCGCTGTCGCTAGAGCCATATTGACCTCCCCGTGACTGTTCCGCCCAAGATGGCGCCGTTCAGACGCATCGCCAACAGACGCTCCGTGAGCAGGGAGGATTTCTCAATCCGATCAAATGCCTGAGTGGCTCCGCGGGTAAGAGAAAATAGTCC
>NZ_CAWUDG010000114.1:0-240 GCF_963920885.1 Anabaena sp. CCY 0017 | reverse complement strand
CAAAGGACAGGGGTGGCGCCCGATACTCGAAGCGGTCGACACTGCGCCAATCGGCAGCGCTTCCTTGGCCGCCGACCTCCGTGCCCCGGGTCCGCTGCCAGTCCCACATGTCGGTCAGACCGACGAAGTATTGCCGGTAGGCTTCAGCGGCATTTTCGAAATGCCTTTGCTGCGAAAAGTCCGTCATCGAAAGGCTCATCGACAGCGCCCGCATGGCGATGGATGGACCCAGCAAGGAGC
>NZ_CAWUDG010000113.1:0-243 GCF_963920885.1 Anabaena sp. CCY 0017 | reverse complement strand
CGGGCACCTATGGCACCACGACCGAGATCGTGACGGACATCTATGGGATCGCACATCCGATTAGCTTCTTCCGCCCGACGGACGCTGCGATCACTGTCGAGGTGACGATCAAGGCCCTGACGGGCTACACCACAACCGTCGGCGATTCAATCAAGCAAGCGATCGCCGACTATGTCAATGGCTTGGAGATAGGCGGCGGCGCCAGCGGGTCGGTAGAGTGGGGTGACGCACTCTCTGTCGCGA
>NZ_CAWUDG010000112.1:0-245 GCF_963920885.1 Anabaena sp. CCY 0017 | reverse complement strand
CGGCGATCGCCGGCACGGTCCACTTTGCACCGATCAAGACGCACTATTACGCCAGCCATCTGGATCTCAACCCGTCAGGGATCGTCCCGGCCGGACCGATCCCTGCGTGGGGTCGTCGCTGACAAGTCCAGAAGACGTGTCGCCCGCCTTCGCGCGAGTACCGCCTAGGGCCTGGGCGGCGGCGTCTCGATCGTCTCAGTCGCCGCCTTGTGGGCCGCCCTGTCCGCGCCGACGAAAGTCGCCCA
>NZ_CAWUDG010000111.1:0-245 GCF_963920885.1 Anabaena sp. CCY 0017 | reverse complement strand
AAGTACAGTAATGTATGAAGCTGAGGTGTACTAACAGACCGAGGGCTTGACCTCAGCTCATTTGGTGAGCTAATTATTTCGCGTTACTGTGCAGCCTTCAGGGTTGCTGACCCACCAAGTTTTCCTGGTGTCTATGGCGCGGTGGAACCACACTGATCCCTTCCCGAACTCAGAGGTGAAACGCTGCTGCGGCGACGATAGTCTAGGGGTAGCCCTACGCAAAAATAGCTCGATGCCAGGTTTAT
>NZ_CAWUDG010000110.1:0-247 GCF_963920885.1 Anabaena sp. CCY 0017 | reverse complement strand
CGCCGCCATCGCCTTTCAAGCGATCCAAATCCGGGAGCCCCGCCAACAACGCGACCGTGTTCCGAAGCTGCAGATTGTAGTTCAGCGAAAACCGCGCAACCATAGCCTCGTTGGCGGCAGCCCCCTGTGGGCGCGGCAGGCTGAAATTAAGCCCTGAAGTCAGACCCTCCGTCAGGCTGGAATTCAGGTTAATCGGTCGATAGTCGATACTGATAAGACGTCCATTGACGTCTCTTTGAAAGCGCTC
>NZ_CAWUDG010000109.1:0-248 GCF_963920885.1 Anabaena sp. CCY 0017 | reverse complement strand
GACGCCCGCGCCCGGTTCCGCCGAAGCCCGCCTTCAGGCCGCCTCCAGCGCTTTTGAGCAGCGGATGGAGCGTTTCGGCCAGCGCGCCGAGGCCTTGTCGCTGGACAACAGTCTTCCCGAACTCGAAAAAAGCGCGCGCATGGCCGCCTTGTGGGCCGAGTATGCGCCGGACGTGACCGCCTTCACCGCCGAGGCCACGCGCCAGGCCTCCCAGATCGCCGCCGAGGCGCTGAAGGACATCGACGTCA
>NZ_CAWUDG010000108.1:0-251 GCF_963920885.1 Anabaena sp. CCY 0017 | reverse complement strand
CGGTTCCATAGGCGGAAAACGGCAAGCCCTGATTCGGGTTCCGCTACGGCAAGGTGAAAAACCGCTTTTAATTCAGGCCGCGACCGGCAGAGCTACCGGCCGGTCAGTCACCACGAACAGGTACTCAACATTTCGCAGGCGCCCAATCCGGCCCACCTTCTCGCCCTTGGGGTTATGGATGCCGATGCGCGCGCCGACGTAGCGCGGGTGAGCGATCTCGACGACCTGGACATGACCGCGTGAGGCCAGCA
>NZ_CAWUDG010000107.1:0-252 GCF_963920885.1 Anabaena sp. CCY 0017 | reverse complement strand
AAATGGAGCAGGAAAAACTACTCTGATGAAAATCATTGCAAAAACCAAAAAACCAAGTTCTGGAACCGTTTACATTAATAAAAAAGATATATTTAAAGATGATAATATGTTAAAAGATGTGGGTATTATGATAGATACTGTTCATTATGAACATTTATCGGCTGAACAAAATTTACTTTATTTTTTAAAAGTAAATAATCAACTTGAATACATAAAAAATATTAATAAGATATTAAAATTAGTGGGCTTATT
>NZ_CAWUDG010000106.1:0-253 GCF_963920885.1 Anabaena sp. CCY 0017 | reverse complement strand
TAATGCGACGCACTATTAATCTCGTGCAGGACGGCGTCGCAGTCGATTGACCCCCATCACCGCTCATCTGACAACGCCCGCCGACGCCGTCGCCCATCATGGCCGATTACAGGCCAAACGCCGTCTGGTGCTGCTGGCGCTGGCGGTCGGCTGCGTTGCTGCGCTTGCGCTGGACGTGATGGTGGGGCCGTCGTCCATGTCGCCCTGGCGCATTCTTGAGGGCCTGGTGCGGCCCTCGGTCCTGTCGCCGTCA
>NZ_CAWUDG010000105.1:0-254 GCF_963920885.1 Anabaena sp. CCY 0017 | reverse complement strand
ACTATCTTCTCAGCTATTTCATAGCGGCCTCGCCCAAGGGGACGGTGGTGAAGTTCAGCAGTTGGCAAGTTCTCTTCGCCGATCTTCTCATTCCGGCGCGCGCCCCGGTCGCCTTCCTGTTTCGCGAACCGACTGCTGTGATCGAGTCCATGCTCCAACGCCCGCCCTCCTGGGCGACGGCGTGGCTCGGCGACGGGCGAACCCCGCCGTCCTTGCGATCGCGCAATCTTGAGCCTTGGCAGGCCGCCGCTCTA
>NZ_CAWUDG010000104.1:0-255 GCF_963920885.1 Anabaena sp. CCY 0017 | reverse complement strand
AGACGGCGCGCCACATCCGCGACCGACGCCTTGTCCAGCGCCGGAAACCGTCCGTCCCGCCGCGCTTTCAGCAGCCGGGCCACCGTGGCGTCCGCCAGCCGCTGATAGTGTCGGATCATGGCGTGGACCTCCTGGCCCGAGGCCTGGGCCTCCGGCACGGCGATCTTCTGCACCGCGTGCTGCAACTCCACGCCCGACGCCTCCAGAATCTCGGCCAGATCGGGTCGGTGCAGCAGTTCGAACGCCGTGACGCCC
>NZ_CAWUDG010000103.1:0-260 GCF_963920885.1 Anabaena sp. CCY 0017 | reverse complement strand
GAAGGCCGAGGCTTAGCGCGCGGAGCCTCCTTTGCCCTGGTGGAATTTGATGACGCCGGGCACCCGGAATGGGACGATAAGCGCCAGGCCGCTATCGCGCACAAATGTGCGGTGGAAGACGAGTTTTTGTCGGTCGACCCGGATCAACTGCATTTTCGATAATGTAACGTAATGGTTACATTGTTGACCGGCGAGGGACCTCGTACCGACGAACCAGCAACTCCACAGGGTTGCGCGCAGCTCGAATTTGAGCAACAATA
>NZ_CAWUDG010000102.1:0-262 GCF_963920885.1 Anabaena sp. CCY 0017 | reverse complement strand
CCGCTCGCGCCCGACCTCGCCCCCCTCCCCGCGACCCTTGCGGCCGCGGCCCTGGTCATTCGTCCGCCTGCGGGCGACGCGTCGCTGCTGATGCTGGCGAGCTTCCGGATCTGGGAATGGCTGGAGCGTTCGACCACTGCACGACGGCTGGAAGCCGCGCTCGCCGGACGCATCGCGGCGCAATGGTCCCATTTAGCCGACCGGTCCCAGTTCGCTCTCCGTACGCCGATCCTGACGGCTCCGGCGATCCGTCAGGCCGCTC
>NZ_CAWUDG010000101.1:0-264 GCF_963920885.1 Anabaena sp. CCY 0017 | reverse complement strand
ACTGACAGCCAAGGTCGAGGAGGCGGTTCAGGCGGTGTGCGAAACGCCGACCCCCACGACCGTCGCCGAGGCCGAGAAGCTGGCGCGGGCCGCAGGCGTGATCGCGCGGGCGGCCAAGGCGGTGGACGCGCTGAAGTCCCGCCCCGAACGCAAAACTGAAGAGGATGAGATGGGCGGTGAACACTTCGATCCCGAAGAGGACGAACGACTGCGCGCCGAACTGTGCGCCCACCACGAACGCCTCGACCGCATTCTGGAAGAGAA
>NZ_CAWUDG010000100.1:0-264 GCF_963920885.1 Anabaena sp. CCY 0017 | reverse complement strand
AACCTTCACGCCCCAATTCTGCGCGCATTGAAGGGTTGGATTCAAGGGCTTGAGCGGGCAAACCGCAGGGGCCGGTCTTAACCATGTGAGGAGTTGCGGGTGGCGATACAATCGGCCTTGATGAAAGCGGCGTTGATCGCAGGGGCGTCGCTGACGGCGGTGGCCTGTACGAGCTACCCGTCCGAGCCGCGCTATTCGACCCATCCGACACAAGGGGCAGGGCAGGCGGGGCCGTACCCGCAGGGCGGTTATCCCAATACGCCG
>NZ_CAWUDG010000099.1:0-264 GCF_963920885.1 Anabaena sp. CCY 0017 | reverse complement strand
AATCGACGCGCGCATGACGAACACCCTCGGAGAGATGCTCTGCATGTTCACATTCATGCGCATGAGTCCCACACGCCAGCAGGCATCGTCGCGCTCATGTGAGTGATTCCGCTTGCAAAGCCTGCCGCTTTCTGAATCTGATTATGCAGCACAACAACACCGCGCTCCCGATCGTGAATGTCAACGCCAAGCCATAGGCAGCCCCCGCCGCTCCCCACTTGGACACGAAAATATACAGGCATACGAAGTTGAATATGACCATAC
>NZ_CAWUDG010000098.1:0-266 GCF_963920885.1 Anabaena sp. CCY 0017 | reverse complement strand
CAAGGCGGAGCTGTCGCCCCATGGCGACTAAAACGATCGCATACACAGCGGAAGAGGTTGACCTGATCGCGACCGTGGGAGAGCGGCAGCTTGACTGGGGTTGTGATACGCTGAAACCCCTCAGAAAGCGGATCAAGCAGTTCTATCTCGAGGATCAGGGCCTGCAATGCTGCTACTGCCGCCGCCGCAACGCCACTACCCATGGGCGCGCGTGGGACATCGAGCACGTCATCGCCCAGTCCTCGCATCCGAGCTTCATGTTCGAG
>NZ_CAWUDG010000097.1:0-268 GCF_963920885.1 Anabaena sp. CCY 0017 | reverse complement strand
GAAACTTGGGATGCCTTCAGCGGCTCGTCTGCAATGGGCGTTGGAGGTAGATCCGGCACGGTGATCGGGCGTGGCACTTCGACCTCCGGCGGCAAGGAAACGCGGCCAGTGAACGTCGCTTTTCTCCCCCGAATACATGCCTAGCTTCAAGCATGGATACGGGGGTGGAAAGCCACGTTACGCGGGCGAGTTTCGGCCGTGCCGGCATCGGGAAGCAGGCTGTCCATTTGGGAGATTCCCTGCGTATTGCCCCCGCCTATCGAATAGA
>NZ_CAWUDG010000096.1:0-268 GCF_963920885.1 Anabaena sp. CCY 0017 | reverse complement strand
TAGGGCGGGGCCATGGACACGCAACCCTGCGCCAGCAGCACGGCCAGGACGGCCGGCGCCAATCGGGCGGCGCGCCAGGGCGGAAGGGGACGGCGGGTCATGGCTCATTTCTCCATTACGTAGACGCCGGGCGCTTCGCCCAGCGGGGGAGAGCCCTTGCGCGCGGCGCCCAGGCCGGGCGGCCTGGCGGGCGAGCCGGACAGCGCATCGAGCCAGGCGCGCCAATGCGGCCACCAGGAGCCCGCGTGCGCGGTCGCCGCCGCCAGCC
>NZ_CAWUDG010000095.1:0-269 GCF_963920885.1 Anabaena sp. CCY 0017 | reverse complement strand
CCTTCCGGGGCGTCCGCAGGACGAACCCGGAATCCAGGAGGGCGTCTGCGGCGCTTGATGCGTCTGGCGTTCGCTTTGTCTTCCTGGGTTCCGGGTTCTTCGCGACGCTCAGCCCCGGAATGACGCGGTGAAGGTTGCGCTCGCGCCGTCGGACACGCACCTAGCCCTCCATGCCCGTCTCCCCCGCCTATCGCCCCGAACCGCGCTTCATCGACCTTGGCCCCGACTATTCGGATGAGGTGAGATCGGCGGACTTCCCCCAGACCATC
>NZ_CAWUDG010000094.1:0-269 GCF_963920885.1 Anabaena sp. CCY 0017 | reverse complement strand
ATTGGTCTACCAATGGCAGACCTCCGGTGAAGTCTCATGGGACCAACCCGTCGGCAGCTTTAGCTACGGTATGAACGGCGGCACCATCTACGAGCGCCGCTCGGGCATCGCGAGCTGCTACACCATGCTCCATGTCGACGAAAAGGGCATCGTGGTCGGCGGCGAGCTGGTCAACAACGGTACGACATGCAAGATGTGGTGATGGCAAAGCGCCGCGGATCGGGCACGCGTCCCGCCGGCCCGCGGCCTCTCGGATAACCCGCTCTAGA
>NZ_CAWUDG010000093.1:0-270 GCF_963920885.1 Anabaena sp. CCY 0017 | reverse complement strand
GCGCGGCGGCGGCGGGCCCGTCCGTCCTGTCCCCGGCCGGACGGGCCCTTCTTCTTGCATTGGCGGCGACGCCGCTTCTGGCGGTCGGTCCAGCCGCAGCTCAGTCCAACAATTCGGCCAGCAATCCAGTCAGTATTCCGGCCGATGGCGTCGATCCGGCCCAAACCCCTGTGGTGTTGCCGCCGGTCGAGGTGACAGGTCCTGGCGCGCCCGCCTGCGACGTCGACAGCGCCAATCGCGCGCTGCAGGCGGCGGCGCGCTACACCACGG
>NZ_CAWUDG010000092.1:0-272 GCF_963920885.1 Anabaena sp. CCY 0017 | reverse complement strand
GCCGCAGGCGCGGTCGGCGCGGCGCAAGGCCTGGCGGCGGTTGTCGGCCCTATCGCTGGAACCCTGGCCTATCAGGCCTCGCCTGGCGCGCCCTATGTGATCGGCGCGACGCTGGTCCTGACCGCCGCGCTGTGGCCCTCGCGTCGTCCGTCACCAGAACAGACCGCCTCGGTTTCCTGACCGTCACCCGCCCCGTCGCCATCCTCGAAGGCGGCGGCCAGGGTCGCCACCATCCAGTGGGTCGCGGGATCATCCTGCGACCGCTCATGCCA
>NZ_CAWUDG010000091.1:0-272 GCF_963920885.1 Anabaena sp. CCY 0017 | reverse complement strand
CATGGCGCGGAAGATGATCGGGCGCGGGATTGGGAGCCGCGCCCGATTTGCAGTCTCAGTGGTCCAGCACTTCGCCGTGCAGCGAGGTGTCCAGACCTGCCGCCTCTTCGGCCTCGCTGACGCGAAGGCCGGTCGTGTACTTGCAGATCAGCAGAATGATGAAGGTGCCGACCGCGCTGTAGAGAATGGTCCAGAACAGACCCAGCGCCTGGGCGCCGATGTTGGCGCCTTCGGACGCGCTGTTGATCGCCGTGGTGGCGAACACGCCCGTC
>NZ_CAWUDG010000090.1:0-275 GCF_963920885.1 Anabaena sp. CCY 0017 | reverse complement strand
ATATCGCAAGGTCGTGGACAACCTGCTGATTCCGAGGTTCGGCAGCATCATGCTGTCGGACTGGAAGCG
This sequence comes from Anabaena sp. CCY 0017, assembly GCF_963920885.1. Lineage (NCBI taxonomy): Bacteria > Bacillati > Cyanobacteriota > Cyanophyceae > Nostocales > Nostocaceae > Anabaena > Anabaena sp. CCY 0017. The sequence continues at coordinate 206 of NZ_CAWUDG010000090.1, read as the reverse complement.
GAAAGATTTCCGCGACTGGTTCGATGACATGACAGTCACCAACAAGCGCTTCGCCAACATCCTGAGTGTCGCAAGGGCCGCCCTGGCCGACGCATTCCAAGACGAGCTGATCGAAGCCAACCCGCTGTATGGCTGGAGCTACGAACGACCGGATGCGCCTAAGCCCGATGACGACGTCGATCCGCTGACTCCGGAGGAACAAGGGG
>NZ_CAWUDG010000089.1:0-275 GCF_963920885.1 Anabaena sp. CCY 0017 | reverse complement strand
GTGTTAAGCATACCGCCAGCGTTCATCCTGAGCCAGGATCAAACTCTCCGTTTTGGTTTGTTTGTTTTAGCTCTTTCTTGACTGCTCTTTTTTAACTTCAGTCTAGTTTTTTTATTGACTTGACGCGCAATATTTGCTGTATAATTGCTTTCAAACTATAATATTTTCAAGGTTCGGTGTGTCTTCAAAACGCCGCTCTTTGGCGCTCGTCTCTCAGGCACTTATCTAATATAACGAGCGCTCCTATCTTTGTCAACTGTTTTTTCAATTTATTT
>NZ_CAWUDG010000088.1:0-276 GCF_963920885.1 Anabaena sp. CCY 0017 | reverse complement strand
GAAGGCGAACAGGGCCACGAACAGAATCACGATCACCAGCATCGCCAGCGGCGGGGCCAGAAGGATGATCCAGCCAAGTCTGGCCCTCCCGCGTTTGGCCGCCATCAGGGCCACGACGCCCTGCAGCAGAACCGCTGCGGCCGCCGGCATGAACACCTGCGCGAACCCGGGGTGAGGCGGCAAAAACCCAGCCGCCGCCAGCCCGCCGAAGATCACCACCGCGACCACCGCCCAGCCGATCAACAGGCGCAGGGCTGCGGGATTTCTGATTTGGCC
>NZ_CAWUDG010000087.1:0-279 GCF_963920885.1 Anabaena sp. CCY 0017 | reverse complement strand
CCCAGAACGCCGTGCCGCGCGACAAGCTGGGCGTGGTGACCAGCGCGGGCCAGTTCTTCCGCCAGGTCGGATCAACCGTCGGCGTGGCGGTCTTCGGCGCTGTCCTGACCCACAATCTGGCCGCCCCGATGAAGACCGCCCCGAACGCCGAGCCGACCGCCCAGGTCCGCACCCTGTCGCTGGTCGAACTGGAGCGGATGACGGTCGAGGCCCATCAATCGACCCGGAACGGCGCCCCTGTCGCCGTCGATCCAGAAGTGCGCGAGGCCGTCAGCAGCG
>NZ_CAWUDG010000086.1:0-280 GCF_963920885.1 Anabaena sp. CCY 0017 | reverse complement strand
CAACGACCGCCAGTGGTCGGGCAGCGCCCCGGTGCTGGACATCCTGGACCCGCAGTACGGCCAGCCGATACCCGACCCCACCTCGCCCTGGGCCCGCGACGTCACCGCGCGCCAGACCGGCATCTACTTCCAGGACCGCCTGTCGCTGGGCGAACACTGGATCCTGCGCGGCGGCGTGCGCCACGACCGCGCCCGCACCGAGACGCGCGATCCGCTGGGCACGCTGGACCTGAACCAGCGCGACAGCACCATCACCGCCAGCGGCTGGAACCCCGGGGTC
>NZ_CAWUDG010000085.1:0-293 GCF_963920885.1 Anabaena sp. CCY 0017 | reverse complement strand
GTGTTAAGCATACCGCCAGCGTTCATCCTGAGCCAGGATCAAACTCTCCGTTTTGTTGTGCTTAGAGTTTTATCCGAAACAACAAGTTGTTTCAGAATCCTGTAAAATTTTTTGATTAACCTTTGGGAATCTACCCAAACTAAATCTTCTTGACGAGGATTGGTTATTATTTAGCTTTCAAAGTATTTTGTTTTCACGGTTCAGGTGTTGCGGCTCTCGCCTTGGCACTTATCTAATATATCTACTCTCTCTGGTTTCGTCAAGGGGTAAACCAAAGTTTTTTTAAAAGGGGC
>NZ_CAWUDG010000084.1:0-352 GCF_963920885.1 Anabaena sp. CCY 0017 | reverse complement strand
ATGATGGGACTGGGGGTCAAGGACGGCGACGAACTGGTGCTGAAGGCCTCGGGCCGTCAGGCGCACGAGGCCCTGTCGGCCCTGACCGCCCTGATCGCCGCAGGCCTGGAGGAAGGCGCGCATGAAACGACGCCCAAATCCGCCGCAGCCCCTGCCGCCCGGACGGCCGAACCTGTCGTGGGCGAAGACGGCGAACTGATCCTCAGCGGCGTCACCGCTGCGCCCGGTCTGGTCATCGGCCGGGCCGTCCGCCTGACGCAGAACGAAATCGCTGTCGCCGAGGACGGCGGCGGCGTGGCGGTCGAAACCGCCCGACTGAACGCCGCCCTGTCCGCCGTCCGCGCGCGCATCG
>NZ_CAWUDG010000083.1:0-388 GCF_963920885.1 Anabaena sp. CCY 0017 | reverse complement strand
GATGCCTTCGGCGAGCGCAGCTATCGCACCAACCTCACAAAATCGCGTTGCTCCCGTTCCAATTGCAGTCGTTGTAAAGTCGTTGTTTTACCACAACCAACAACACCTGTGATGGCAATCAAGCGACCTTGCCTGATTTGGGGTTTCAGTTCTTTGAATAGATTTGTCTGCTCAAGGGTCTCAAAATACCCCACATGATCTAAGGTACGTTTGAGACCAAAATAAGTCATGACATCACTCAACATGGCTTGTACCTGATAAAGGGTGGAAGAAATCGCGAATTTGTTTCATTACCTCCTGCTTATTGAGAGTAGACAGCAGAACCGCATCAATATACAGCACTTCCGTCTATTATGAGGTACACTTGATTAAAATATAAATACTTTTA
>NZ_CAWUDG010000082.1:0-450 GCF_963920885.1 Anabaena sp. CCY 0017 | reverse complement strand
GCAGAAATAGCCAATTCTAAGGACTCAAAATTCGTTAAAATAAACCATCCTTCTTTCGGTGCTACTCCGTTGATTTTACGTTTCCATTTACAAGCAACGTTAAAGCTCATGAAACCGCGAGTCTTTGTTACCTTCACACCTTGAATAAAAAATGATACTCCTGGTTCTAATCCCAAACTGTTTAATTCCTGAAAAATATCTTTTTCAACCTCTACAAACTCGTTCTTTTTTAATCGCAAGCAAAAGTATACACTCAATGTTTTAAGGTACTTGGCGAGTTTTACAGAACAAAATTCTCTATCACCTAATACACATATTTTATAATTGTGAAAAAGTGGCATTACTTGAGACAATATTTTTTGTTGCTCATCTATGTTACTACTCCCTAATTTTGGCAATAATTTAAAATAGATTGGAAATGCTCTTTTATCCCAAATGACACTCACCATA
>NZ_CAWUDG010000081.1:0-455 GCF_963920885.1 Anabaena sp. CCY 0017 | reverse complement strand
CTGAAGGGGGGACAAAATCAGCTACAAGACAGACTCTATAAGCCTCATAGCTCTTAGACCTTGTTGATAATACTTACATTTATTGCGATTTAATTTCATTAACTCCGTGACTAAATCCATACAAACATCCTTAAAATTGACCCAAGTTTGACCATATAAACCGATATAAAAACTACTATGTCTCCGTTCCGTTCGACCATGTTCTTTGATCCGAGCAATATATTTTTGTATTCCTTTACGTTTGATTTGTTGACCTTGAATTGTTGCAGAGGAGTAAGCGAGCGCTATCAATAAAACTAGAGAAATAAAGCGTTCACCAGTTACATTAGTATCCTCTAAGTTATAGCCTCCCTTCTTAAAATCTCTAAACATTTCCTCAATATCAAATCTTTGTTTATAGGCAGAAATAGCCAATTCTAAGGACTCAAAATTCGTTAAAATAAACCATCCTTCTT
>NZ_CAWUDG010000080.1:0-476 GCF_963920885.1 Anabaena sp. CCY 0017 | reverse complement strand
CTGACGGGGCGACAAACAAGTCTAAAAACAAGACAGTGTAAACAATGTAACGATTTATGGTAAAAAAAGATAGGTCAGATATTGTCAATAAGACCTATCTAATGATAATGATGCCTTTATTCTATCAAAAGCACTTAAAAAGTCAATTGAGTCTAAGAGAATACCTGTTTCTCCAAATTTTGGTGAACATCCTACAGTCAATTAAAATCGTGAATTTAGAACGATTAGCGAATGGGATACCGTTACCAATTAAATTTGAGAGTAGAAGGAAAAGAATACAAAGATTTCTCTCATTACCAAATTTCACAATTGAAAAAATTTGGTTTCCGATCATTAGGGAATGGTTATCAATATACTTTACCCCAGAAAAAATAATTTATCTAGCCATTGATAGAACCAATTGGAATCGCATAAATTTATTTATGGTGAGTGTCATTTGGGATAAAAGAGCATTTCCAATCTATTTTAAATTATTG
>NZ_CAWUDG010000079.1:0-505 GCF_963920885.1 Anabaena sp. CCY 0017 | reverse complement strand
ACTACCAGAAGCCAAAGTCTTGCCGTCGGGGCTAAAACTGACGCTATTGACCTCGTTAGTATGCCCGGAGAAGGTGCGAATTTCCTTGCCTGTGTTTAGATTCCACAGTTTAATAGTCTTGTCCTGACTACCAGAAGCCAAAGTCTTGCCGTCGGGGCTAAAACTGACGCTATTGACCTCGTTAGTATGCCCGGAGAAGGTGCGAATTTCCTTGCCTGTGTTTAGATTCCACAGTTTAATAGTCTTGTCCTGACTACCAGAAGCCAAAGTCTTGCCGTCGGGGCTAAAACTGACGCTATTGACCTCGTTAGTATGCCCGGAGAAGGTGCGAATTTCCTTGCCTGTGTTTAGATTCCACAGTTTAATAGTCTTGTCCTGACTACCAGAAACTAAAGTCTTGCTGTCGGGACTAAAACTGACGCTCCAGACAGAGTTAGTATGCCCGGAGAAGGTGCGAATTTCCTTGCCTGTGTTTAGATTCCACAGTTTAATAGTCTTGTCCTGA
>NZ_CAWUDG010000078.1:0-506 GCF_963920885.1 Anabaena sp. CCY 0017 | reverse complement strand
TCTGGCTGGATGATTACCCAGCAGTTCGATTGCATGAGACAATCAATTGCTGAATCTTTTCCGGTCTATTATTCTATCATACTGTGCTAATGACCACAAAAATTATTATATCTATTTTTTGTCTTGTCTGACAATCAACGATATGATTTTTTTGCGATTTTTACACAAGGTGGAGATTAGCGGACTCGAACCGCTGACATCCTGCTTGCAAAGCAGGCGCTCTACCAACTGAGCTAAACCCCCATCAGTCAGTTATCAGGTATCAGTTACCAGTTGCCAGTTTTTTTTACTGACTACTGACTACTGTTGACTGTTAACTGATTTCAGGTGGGCCATCCTGGACTCGAACCAGGGACCTCACCCTTATCAGGGGTGCGCTCTAACCACCTGAGCTAATAGCCCATTATCCGAACCAAATCTATAGTTTGAAAGCTCAACAAATACTCGCGACCGACCTAGGAATGACCAACTCAGTATCTAATTGCAATTTGCTTTCGATGTTTGAG
>NZ_CAWUDG010000077.1:0-645 GCF_963920885.1 Anabaena sp. CCY 0017 | reverse complement strand
AGGTTGGTGCGATAGCTGCGCTCGCCGAAGGCATCGCTAAAAACTATATTTAAGTATATTTAATATATTTATACAGCTAAATCAGTAATAGCACTGGAATAAATTCCTGTTTCCATTCGAGGAGATAAATAGGACTCGTTTTTTGGGCAAAAAAAAGGTAGGATTCCCAAATAGTAAAGGTTTCGATATCTGACATCAAAACAGGGAGTGCCTACACAGAATGAAAAATAGTATATATTCTAGCTTCGATTTAAACAAATCTTTAGGACAGTTTCAAGAAAAAGTTACGAAACTTTTAGAATTAACGAACATATCAGAATGGGATGGACGCGTTTTCAAGAAACGAGAGGAAAAAATTAGAGAATCTGCATTAGTTTTAGCAGGAGAATGTACAGCTTTGTTACTGCATAAGCTGTCAAAATCTCAAGAGTTTTTGGATAAAGCAATGCAGGAGACACAAGGATGGTGGCATCCTAACACGCAAAAACATGGTTGTAAAAAGCGCCAAATATTAACAATTGGTAACGTAGAAGTAAATTTTAAATTACCTTATGTAGTTGAACGTCCAACTCAAGCAAAGAAAAATCAAAAAATCTTAAATGAAGGATTTTGCCCATTCTTAAGATATTTAGGAATGTCCCAGGG
>NZ_CAWUDG010000076.1:0-740 GCF_963920885.1 Anabaena sp. CCY 0017 | reverse complement strand
ATCGCCTCTGGCGGGGCTTTGCCCATCGCACTGGGAAGAATTTGGAATTGTTGGCGGCGGCGTTATGCCTATACAAGGTGTTTGTGTGATAGCAGTGGGGAAATGCTGCTATCTATGCACAAGATATTATGTCTGAGATGCCGAGATACGGGTATGCCTATACAAGGTGTTTATGATAAGATACCGAGAATGCAGACATAGCAAGAAAGATGCCGTCATGCCTATACAAGGTGTTTGTGAGGGTATGCCGATAATGCAGAGATGCCGTCATGCCTATACAAGACGACTCGTGCTAGTGAGAATAAACGCAAGTATCCCTATCCCTATACAAAAGGGTTAACACAGTCCTTACTAACATTCCTTGTTCTCTAGAGAACAAGGAATGTTAGTAAGGACTGTGTTAACCCTTTTGTATAGGGATAGGGATACTTGCGTTTATTCTCACTAGCACGAGTCGTCTTGTATAGGCATGACGGCATCTCTGCATTATCGGCATACCCTCACAAACACCTTGTATAGGCATGACGGCATCTTTCTTGCTATGTCTGCATTCTCGGTATCTTATCATAAACACCTTGTATAGGCATACCCGTATCTCGGCATCTCAGACATAATATCTTGTGCATAGATAGCAGCATTTCCCCACTGCTATCACACAAACACCTTGTATAGGCATAACGCCGCCGCCAACAATTCCAAATTCTTCCCAGTGCGATGGGCAAAGCCCCGCCAGAGGCGAT
>NZ_CAWUDG010000075.1:0-1019 GCF_963920885.1 Anabaena sp. CCY 0017 | reverse complement strand
TACAGCACTTCCGTCTATTATGAGGTACACTTGATTAAAATATAAATACTTTTAAATGAAGTCATACTCTGTCGATCTTCGAGAAAAAATAGTTGCAGCACATATTGAGAAAAATATCTCAATCAGGAAAGTAGCTAACATATTTTCCGTCACCAAGAGTTTAGTGCAGAAGCTTGTCAAACAAAAAAAACTTGATGGAAATTTACAATCCAAGCCGCGAGGAAAACCACAATTTAGTCATCTGACAAATGCGGAAATAGAGTTAAGAGAATTAGTTGAAGCATATCCAGATGCAACATTGATAGAGTTATGTGAATTATTTGCAGACAAGACGGGCAATTTTGTAGGTCGAAGTGCAATGTGTCGTGCGTTGCAGAAATTAGGATTAAATCGTAAAAAAAAACAAAGCGGAGTACCCAAGCAGGGACAGAGAGAGTCCTGAATTTAAGATTAGAGTATTGGGAAAATGTCAAACATATAGAGCCAGAAAATTTAGTATTTTTGGATGAAACTGGTGTTTTACTGGGTTTAACAAGGACTCATGCCCGTTCACAAAAGGGAACAAGAGCTTACTCTCTCAACCCCTTCTATCGAGGCTCAAAAGTTACCGTAATTGGAGCAATTAGTATTAAAAAAGTAGTGGCATTAATGACAATGAATAATTCAATGGATGGCACAGCATTTGAAGTGTTTGTTGAGAAGTTTTTAGTGCCAGAGTTATGGTCAGGCGCAGTGGTAGTCATGGATAACTTATCCGCACATAAACTAGATTCAATTGTGCCAATGATTGAATCTGTCGGGGCTTCAGTTATATGTTTATCACCATACTCACCAGATTTCAACCCCATTGAGTTATGGTGGTCACAGCTTAAATCTTTCTTACGGATGTTTTCACCAACTACAACAGAAATGGTAGATCGAATAATTTCAGTTGCACTTGACTTAATAAATCCTCAACATTTAAGAAACTGGTTTGCTAATTGCTGCTACTGTACCTCATAACAGCCGGAAACGCTGTA
>NZ_CAWUDG010000074.1:0-1162 GCF_963920885.1 Anabaena sp. CCY 0017 | reverse complement strand
TATTACTTTGGTAAAATTGGCATAAATTTACGTCAATCGAAAATAAACAGTTTAGAGGTTGGCAATTTACCGACAACTAATATTCTTAAAGACCAGCGTGTTGTCATCGCTGTAGACGGCGGTCGTACCCGAATTCGGATTAATAATAAAGGTAGACGTAAGGTTAAGACTAACCGTGTAGGCTATACAGGAGAATGGGTTGAGCCTAAATTATTAACTATTTATGTGGTGAATGAGCAAGGTGAAAAAATTAAGAATGGCGAGATTCCTATTACTAACGATGGGACTTACTCAGGATTTGAAGGATTTTTACAAATCTTAGAGATGTACTTAGTTAATTTAGGGATTAGTCAGGCTAAACAGGTTTTATTAATTGCGGATGGTGCAGAATGGATATGGATACATATCCCTCCGTTATTAAAAAAATTACACTGCCCAAATCAAACTTATCAGTTATTAGATTTTTATCACGCGGCATCACATTTACAAGACTTCGCTGATGCTGCATTCAGCACAAAAGATGAACGCCAACAATGGTTTAAAAAGGCGCGAAAAACTTTAAAGAAAGGTCAAGCATTAGGTTTAATGAGAAACATGAATGAATTTATTCCTGGGGCGACCGGGGAACGTCTGAAAATTTTAGTCCGAGAGCGAAATTATATTTTAAAAGCTTACCGACGGAGACTTTTAAAATATAACGAAGTTGCATCTCAAAAGCTCCCTCTTGGCAGTGGCGCGGTTGAAAGTTTAATTCGTCAAGTTGTTAATTTACGCATGAAAGGTAACAGTAAGTTTTGGCTTAAAGATCATGCCGAAATCATGTTACATCTTCGATGTCAATGGATAGCTAAAACTTGGGATAATTTTTGTGATTCTATATTTAATTCCTTTATTAAACCTATAACTGTTTGAACATTTTATACAGTAATCTCAAATTCACTAGAACAATTGTCATAATTAATACTCAATATAAAATATTGAACGACAATATTTTTTAACCCAATCACCATACTTCTTTACCAGTCAACTTTTGAGATTCATTCAAAGGATTTTTGTGCTGCTTATTTCTTGACTTTTAGGTAATAAAAATACTAAGTGCTTAAATATATTTATTGGCGATCGCTCTTCAAGTAGGGTCATCTCACAAAATCGCGTTGCTCCC
>NZ_CAWUDG010000073.1:0-1189 GCF_963920885.1 Anabaena sp. CCY 0017 | reverse complement strand
CAAAATCGCCTTGTTTGCAGTTTGAAGCGTTTATGTTTGCAGTTCGCTACAGCTACTGTTGCTAATAACCAGGATGAACGCGAAGCCAGAGAACGGGTCATGGCTCAGTATCCAGACACCCCCAAAGGCAAACTATTAGGACTCAGAACATTTACTGATGCTTACATTCCGGCGTTGAAAGAAAACAAAGGCTTTCACCATATTGGTCAAGGGAGACATCAAGCTACGCAGCAAGGCGATTTACCTCCAACTACAGCAGGTGATCATGATTGGCAAAGCCGCAACGAAGGCGATAGCGCGGAGCGCTGTGCCAATCGCCTTACCCCAGCCCTGAGTGCAAAGCACACGTTTCGCGATTCGCCAAAATACTAACGATAACCAACCTTTTCAAGAGTGCTTAATTTTCAAATAACTTACGCAAAATGTCTCACTTCCACAAGCTACCTGTCTGTAGCGAGATGGTACGCGGTCAGCGCAACTATGCCCATCAGGGCTTTAAGGCAAACTCAGAGCAAAGAGCAGTGACCCTTTAAACTCTCATTTCTCAGTGTCCTCTGCGGTTGTTAATTCCGTAACTCGTGCGTCAGACCGATAAATTACTGAATTTAGGAGATTAAATCATGAAATTTCAATTGCATACTATCAGATTAGTAACATTGATTTTAGTCTGGGAACTTGGCTTTGTAGCCAGTCCAGTCATGGCTCGCACTCAAGACAATGGTCGAGATCCACTAGCGGCGGCTGTACAAAACCAAACTACTGGTAATAGTATTTTTACTTCAAATACAGCTGCTCAAATCAATGATTTTGTCGGAGATGTCAAAAATTTTGTGCAGAATGACCTCTTTAATCCCCTGGGTAATCTGCTCAATTCTGCGTTGGGTGCCGTTCAAATTCCCGATTTAAACCAGATATTGGCAGGAATCATGAACGGTGCTGTCAACAATGATCCTGGTGCTGTGCTGTCAGAAACTTTAGAGAACAAAACCAATGGTCAAAGCTCTTATGGTATCCGTGAAGACCTTGGTAAATTCGCTACTAGAACAGTTGCTACTGGTGTTGCGAATCAGGCTACCTTGAGCCAAACCGCCCAAAATCAAATGGCTGAAATTAAACAGGCGACTCGGCAAGATACTGATACCGTTGGCGAAATATTACTTAACATTTGATAGAGGGGAACTTCGGTGTA
>NZ_CAWUDG010000072.1:0-1248 GCF_963920885.1 Anabaena sp. CCY 0017 | reverse complement strand
GGGATTACTTGTGTAGATAATTATTCGGCAAAGGGGCGTTATAAGGCAGAAGAACATTTACCAAGTCTGTTAGAAGATATTAAAAACTTGGTGGATTCCCAGAGTCAAACTGACCCAAGTTTTAAAAGCCAAAGACTGTACACACGACTAACCGCAAGCCAAGTAAGAAAGCTATTAATTGAAAAATTTGCTTATAGTACAATACAGTTACCCTGCGAAGAAACAATTCGCATTAAATTGAATTATTTGGGTGATCGACTTAAACGGGTAGCAAAAGTCCTGACTCAAAAAAAATTCCCGAAACGGATGCAATCTTTGAGCAATTAGCAATAGTTAATCAATCGGCTTTGGATGACAAGAGCATTTTACGTCTAAGTCTTGATGCCAAAGCTCGTGTCAATATTGGCGCTTTTGACCGAGGGGGTAAAAACAGGACTCCAACTGAAACTGAAGACCATGATTATCATCCTCAAACAACTGTGACTCCTTATGGGATATTCCTTCCAGAATTAGATGAGCTATTTTTATATTTTACCGAATCTAAAGTAACTAGTGATTTTATTGTTGATGTATTAGTAGATTTTGGGAAAACACAGAGTAGGCGATTCCCTCTAATTAAAACACTTATTCTTAATCAAGATAATGGTGGAGAGAACAGTTCTCGACGTACCCAGTTCATGAAACGTATAATTGAGTTTGCTCATGAATATCAGTTAAACATACGTTTAGCTTATTATCCACGCTATCATAGTAAGTACAATCCAATTGAAAGAACTTGGGCAGTCCTAGAAAACTATTGGAATGGTAGTATTTTGGATGAAGTAGAAACGGCGTTAAATTTTGCTCAAAATATGACATGGAAAGGTAAGCATCCCCTTGTTAAATTAGTAACTCAAACTTACGAAACCGGAGTTAAGCTTTCTAAAGAAGCTATGTCAGAAATTGAGAAACAAATCGAGCGACTCACCAATTCTAACTCTGAACACTTCCCGAATTTAGGTAAGTGGTTTATTGATATCTGTTGCGCGCCAACTTAATGTTGGTCAAGGAATAGTTAAATTATTACTTTGATAAATTTATTTTCACTGCACCCTACAGCCCTTAGAGTGTAGACATTTTTCCTGCTGATTTCTTCAGAGAAAGTGCTTGCCGTCGGCAAGCACTTTCTCTCCCTCTAGCAATGATTATCATTCTCTAACAAACATTTTCTCTTAAGTTTTTTTGGGTAATTTATTATTTGGAAGTCCC
>NZ_CAWUDG010000071.1:0-1556 GCF_963920885.1 Anabaena sp. CCY 0017 | reverse complement strand
GGGAGCAACGCGATTTTGTGAAGTCGGAGAAAAAACAAGCGATCGCAAAAACTGAAATTTAAGTATAAAGTATTTTTATGTACAAGCCATAGGCGTATTTACACCATAAATTATCTTGATGAGATATCTCAAAAAGATTGCTAGCACGTCATTTAGCGATTATTTACAAAAATTTATGCAACAAGTCTTTAATGTGTAGTATTAATTACAACAGAAAATAAATCAACAGGAGAATAAAAGTATAAAATTTATCACCCAGTTGGGGATTTGACCAAAGAATTAAAAATGGAATCACAAAAATTATTCCAACTTTTAGCTATCCATTGACAACGCAGATGTAACATAATTTCTGCATTATTTTGTAACCAAAACTTACTGTTTCCTTTCATGCGTAAATTAACAACTTGACGAATTAAACTTTCAACTGCACCACTACCGAGAGGTAATTTTCGAGATGCCACCTCGTTATATTTTAAAAGCCTCCTTCTATAGGCTTTTAAAATATAATTTCGCTCTCGCACTAAAATTTTACAGCGTTCTCCAGTCGCGCCAGAGATAAATTCACCCATGTTTCTCATTAAATCTAGCGTTTGGCCTTTCTTTAAAGCTTTTCGAGCTTTTTTAAACCATAATTGACTTTCATTATCTGTACTAAAAGCAGCATCAGCAAAATCTTTTAAATGTGATACGGCGTGATAAAAGTCTAATAATTGATAAGTTTCGGATGGACATTTTAGCTTTTTTAATAACGGGGGAATGTGTATCCATATCCACTCTGCACCATCGGCAATCAATAATACCTGTTTAGCTTGGCTTATCCCCAAATTTACTAAGTACATTTCTAAAATTTTCAGAAACTCTTTATAACCGGAATATGTGCCATCATTAGTAATAGGTATTGCTGATGTTCTAATTTTTTTACCTTGTTCATTTACGACATAAATTGTTAGTAACTTTGGCTCCATCCATTCACCGACAAAGCCATGACGGTTTGTTTTGCTACTGGGTCTACCTTTTTTATTAAACCTAATTTTAGTTCTTCCACCATCTACAGCGATGACAACTCGTTGGTCTTTGAGAACATTACTATCAGATAAATTATCCATCTCCAGATTTAATATTTTCGATTGGCGAAGATTAATACCAATTTTACCAAAAAGGTAAGTCAGACGTTCGATTCGTTTTAAACTAACATTTATTCCCCAATCTATTAGAGTCGAATGTGCTGCATCAAAAGAACTTGCTATTGCACCATATTTGGCAATTGTTGACCAAACCAAAGGGGTAATACCTTCAGACATCCCTAGCCACTTTAAAAACGGACAAAATCCTTGATTTGAGGTTTTGATTTTTTGCTTTTTGAGTGAAGAACTATCAGATTTTTTACTTGTCGGATTCCGTTCAAGTACATAAGGTAAGTTTAAAGTTACTTCGATATTTCCAATTGTGATTATTTGTCGCTTTTTATAACCATGTTTTTGTGTGGTTGTGCTTCTCCATCCCTGTGTTTGAGCAACAGAGTAGTCAAGAATCTCCGGTGATATCGAAAGATTATA
>NZ_CAWUDG010000070.1:0-1622 GCF_963920885.1 Anabaena sp. CCY 0017 | reverse complement strand
CATTGGTGTCAACTTAACGTAAAACCCTTAATAAATAAAGAGGAGGACAAGAGCGATGGTGCGGAATGCACTGCTATAGGATACAAATGGCGAATAGGGGGTATCACCCCTCACCCTGATGATTTAAAGGGTATGAGGCTCGGCTCAATCATCATCATGCGATCGCTTCGCAGCGCTGACGCTATCGCATGATTCAAAAGCGATGAGCCTAGCTCACCGTAGGAAGAGCATTTGAACCGAAAAAGAGGATAATACAATCATAAAAAACACTCACAGAGTCGAAAATTATGACTCAAATAAGAAAAAGAAAAAATGGGAATCCAGATTTACGTCGTCAGCAGCAAACACCATCACCATCACAACCACAAATAGAAGAAGAATTAACAAAATATCTACAACCAAGTCTATTTACACCATTAAAATACTTACCGGGAAATAATGATAAACCGATGAGAGATAGATTGCTAAACTTACCAGTAATGGTAGCACTAATTCTCAGTTTAGTTTATCGGCAAATAGCCGGATTAGCAGAAGCGGTAAGAGTATTAAAAGAAGAAGGATTATTATGGGTGAAACCAATAGAAGTTAGCAAACAAGCAGTATCAAAAAGATTAATGAATATGCCGGCGGAAATTTTTGTACAATTGTTGAATCAAGTTGTAGAAAAAATTGCCCAAACTGAATCAAAAATAATATTAGAAGACAAATGGGAACAGATACAAAAAAAGTTTAACACCATATGGATAGCAGATGGTTCAAGCCTAGAGCAGCTAAGAAAAAGATTAAAAATCAGCGAAGATAATTCATCAAAATTAGGTGGAAAAATCATGATGATTGTCGAAGCTTTTACCCAAAATCCCGTCAAATTATGGTATGAACAAAATCCCAAAAGTCATGACCAAAACTGGGGAGAAGATTTGTTAGAAAAACTGCCACAAGGAGGCTTGATAATAGTAGATTTAGGATTTTTTAGCTTTAATTGGTTTGACAAATTAACTGAGAGAAAAAAATACTTTATTACCAGAATAAAAGAAAAAACAAATTATAAAACTAAACAAGTATTATCGCAAGGCACTTATTATAAAGATGAAATTATTATCATGGGTAAATATCGTTCAAATCCCTGTAAATATCCAGTGCGATTAGTATCAGTCTTATGGGGAAAAACTTGGCATCGTTATTTAACAAATATCTGGGATGATGAGCAATTATCAGCAGAAGAAGTTTGTGAATTATATCGAAGAAGATGGAAAATAGAAGAAGCATTTTTATTAACTAAAAGGTTATTAGGATTAGCATATATTTGGGTAGGACATAGCAATGGAGTACAAATTCAGATTGTAGCGACTTTAATTTTTTACGCGGTGCTAAATCAATTAGTTTCAGATGTAGCAGTTGCTTTAGGTCAGCCAACAGAAAGAATATCAGTAGAAATGGTTTTTAGAAGTCTATATTATGTAGCCAAATCCGTAGAAAGGGGTGAAAATCCCGATATCGTCACCTACTTAGTCCAACGAGCAAAATTATTTGGTTTAGTCAAAGCTATTAGGAAACGACATCGAGAAACACAACAAATCAGAGAGCAAATTTGGGAGGCTGTACCATTAAGTTGACACCAATGA
>NZ_CAWUDG010000069.1:0-1676 GCF_963920885.1 Anabaena sp. CCY 0017 | reverse complement strand
TTCCATGCGTTGAAGAGAATCTGCGGCGGGTTTCATTTGCAGTTCCTCTTCTTCAGGGACTTCCATGCGTTGGACTTCTTCACTCTCAGGCGCATTAATTCGCTGTACCACATCTGCGGCTACCTTATCCGCTTCTTGCTCATACTTATCCCCAGGCTGACCAATGGACAGCTTCATCTGTATTCCTAGTGGCTGTCTTGGTGGATGGTACTTAAATATATTGAGATTTTGTATACCCTGCTCAGACTGTTCCACCTTTGCTGATTGGGCTTGTAAATTAGGATTTTGGGGTGTCTGTGGAACTGGCGTTTGGACGACAAAGCGGCGCGGTGCGAACTGATTTGAGGCTGGTGTATCAGAGTCTTTGGCAGAAGCTTTGGCGGTTTTGTATTGTCTGCTATACATTTACTCAATCCTCTATTTTGTTGTTGTACCAGCGCAGAAGTTTTCACCGCATTGCTTGGTCAACAATTACTTATAATAAATTTTACTCTAGCTTTTGGGAATTAAATAGCGATTAGCTTAACGACATGGCTACGCTGATCGCACCTTTCCACCACGGAATCTCATCAACAGGCGATCGCGCGAAACACTTTTGTCGCGCTAACACCTAGTTCGACCCAACCTACAAATATTTTATTTTTTTCAGAGTAATAAAAGAGCGCTAATCAACAGGCGATCGCATTCATTGCCGGATCTTACAATAATAAGGCAGCAAAGTATACTAGTACAGTACGGCGGAAATAAATAGACCATTAAATAGCCAAGACTTTACCCTTATATGTCCACTTAAAAGGTTTAGCCATTGTTTTATTAAAGTAGTCAATAAAATTGAGGATTCGATATTTCAAATCATCCTGACTGGTGAAACTTGCTCTTTTTAGTAGTTTACGAACTAAAATACTGAACCAAATTTCAATTTGATTGAGCCAAGAGGAATGTTTTGGGGTGTAATGGAAAACGATTTTATGTGTTGGATCTTTCAAAAAAGCAGCTCTTGTTTTCATGGATTTGAGTATACCGGAATGGCACTAAGATAACGGCAAATCCATTATTTATAAGGCTTTTGGGTGTGGGGTGTGGGGTGTGGGGTGTGGGGAATTAAGAAGTTGTTGAACACATGAACGTACTAAAATTCAATTTTATTAAACACTACACCCAACACCCTATCCCCAACACCCTGCCCTAACGAGATTTCGGCTTATCTTAGTGCCATTCGAGTATACCGCTTTCTCCCTTAATACCCACGTCTAGATTCAAACCTTCTTTTTCTGCAACTAAACGAACCAGCGACTCAGACTGATGAGTATTCAGACAATCCATAATTAAATGCCATTTTTTGGCATCGGGGTCGCTTTCAATAACTCGACGAATATGCTCAACAAAATCCTCCTCTGTTCTAGAATCTCCGCAACTTGGTTCAATAATTTGACCAGTAGCAATATCAAAACTAGCAATTAAACTTTGCGTACCATGACGGATATACTCAAACTCTCTTCTTTCAACTTTACCTGGTCTGATTGGTAAGTCTTTTTCTAAACGCTCAGTAGCTTGAATCCCGGTCATTTCATCAATGGATATTGTCCGCTCTCCGCTTTGATGACGTTCAATTGCACTGATATATAAACGGGAGCAACGCGATTTTGTGAGTTTGGACAAAAAACAAGCGATCGCTA
>NZ_CAWUDG010000068.1:0-1943 GCF_963920885.1 Anabaena sp. CCY 0017 | reverse complement strand
AATCGTTACATTGTTTACACTGTCTTGTTTTTAGACTTGTTTGTCGCCCCGTCAGGTAACATTGACATCCCATCCTAAACCTATACCAGCTTTTTTCAAGCTAGGTGCTTCTTTTGATAAATTGATTCTTTCGCCTTTGCTTAGGTTAATTGACATAATTATTACCGCTTTTTTGAAAATGAATTTTACTTGAAATTGATATTGACTTGAATCATTCAATAGATAAGGGCATCTATATCCTGAAAAAATAGTTAAGCATAAGCTTTTAAAATTCCATCCAAACCATTAACATTAATACCTTTACCAATAGCTACCATTTTCCACTCATTGTTGTGGTTATAAATTTCAGACATGATCATTCCGGTCATTCCTTTGTATTCAGAACCTGATAGATTATACTTAGCTAGTTCTTGGTTATTAGATGTATTGACAAGACGTACAAAGGCATTTTTTACCTGTGAAAATTCTTGTTTACGAGCAATACAATCGTAAATGTTAACCGTAAATACTAATTTAACAATCTCTTTCGGTAGCCTACCTAAGTCTAAAATAATCTGTTCATCATCACCTTCTCCTGCACCCGTGAGATTATCACCTAGATGGGTAACATATCCTGATTTATGGGATAGATTCCCAAAATAAACGACGTTGCTTCTATCTCTTACTTTGTCATTTTGATCCAAACAGATTACAGATGCATCTAAGTCGTAATTTTTAGTATTATTGAAAGCCCCAAAGAAACCGTTATTGCTTGGCTTTACTACGTCCCAACCCAGCCCGCACATAACCTTTGTTAACCCAGGAGCCTCTTTAGAAAGTGAGATGCTTTGCCCCTTTTGTAAGTTGATTCCCATATAATTTATTTTGGATATATTGGGTGTATAAACTATTCCAACTACTTTCTTGAGTCGCTATATGTTTAATTCTGTATTTTTGAAAATTTTTGTATTATTTCAATCAAAACTTTTGAAAAATATTTTTAGAAATTAATTATGCGATTCACAGTAGAGTAGTATCCCTTAACTAACAGTGTAAACAGTAAAAACACTTAAGTAAAAGTTTTATAGTTTATGGAGCAGTTAAATAAATTCCTTGAAGAGTTTAAATAATCACTATCGACAAAAATCGAATTGCGATCGCCACCATCCCCAACCCAACAGATAAGCCCCAGCAATGGGGTTATTTTCATGGGAATTGCTATTCTATCGTGTGGGGTAGTTGTGGGGTGTCCTGGGGATTGTGCGGCGGCGGCGTTTAGTCATTAGTCATTGGTTCCAAAATGTCAGCTTGTAGTATTTGTAGTAGTTGTAGCTGATTAGTTACCAGCGTCTAAGTATTGGTTCAATTTCTTGAAGAAATCCTCTTCTAAGTACAGCCAATAAGAATTATCCTGTTTAGGCTATGCAATTCTAGAAGGGGTTTATTTATTCAAGAACTTGTATTCTATCTATCTGGGTATTGATTGCCGTTCCTGGCGATTTTAACGCCGTCTATTTCCATCTAAGTATATAAAGCCAAAGAATGTATTATGTCCACCCGTACAAATAAAAAACTACTTTACTATAAATTTAGGGGGGGGTGGACTGTAGGAATTACATAGTATAAGTAATATAAATAACGTTATAAATGATACTATATTGAGGGACTAAAAATAAGACTAAAATCAGTGTTTAAAGGTTAGTTTTTAGTATTTAAAATTACCAACTAGAAAAATTCCAGTTCGGAGTAGCTGACGATTTTTGAGGAAGTTTCTAAAATTTTGGGTGCAATTGCGAACTGTTGCGATCGCCTCTGGCGGGGCTTTGCCCATCGCGCTGGGGAAGTTTCCAAAAATATCTGTGTGAGTGTTCAGATGTTTCTATGCCTATACAAGCCGATGGGAATTGTGCAGGGATGCGGGAATATTTTGGGGAAGTTGCGATTGCCTCCGGCACAGCGCTCCG
>NZ_CAWUDG010000067.1:0-2179 GCF_963920885.1 Anabaena sp. CCY 0017 | reverse complement strand
CAATATCGAGTAGTAGCCAGTGGGAACCGATGACATTGGCTTTACTGCGCCATTTACCGCCTAATAAGCCAGCACAAATGGCGTGACCTGCTTTGATATGGCGCTGGACATCCGCTAGAGTCCCTTCTGTATCTTGGAAGTTGGCGGCCAGCTTTTTAAAGTCCCAGTCTTTGTTTCTGCCACAGATGTTAACAGCGAATTTAAACTGTGGCCTTTGGTCTTGAATTTTTGGCAATGCACGGTTGCTATTTATCACAGATTTTTCCCTCAAATACTTGGTTTTTAGTATTTGGAGGGGGTTATCGCGCTGCTACACCTGATATCTTGAAAATTTGCTGTGCTACTTTGCTTTATCGATTTTTGGATGATGAAATTAGAATTTGATGACTTTTTTGTCAAAATTTGCCAGTAGATGCACACCACGATTGACACAAGAACCCATATAATATGGGAAGGCAGCGCAGATTGAATCTCATTTTGCCAATCAGTGGTTTTCAAGCGCCAACTTTTCCGCCACTGTTTTGGGTTTCGTGAGACACCCCTGCTCCAACAACAATAAATGTTTGGAAGATTCAATTTTGAGTCTTGGATAAAGCGTCACTACTTAGTAGGGGCGTTTTTGTCCATTTATCTGTTTGTACTGTTTTATATTGACCTCCGTTGTATTTTTTGTTTAGTTAATAGCTTGATTGTACAGAACTGCTGGCCTTCTAAGATCCAATTTAGCTACATCTTTCTGTAAAAATGCTTAATGTTTGGCTGTAAAAACTGGGGATTGCTGCCAAGACAGGGACTTGCAATCTTAGCAATCGCCCGTCACTAAGCCACATTTTTAACCCAGTTTATTCCCTCTCCACACCACTGAACCAGCAACCAACGATTAGAATTTTTATCCAATGCAGGGAGAACACGGAAGTTAAACACTTCCTCCCACACTTCTACTCCATGCTGATTAACAAAATCCGCTTCTAGGTCTTTAAACTGCTGCCATTGGCGATCGCCAATGGCGGTAAGCATTGGAATGATAGCGGTGACTGAAACTTGTTCTGCTACGGTGGTCATTCTGGGTAATCCTCAAAAATACAAATAAATCGCATTGATGGCTTTTTAGTGTTAATAATTTTAACCAACCGCTTACCTTTGCTTCTGGCAAGTGCAAAACAGCCTAATTCTGTTTCGGCTGCTGACCAATCTCTGTGATCCGTTATGGGGTCAAAATTTTCTTCATTTGGGTTGTCTGGTTGGTTTTCATCGGTCATGTTTGACGATCACTTGCCTCTAGCCTTCTGTAACCAGGAGGATATTTGGAGGGAAATTTAGCCCTTACTGCCTGTTCCACAAGAAAAGCTACGAGATTAGCTGTGGCTCTACCTTCTTCATCAGCCCATATTTGCAAATCTTCATAGACTACATCAGGTAAAACAATAGTCGTTCTTTTAGTCATTTCGATGAAAAAAGTTTTATTCATCGATTATAGTCTCATCTGGTAATCGTCTTGTTGATTTTCATGCTTTTGCATATTAAAATTCATGCGATTCTATGCTAATATAGCATCAATAAACCAAAAGCAGTCACGAAACAAAGGCAATGGAAGCCAGAAAGTGCTGCTAAGGCTAACCAATGGTCGGAAATTGGATAACAGCCAATTGTGCTGAAATATCTGCCAAATTCCCAGAATTCAAGACTTTAAAAAAACTGACCCATGACAGTAACATTCGCCAAAGCCAAAAATTTGCTCAATCCAGCTGATCAAAGCTGTTAACAAAAATTTTTGTAGAAATGTAAACCCATGAAATATGACTCTCGGCGCATCACCATTTCCTACTTAGCAGTGGAAGAATTGTGCAAAATGTTTGGACTGCCTCAAGACGTGCCAACCCAAGCATTATCCGCAGCAGTAGAGAAGTTAATTTTTCAAGCTGATAACAGTGTGCAAGCGGAGAGTTATGCAATTCATCCGCATACCCAAAACAACCTAACAGCAAGCAATGGAGGTCGTAAAAACCTTAAATATTGTAATCCAGATACCGCATATTTAGCTCAGTAAACCATAGATCCACTCCCAAAATGCAGGATGTGTAATTCAGATACGCGAGATGTGTAATTCAAATACGCAAGATGTGTAGGGAGCAACGCGATTTTGTGAGTTTGGACAAAAAACAAGCGATCGCTAATAATC
>NZ_CAWUDG010000066.1:0-2370 GCF_963920885.1 Anabaena sp. CCY 0017 | reverse complement strand
GATACCGTTGGCGAAATATTACTTAACATTTGATAGAGGGGAACTTCGGTGTAATACATGGAGAAAAGGAATGGGCTTTCCCGTGTATTACATGGGGAAGGAAAAAAGGAAGAAGGAAACGCAATTTATTAATAAACTAGAAGAAATATCTGTGGAGACGAGTATATGTGCTTACATCCCGAAGAAATTCCTCCAGTCCCAGAAGAAACGGCTCGTGTAGCTTTTGCAGCATTCCCTAAAGGTAATATGTATATGCGTCTGCGCGACGAACTTGGAATCTTTTTTCAGGATGAAGACTTTGCTTCTGTATATCCTCCAAGGGGGCAATCAGCACAAGCACCTTGGCGACTAGCGATGGTACTGATAATGCAATTCTTAGAAAACCTGTCTGATAGACAAGCAGCCCAAGCGGTGCGAGCAAGAATTGATTGGAAATATGCTTTATCGTTAGAATTAACAGACCCAGGCTTTGATTTTAGTGTTTTAAGCGAATTCCGCGACCGACTAATCTCCGGGGGAATCGAGCAGCAAATACTAGACTTGATGCTCTCAAGATTTCAGGAATTAAAACTGCTATCAGCACGAGGAAAACAGCGCACCGACTCCACCCATGTTCTGGCAGTAGTCAGAGAGTTAAGTCGATTAGAAAATCTAGGGGAAACTCTAAGGTATGCAATGAATGCTGTAGCATTCGTTGACCCAACTTGGCTCAAGTTACTGGCTCCCCCTGAGTGGTACGACCGATATTCAAAACGTTTTGAAGATTATCGACTGCCCAAAACTGCTCCAGAGCGAGAAGCATTGGCTATCCTGATTGGGGCGGATGGCTTTCGTTTACTTGATGCCATCTATGCACAAACATCTCCACTGTTTCTACAAAAGCTGCCAGCAATAGAAGTCTTACGTCAAGTTTGGCTACAACAATATCATGCGCCCACGGAGAAAATTGAGTTACGCAATGAAAAAGATGGGCCACCTTCATCTGTGAGAATTTGGTCTGCTTATGATTTAGATGCACGTAACAGCACTAAACGCACTACTAACTGGACAGGGTATAAAGTGCATCTGACAGAAAGTTGCGATGAAGATGCACCTCACATCATCACTCATGTCATAACGACTCCTGCTACCAGTCCAGACCAAACAGTGATACCCTCAATCCATCAAGCTTTGGCTAAAAAAGAACTTTTACCTGAGCAACATTTAGTTGACCAAGGATACACTTCAGCCCAATTGCTTTCTAATTCCCAGTACGACTATGACATTGATCTGTTTGGTCGAGTACCTCTTGATGTCGGATGGCAATCAAAAGCAGGTTTGGGATTTGATTTATCTCACTTTCAAATCAATTGGAAGCAAAAAATAGCCTATTGTCCTCAAGGCAAGCACAGTAGCCGTTGGAAAAAAACTCAAGATGCCTATGGAAAGCCAATAATTCGTGTTGACTTCAGTGCAAGCGATTGTTCAGTTTGTCCTGTTCGTTCCCACTGTACCCGCTCAAAAACCAAGCCACGTGGCTTAACTTTACAGTTGCAATCTGATTACGAAGTTCTCCAGAAAGCTAGAGAGCGGCAAAAAACTGAACAGTTTCAACAACAGTATGCACTGCGGTCTGGGATTGAGGGAACTATTTCGCAAGGGATTCGAGCTTTTGAATTACGTCACTGCCGTTATGTTGGTTTAGCAAAATCCCATCTACAGCATATCCTCACCGCAGCCGCTATGAATCTAGTCAGAGTGTTTGCTTGGTGGGAGGAGATGCCTTTGGCGAAAACGCGCAAATCACACTTGGCGAAATTGGCAGACCCAATTTTAGCCTAGTCCATATCTGTTGAATACTTTGCCCAAATGCTAATATAGTCTCATTCTTTCTCCATGTAATACATGGAGAATCATCCACTCTTGAGTTAGATTTACTGTGTAATACACGGAAATATTTATGTGGAAACGGGATATTCAAGGCAAATTTGCCCTGAAAAATGATGATTATCGTCAAGTACGCTCTTTAAGGTTGACTGATGATACCTGGAAGGCTTTGGGTATTGCTGCTGAATGTTTAGGCATGACTAGGGCTGACTATTTGTCACACTTGATTAGTGGCAATGCCCTGACAAGTATTGCACGGCAAAGTTCAGATTTTTTAGCTCCCACTTCCCCAAAAAACGAATCTCAACACAGTATTACACCGAATCACGAGTCTCATCAAATACCAGGGGTTTCAGAACTGGTAATTTTACGTGACCGTGTTTTGTCTGAACTAAAGCTGGGTAAGCAAGCCACTGGGTATAAAACTGCTCTGAAGGCTCTCAATCGTTTCATCACTGAACTAACCAGCTAGTATCCTGCTTCTCTGAATTCGCCAACAGTATC
>NZ_CAWUDG010000065.1:0-2509 GCF_963920885.1 Anabaena sp. CCY 0017 | reverse complement strand
GGGTCTTGGCAACTTTTGGTGATCTTGCTTGGGGTAAGGCAGAAGGCAGAGGGCAGAGGGCAGAAGAAGGAAGAAGGAAGAAGGAAGATATAATTGAGGAACATCAAACATTTGAGGGATAAGCCTCAACTTGATTATGTCGGTGCTAACTCACCTATTACCAGATTCAACCAATCTGAAACTTGAGAATTGCCAACTTGACGATATCAAGACTCAGATAAAGTTGATTGTTTCCGCAATTAGTAGAGTAGTTAATTGTCCAGTTTGTAACCAAGCAACTCATAAAATTCATAGCCGCTACGAGCGTAAGTTAACAGACTTACCGTGGGCTAATTACAGTATTAACTTACAGTTGCGAGTAAGAAAGTTCTTTTGCACCAATCCTTTGTGTAAACGGCGCATTTTTACCGAAAGGCTCAACAATGTGACCGCACCTTGGTCCAGAAGAACTCTGCGTTTAGCGCAACGACTGAGCGCAATTGGTTTAGCTAATGGTGGTGCAGCAGGAGTAAGACTTTCACAGCAATTGGGAGTAGCAGCTTCTCGCAACACGCTATTAAATTTAGTACGCTCAATACCACTCCCGCCAATCGTAACGCCACGGACTCTTGGAGTAGACGACTTTTGTTTTTGTAAATGTAAAACCTACGGCACAATAATAATTGACAATGAACGCAGCCGCCCAATTGCTCTATTGAAAGACGCAAAGGCCGAAACCTTAGCAGAATGGTTAAAAGCTCACCCCGGTGTTAAAATCGTTTCACGAGATAGGTCAAAAGTTTATGAAAGTGGTATTCGCCAAGGAGCGCCTGAAGCTATCCACGTTGCAGACCGTTTTCACTTGTTACAAAACTTAGCTGAAACACTCTATCAAGTGTTTGGTACACACGATAAAGCTCTCAAAGCAGTTGATGAAGCATTTAGTCTTTCATCAGTAACCCAAGGCGACGGTACTGTAGTTGTGAAAGTACCCCGACCAAACCGTGAACAACAAGCACTTTTATTAGCATCAAAAAGCCGTGCCAGACGATTGGCCATCCATCAGCAAGTTTGGGATTTACACCGTCAAGGTTACAAAGCAAAAGCTATAGCCCGTCAACTTGGTATTGGTGTGACGAGTGTATTCCGCTATCTACGTAATCCCACCTTTTCAGAGCCAACAGGACGAAGAAGTCGAGGTCGAAGTATTCTTGCTCCATATAAAACCTATATCCTGAAGCGGTGGAATGAAGGTTGTCACGAAGGCTTAATTTTGTTTGAGGAAATTCAAAAGCAGGGGTATAAAGGTAGCTATGATACTGTGGCACGTTATGCTCGCCGCATCCGTACTGCCCAAGGAATTCATCCTCGACAACGATATTCAATTAAGACTCTACCAAAAGTAGCCGAACCGGAAAAACTTTGTCTCACGCCCCGTCGTGCCGCATGGCTGGTGCTACGGAAACCGGAGTCACAAGAGCCAGAAGATGAACAACTGATTGCACTACTAATAGCGCAACATCCAGATTTTGCCGAAGCTATTAAGTTGGCACAAGGCTTTGCTCAAATTGTGCGCCAACGACTGCCTGAACAATTTCAACAGTGGTTGATTATCGCGGAAAGTAGTAATCTGACCGCTTTTCGTCGCTTTGCTAAACGATTGCGTGAAGACTACGATGCGGTGAAGGCGGGCGTAACTATGTCAGTTAGTAATGGACCCGTTGAAGGGCATATTAACCGACTGAAAATGTTAAAGCGGCAGATGTATGGTCGTGCCAAGATAGACTTACTTGAGCGACGATTCTTGTTAACAACCTAAAGAAGGCAGAAGGCAGAAGGCAGAAGGCAGAAGGCAGGAGGCAGAGGGCAGAAGGAAATCCTGATAAATAAATTTAGGTAATTCAACATCTTGTTATGCGTTCTTTGACAAATACTCTTATCTTCTTTCATAAACTTAGATGTTTTAAACACTGCGGTAGAGAGCAAAATATATTTTCTTCCTTCTGCCTCCTGCCCTCTGCCTTCTGCCTTTTTCCGGTATAATTTTTGTACTTCAAACTTTTTCTACTAGACTTCAAACTTAATTATGAGCTACAGAAATCAATTTATTTGGCAACGGGCAGTTCAACTTGCCATTAATTGCTATAAGTTTACACACCTATTTCCTAAATCAGAATTGTACGGCTTAACCAGCCAAATCCGACGTTCTTCTGTATCTGTAGCATCCAATATAGCGGAAGGCTATGGTAGGCGCTCAAAGTCAGAATATGTACAGTTTTTACACATTGCATTAGGTTCTTTACGAGAACTCGATACACAATTAATTATTGCCAAAGAAGTAGATTTGACCGAGAAAATACTTTTTAATCCTCTATTAAATGAAGTTGAAGAAATGCAAAAAATATTAGTTGCCAGTTTAAATAAACTCAAAGTTTGAATCCATTCTTTTCTTTTCTTCTCCCTTCTGCCCTCTGCCTTCTGCCTTCTGCCTTGCCCCAAGCAAGATCACCAAAAGTTGCCAAGACCCTTA
>NZ_CAWUDG010000064.1:0-2639 GCF_963920885.1 Anabaena sp. CCY 0017 | reverse complement strand
CACTATACAGCCATTACGGGGCTACTGATGCCGAAATCATAGCAGAGCAGTGGTCACCAAGCATCAAAGGGGAAACCTGGAACATTCGAGCCAAAATTAGAAGCTTTGAGCGATCCCGACGTGCGGGGATCACCATTGGGACACTGTTCCACATCGCCAAACAGTACGGCTTCCGCTTTCCGCAACGGCAGTATGAACCATATCAACAGGACGAAGGACTAATTACCCGCCAAGAGTGGGAATTGGGACGAGTCAGAGAGGACTTAACCAGTTTTCAAAACTTATTAAAACAGGCTTTCGCTCCTTTTGTTAAAGCTGCTCAAGGATTCTCAACCCCCACATCAGGGGAGCCAGCACCCACATCACCGCAGCCAGCACCCACATCAGGGGAGCCAACCCCCACATCACCGCAGCCAGTAACCACATCAGGGGAGCCAGTACCCGAAACTACCACCCCAAGCCGGCAGATAATTGTCTACAAGCGGGGCAATATCCCACACAGAAGCGAAATTATAGGCAATATGTATATTGAGTGCCAACCAGAAGAACATATCGCCGCCTGGGTGGAAGCGATATCTAAGGGCTGGACGCAAATTTTAGATAATTCTCATCCAGGACTGGGCAAATCCCACAACGCTGGACAACTGACAGCTGGCATCTTCGGGATCGATAAATTAATTTACCAGGATGCCAACCACAGAAACCCATCCACACTACCCATCGAGGCTAACTTTATTGACCTCCCCGTGCGGCACAATGGTTTAAAAATTGACACCAGCCGCACCACCCCAATGGGCGAGAATTTCCTCCTACGTCCCAGACCAGGAGAAACTCCCGATACTGATGGCAATTGTCACCGCAGTTACTTATTTGAAGGATTTCGGGAGAAAAACTTTCACTCTTTAGATTTTGAGGAAAGTTCCATTAGCCCCATCTGTGACGGTTGTTCCTCTAAGAATCAATGTCGTTTCGCCTCTGGCCCTGGTTTTGGCTTCCGAAACCAAAAACGCACAGTAATTCAAAATTACTCCGAAATCAGAGCGCATCCCGACTCTACCCCCGTTACCTTAACCAACGCGGCTGGTCAACCTTTCACAGTCGGGCGGATTTGGGAAGAAGCAGGTACACTCATCAAGCCTGTGCGTTCACTGGAATTGAGATTGAGCGATTTTGATACCACCGTCGCCAAATTAGCTACAAGCGGCTTACCCCCTGAACAATGGTCAAAACTCCAGCCCATTTTACAGGTTTTGCGATCGCTGCTCACCCAAGATATTAAGCCTAATTCCCGTTACGGGTTTAATGATCATGACATCCGGGCGGTACTGCCGGATTTCCCAGAAGGTTTAGACATGGAAGCGATTCACCAAATTTTAGAACCTGATTTAGATTTTCTCGTTGATTTGGATTCCATTGATATCCAGGCAGACCAACAACTCAAAAAAAGTGCTGCTGCCCGTTATGCTGCCAAGCAATTAACTAGAGACAGCACCCGAAATGCTAGTAGGGAATTTCTGGAATTGCCTTTATACTGGCTCACCGATTTCCTGGAAGCTTGGAAAGGTAAAGGTTCTTTGGCTTGTAAACGGGGTGTAGTGACCATTTATCGTCCTTACGCCAAATATACTGAATTGGCCAACTCTGCCCAATTTAATATTTACCTTGATGCCACCACCACCGCCCAGAAGTTAAAATTGAAACTCAACTATCATGACCCCGTGTTAGTCATCCAGCAGTCACGCCCCGACTACAGCAATTTAAAGGTGGTCAATGTCACTGGGCTGGGTAAATTGTCTAAAAATCGCTCTAGTTCCTTAACTGACCGTGTTAATGCCCTGAAAGAAACTTTGCTTCAAATGCACAAGCATATCGGCATTATCGAGTGGAAAAAAATCGCATCCCAAGCGGAAAACCGCATTGAATACGGTCACTTTGTCGATGGTCGTGGTGTTAACAGGTTTAGTGATGCCGACGCGATCGCCAGCTTTGGCATTCCCTACCAAAACATCGGCTCGTTAGCAGCACATTTTCAGGTGATGACTGGTCAACCCGTCAACCTAGAAGACCCAGAAAGCAACTTCCAAAAGTATCTCATCGAATTGCTAGAAGCCGAAATCATTCAAGAGATTGGTCGATTACGCGCTCATCGTCGCCCCAACCAACAGCTAACATTTTACTTCTGTGCTGACTATGACCTCAGTTTCCTCTTAGATGAACTCCCTGGCGTGAAATTAGAGGTTGTTGATGCCAGCGATTTCTGCACCGAAGCGGGGAACCGCCAACAGCAGACTGGACACGCCATCGTCAAAGCCTTCACCCAGCTTTGGCAGTCGCAGCAGAAAATTGGTCAAACTGAGATAGCCAAAATCATCGGCATTAGCCAGGAATGGGTGAGCAAATTTACCAAACGCTGGGGCGGTTGGTTTAAGTTTAGAAAAATATTACTTTTACTATTAGACAGTCTTTATAGCGATAGTCATAAAAATTTCACAGCCTTGAGCGACGAGGAAAAGTGGTTTGCCCGTGAATACTTCCCCCACCTCGTTACTGAATCGGAATCATCACCAGAAGATGCCTTAAAACACATAGCTGAAGTGGCTATAAGCGTTACCAATACTGCGATGCGGCGAATTTTACAC
>NZ_CAWUDG010000063.1:0-2694 GCF_963920885.1 Anabaena sp. CCY 0017 | reverse complement strand
AGTTTTTGCGATCGCTTGTTTTTTCTCCGACTTCACAAAATCGCGTTGCTCCCAGAAAAACTTAAATCAGGTGAAGTTGTTCAAAGAGACTTACTTAAGAATCCTTTAGACTGGGCAAAAGGTATTTTAGATTCCCTGAAGGGTGATGCTTCTGGGAAGAAGAGTGAATTACGAGGTGATGCTGATGGTAAAAAATCTCAAGTAGATGGGGCAAAACAAGCTAAAGGTAGTGAATTAGACGGTGATAAACAAGCTAAAGGCAGTGAATTAGATGGTGATAAACAAGCTAAGGCATCTGAATTAGAAACTGATAAACAAGCTAAAGGCACTGAATTAGAAACTGATAAACAAGCCAAAGGCACTGAATTAGAAACTGATAAACAAGCCAAAGGCACTGAATTAGAAACTGATAAACAAGCCAAAGGTGATGAACTTCAGTCAGAAATAGAAACTAAAGGGACTGAAGTAGAAGGAGAGACTGAAGCTAAAGGTACAGAACTACAAACAGATGCCCAAACCCAAGCCACTGAATTACAAGGAGAAGAAGCAAACTTAAAACAAGAAACTACTGCTAAAGAGCAAGAAATCCAAACTGAAGTAACAGATAAAATTACCAATATTGAAAATAAAGCTGTTGATTCAAAAGGAGAAATTGAAAGTAATTGGACAAATTTAGAAAGTAGTGCAACTTCAGAAATAACGGCTCTGGAAATAGAAGCCCAGCAGTTTTCCCAAGCTTATATGGCAAAAGCTTCTGGCTTTATAAATAAAATGAATGGGGCTTCAGCAGGGGCAAAACAAGAAGACCAAAACCAGCAACAGGGAAGCGGGAACGGTCAAGCTCTACAAGCAGAATGGCTTGCACTCAAAGCAGAATCTCAATCAACTTGGGCAGCAATTCAAAGTAAAGTTGCTCCTGTAACGCAAAAAATTGAGCAAGGATGGCAAGGAATTAGCCACAAAGCGCAGGATGTTGGCACACAATTACAACAGCAGGGAGAACAAGTTAAGACTTCTGTAAATGAGTCTGTTACAAATGCTGGAAATTTCCTCAATGAGAAATGGACAACTTTAACTGATAAAGCATCACAAGGATGGACAAGCTTCCAAGATAAGGCAGGAGAAGCACAAAACTGGGTTGGAGAAAAAGTTAATAATGCTACCACTTGGGCAACAGAAAAGGCAGGAGCAGCAACTAATTGGTTATCAGAAAAAGTTAATAGTGCTGGTGCATGGATTGATGATAAGACAGGAGGAGCATTTAGTTGGCTTGGAGAAAAAGTTAATGGTGCAAGCTCTTGGATAGGAGAAAAAGCTAGTAGTGCAACTTCTTCGCTCAGTGAAAAAGCTAGTAGTGCCGGGACATTTATTGCCGAAAAATCGAGCAGTGCAACATCTTGGCTGAGTGAAAAAGGCAGCAGTGCTTTTAATTGGCTGACACAGAAAGGTGAAACTGCTAAAAATTGGCTCACAGAAAAAGGTGCAGGTGCAGCTAACGCAGTTGGTGAAAAAGCTGGGTCTTTTGTCAGTGGATTACAAGCAAAAGGACAGGGAGCAGTTTCCAGTATTCAATCTAAAGGAAGCTCGATTTTACAATGGCTTGGTGGGGCTGTTGGTTCCCTAATGTCTGGAGTTCAAGACACAGCCAGTAATGTTGTTTCTTCCTTAAGTGATAAAGTTTCCAGTTCTAATAATTGGGTACAGGAAAAAAGTTCTGGTGCATCGAGTTGGCTATCAGAAAAAGCGAATGGTGCAGTTAATTTCGTTCAACAGAAAAGTTCCGCAGGTTTAAGCTGGCTGTCACAAAAAGCGAATGGTGCGGTTAATTTTGTTCAGCAAAAAGGGTCTGGAGCGGTTAACTGGCTACAGGAAAAAGGCTCTAGTGTTGGTAATTGGCTCAAAGAAAAAGGTTCTCAAGCTTGGAATGGTGTTCAACGTCTAGGTGAGTTGGGTAAAAA
This sequence comes from Anabaena sp. CCY 0017, assembly GCF_963920885.1. Classification (NCBI taxonomy): domain Bacteria; kingdom Bacillati; phylum Cyanobacteriota; class Cyanophyceae; order Nostocales; family Nostocaceae; genus Anabaena; species Anabaena sp. CCY 0017. The sequence continues at coordinate 736 of NZ_CAWUDG010000063.1, read as the reverse complement.
TGCTCTTCAATGGGCTGGTGATGGGGTTAAGGCTGGTTGGGAATGGACGAAGAATAAAGCTAGTGATTTTGGTAATTGGGCAACAGAAAAAGTATCGCAAGGATTAGCTTGGGCTAATGAGAATATCCTGCAACCTAGTATGAGTTGGTTAGGGGATAAGTGGGCAGGTGTTAAAGGATGGTTAGGAGAACATTACCCAGCAATTAGTAAATGGGGACATGACATCTTAGATTTGGTTGGTTTAGCTGCGCCCTTTGTTGGTGCAATTGGTGGAGGTATTGTTGGAGGTATTGCAGGTTTAGCCGCAGGTGGTGTGGGAGCAATACCAGGTGCGATCGCAGGTGCATCAGCAGGATGGGCTGCTGGAGAAGTAGTTAGTACCATTGCCGATGGCATTAATACCGGTTGGTATCTGGGTGAATCTGGATATTATGCCTCACAAGGGGATGATGCCAAAGCGCAGGAAGCGTTACAGAATGCAGCTTGGGCGGGGATGGGGTTAATCCCAGTTGTTGGCAATGTCCTTGGTAAGGGGGGTAAGCGTCTCGCTCAAACAGGCGTGGGGCGCTGGGGAGGCAAGGCTCTTGATTGGGCAGGAGGGGGAGTTAAGCGTGGAGCAGATTGGTTAAGTAATACTCCTGCTGCTCGACGGGGAGGAGAAGCCCTCGATTGGGCAAGAGGGGGATACTGTTGGCGAATTCAGAGAAGCAGGATACTAGCTGGTTAGTTCAGTGAT
>NZ_CAWUDG010000062.1:0-3056 GCF_963920885.1 Anabaena sp. CCY 0017 | reverse complement strand
TGAAGAAGAGGAACTGCAAATGAAACCCGCCGCAGATTCTCTTCAACGCATGGAAATTCCCGAAGAAGAAGAACTGCAAATGAAACCTGCCGCAGATTCTCTTCAACGCATGGAAGTCCCTGAAGAAGAAGAACTGCAAATGAAACCCGCCGCAGATTCTATTCAACGCATGGAAGTCCCTGAAGAAGAAGAACTGCAAATGAAACCCGCCGCAGATTCTATTCAACGCATGGAAGTCCCTGAAGAAGAGGAACTGCAAATGAAACCCGCCGCAGATTCTATTCAACGCATGGAAGTTCCTGAAGAAGAGGAACTGCAAATGAAACCAATGGTGCAGCGTCTTCCTGCGGAAAATGGCATGGCGGCATCACCAGATTTGGAAGCATCAATTCAAAAAGCACGAGGTAGCGGAAAACCACTAGCAGATAATATCCGCCAACCGATTGAGCAGGCGTTTGGGGCGGATTTTAGTGGCGTGAAAGTTCACACAGATAGTCAATCTGACCAATTGAATCAATCCATACAGGCCAAGGCGTTTACAACAGGACAGGATGTGTTCTTTCGGCAAGGGGCTTATGATCCAGGAAGTCGAGGGGGGCAGGAGTTGATTGCCCATGAGTTGACTCATGTTGTCCAGCAGAATGGTAATTCTATTGCTCGTAAGCTGACCGCAGACATTGGGGAATCAGATAGAAATCCACAAGCTCAACCTGAGATGCAGAAATCAGAAGGTTCAGCAGCATCTCAAGTATCTTCCAATACTCCTGCATCAGTGATTCAGCGAGGGTTGTGGGATAGCATTAAAAAAGGCTTCAAAAAACTTGGCGGGTCGAAGGAGACTGCTTCGGAAGAAAAAGCTCAAGATCCTGAACCTCTGTGTCTGACTCAAAGTTTTGACCCATCTAGTCTGTCAGACGATGCCATAAAGCAGGAAATTAAACTTATTGGCAAATGGGTTGCACAACATAAAGAAAGTAGCCCTGATGCTCATAAAGTAGCATCTTCTTTAAAAACATTAGAGTCGGAAGTTGAGGCCAGGGCAGCAGTGGCCGCCGTCAAGAAATTGCCGGGCTGGGGAAAAATGGCAGCCGATGATCAAGCGATTTTAGAGAATATGCTCAAGGGGAGAGAAAATGCTGTTTCTCAAACTGTTCGTATTCAATTGAAAGGGCTAAAAGCGGTTTTATCGAGCCAAACAGATGTTGAGCAAGCTCAGACTCTGACTGGTTTAATTAACGCCAAGGAATCCATTCCTGATGTAGTCAGTGAACCTGTTACCACCACCCAGATAAAATATACATTAGAAGGGCCAACTACAGAAAAAGATTACGCATTTCAGGGTAAAAAAGCTGATGCAGAAAAATGGGTTGTCAAGTTTGAAGATGGCGTTAATATACCCATTGTTGCACCTAAAGCTCCTGAACCCGGACATCATAACCATACAGTTCAGCAAGCGGCTGAAGCAGCAAGCTATTTACCTAAAGCAAATCGTTCTGTAATGACAACAATTCTGCTTAATGCAGTAGTCAATCCTGATGATGCTTATTGGGCGGCTGAATATAACACGCCTAATTTTCATTCCTATATGACGGCGGGTAAAGCTGGTGTTGTGACTATTTATCCAGATAAAGTTTCTGAGAATCTTCCAGACGACAATTATATGCGTGGTACCATGATCCATGAAACGGGTCACACTTGGTCTTATAAAACTTGGGGTACTGATACCAAAAAAGGGAAGTGGGTGGATTGGCAACAGGCAATGGATAAAGACAAGGTATCCGTTTCTGGTTATGCTATGAATTCGATTGATGAAGATGTAGCAGAGACTATCCAAATTTATGTTAGTACAGAGGGGTCTCCTCTCTTCGCTGAGTATAGTCAAATCGTGCCTCACCGTTTTAAAATGCTGGATGTGGAGTACAAATGATCAGTCTGATTCAGTGTTGGATAACAGGACTTATGATCATGGTAAGCTCTGTTGGTGCGAGTGAATATCTATGCAATCAAAGTCTTTTGGTCACTCATCATAACCCTACGGAGGTAGATAAAATGACTGGTACAACTTCTCCATCTGGTGCAACACATCCCGGTCAAATTTTGTTTGAAGATCGAGTAGATAATCGACAATGGACGAAGCAGGCTGATGAAGTTCCTCAAACAATAGCTTGGGTAAATGTAGAGGGTGAATGGCATTCTGTCACTCGGATTGAGATCACAGGAACAGTGGAAAAACGACGCATCACCAAATACGGGCAAAATGGTGATTTCTTGGAAACGACTATCCAATCTCCTCCTCCCCGACCATAGAACACGCGGTAGGGGCGCAAGGCCTTGCGCCCCTATGACAGATGTGGTTCAAATACATGAAAACTGATGTAATTTACAGAAACCGGGGTAAGATTGATTAACGGCAATTTTTGACCAAATATGCCGTGAAAGCTTCTATGGTGGCATAATAATATATAGGGTTGAGTAAATGTATAGTAGACAATACAAAACCGCGAAAGCTTCTGCCCACAATTCTGATACACCAGCTAAAAGTCAGTTCGCACCGCGCCGCTTTCTCGTCCAAAAGCCAGTTCCACCGACACCCCAAAATCCTGATGTCCAAGCCCAATCGGCAAGGGTGGAACAGTCTGGTCAGGGTATATACAATCCAAATATATTTAAGTACCATCCACCAAGTCAGCCACGAGGAATACAGATGAAGCTGTCCATTGGTCAGCCTGGGGATAAGTATGAGCAAGAAGCGGATAAGGTAGCCGCAGATGTGGTGCAGCGAATTAATGCGCCTGAGAGTGAAGAAGTCCAACGGATGGAAATCCCGGAAGAAGAAGAACTGCAAATGAAGCCCGCAGTTAATTCTATTCAACGGATGGAAATTCCCAAAGAAGAAGAACTGCAAATGAAGCCCGCAGTTAATTCTATTCAACGGATGGATGTACCTGAAGAAGAAGAACTGCAAATGAAACCCGCAGTCAATTCTATTCAACGGATGGATGTACCCGAAGAAGAAGAACTGCAAATGAAGCCCGCAGTTGATTCTATTCAACGGA
>NZ_CAWUDG010000061.1:0-3486 GCF_963920885.1 Anabaena sp. CCY 0017 | reverse complement strand
TTTCAAAATCGCCTTGTTTGCAGTTTGAAGCGTTTATGTTTGCAGTTCGCTACACGTAGGAATCGCACTTTCTCAAGTGGTTAAGTTTTGAAGTGAGAAATTTTTGATTGGTTGGGACTGTGGTAAAGTCTGCCAATGCAGTTCAAGCAATGCTTGCTGGGCATCTCCTAAAGTTAAATCGGGGCTGTACTCTACTGCGTGAAAGTCTGGGTGCTTCTGGATTTGGTCAATTAGCGCTAGGGATTGGTTAATTAGCGTTGACAGTTCCTTACTTTCAGTCATTTTTTGAACCACTGGGGAAGCTCCAAATAAATATTAGGATCTTGAAATTCTCGGTACTCCGGCTTGGTGACTCTATGCCTAGTAACTCGGTAGTTATCAAAGGCTACGAGTGCAGCAGCAAGGGATGAAATTATCAGAATGATGGATATGGCTTTTGAAGGGTTAAAACTGATTACAAAGCTTTTATCCTGCCTTACTTGGTGGGAGTGCAAATACTTTGAGGGCTTGTCTTGTTTGTTGGCGAAAGCGTTCGGAACCGCTTTTGATATCTTGGCTTATGCTCCTTAATCCATCATTTAGCAGTTCGGAATTTTCAGCGTCCAGATTGTGAATTGTCTGTTTAACTTCTTGCACAATATGTTGGATTTTCTGCCTACTCAAAGCGGCTTTGTGCTGGACAAAGGCTGTGATTGCAGTTTTTATCTCTTCCAGTTCATCATCTGAATTTGTACTGGCATAATCGAAGTTCTCAGCTATGGCTGTAACGTCTTCTATGTTTAGTGCGATACCCATGCTTTCGGCAGTAGATGCAACTAATTCAGAAGTTTCTTGCAGTGCTAATTCACCAGATTGGGTATTTTCTACGAGGTGATTGGAAGTCTCCAGAGGGGCGATTGTTTCCAAGTCTTTGGGAGTCTCTAGAGGTGCGATTGTTTGCAGTTCTTCGGAAGTTTCCAGAGATGGGGTTGTTTCTAATTCTGACTCAACTGGTGCAAGTTCGGTGTGTTCAAGTTCTGGTGTTTTCAAATCAGCGACTAAATTATTAATTACTTCTGTCCGAATGTCAGAACACCAATCATCTGGGAAGTCTGGACAAAGTTCTAAAATTTTAGCCTCTATCTGGGTGGCTGTTACTTCATTAATACCCTTAGCCTTGAGAGTTCGGCGGATAGAGTCTACTTTGTTCTTGAGTTCTTTCATTTGTAAATCCTGCTAGATGGTCTAGTAATTGCGGTGTAAAAAACTATTTTTGATGCTTGATTAAAGTCATAGTTGGCAGTTCTCGAAAACTGTAAACGTGCCTTATACCAAGCATTTATCAGCATTCGGTCTGTTACGTGAGGTTTGATTGTTCTGAGTATTTCTAACAATTCAATGCCAGTAAAATCAGAATAATCAGCGTAAGTATTTTGAAAACTTTCGTAAGTGGCGATCGCTTGCTTCGTGATTGGGGTGCGTGGGTGCAATGTCTTAAACTGTGCAAACATTTTTAAGGTTTTGACCGTGACAGACATTCCTGACCGCTCTAACTCACTCCGCAGATTTCGCCACCTACGATTAGAAACTTCACCAGCTACAGCCTGATAAGTTTGGCGGTAGTAAGTTTCGCTTGATTGCTTCATAGGCATCAGATACAGATGAATTACATCTGTCAGCAGTGTAAACTGTCTATAGATACTTGTCAACTAGCTATGTACATTTTACAGTAAACTGAATCAATAGATTTTATGGAAATGCCTAGAGTGCAAGTAAAGCGGTCAATTATTATTTATAAAGATTTCCCCGGTTTGGGGGAACGGATTAAAAAGGCTAGGGAGGGGGATAAACGCTCTCTGGTGAGTATTTGCAAGGAATCAGGGGTGTCTAGAACTTACTGGCATCAAATAGAAAATGAGGCGACATTATCCCCAATAACAGAGGACATTGTTCGGAAAATTGAAGCCGCGCTTGGGGTAGATTTAGGGGTGAATTTTGATTAATTTGAAATGATTCTGCGTGAAACCCGAATGCAAAATCGCTGTCGCTAACAACAGTAGAATCAGCTTTTCAGCTAATGCGACACGCAAAATCGCTCCTTTATTCCCTGTCGCACCCCCAAAATGGCACTTGCACATACATTTCAAATGCCACTGCGACCCTTACCACGCAAAGAATGAAATAAATCTGCAATGTAAAATTTACCCCAAAATACCCCGGTTTTTCATGCCCTTTTCATGCCCTCTGGCAAGTGGGCATAAGGGAAACATATTTAATTTTCCATCTAAATAAATGACTATTTGATAAAAAATGCCGTGTCAAGGATTACCATCAGTAAAGGTACTATTAATATGAATATCTGGTCTCTCCAATGTTGGCCATGAAATCCTCAACAGCCGATTTTCAACTTCCGCCGCACAATGAACCGGCGTTAAAGTGGCTTAGGGAGGCGAAAGATTATGAGTCCGCTCTGGCTCTAATTGCTGGTGGTACTGCACTTGCTACAGGCGGCATGGTTCATCCGCTTGGCTGGGCTGCTTTTGCATTGGCTTATAAACCGTTGATCCGACTTGAGAAACTTGCACGTCTGGAAAAATTAACAACCGTACTTTTGGATGAGTTTAAAAGTATTGGTACACAAATCTTTCCAGTCCAAAAAATCGAAGACAAGAACCCTCTGGACTTGTTTGTGAGGTTTCCACGCAGAAGTCACCTGTTTATCTCCATTCGTTCTTTTGGAGATCGGGAGGTAGTCTACAACGAAGCAAGGGAAATTCTACAGATCCGGAAGAAGAATAAGAGGGGTTTGACTACGTGGAAACCTTGTCCATTGCTTGAGTTAGCTGATTACGAAAAGTGGCTGAACAAAAACAGAGACTTGTTTGCAATGTCTTCAAGGGAAGCAACAAAAACACCGGCAGCAAAAGTTTTGGTTTTATGGCCTCCTACCAAGGCGGCTCCAAATCACAATGAACATCTTTATACGGAGATAGAAGGCATGAAAATTTTGGCTCTCAGAAGAAAAGGCACTGCTTTTGTGATTCAGGAGCAGAAAGTAACTGAGTTTATTAGGGCTTGGTTAAATCATTACCAATAGGATAAATACCGAAAACCCGTGGTCCGGTATGGACAACAAGGTTTTCATTTTTCGATTCCATTACATTGGAATTGGGGATTGGGTTTTGACGAGCCTAATTAATATCCCTAATAGCAATCTTATCAAATCTTTTGGAGTATTAAGCCATTTTAACACTGGCCACCCAGATAGAAAGAGCCACTCAGGAATTTTATCTTTTTATATTTTCAAAAGCTTGTATATAAGATTACTACACCGGATAGCTCCAATTCCTCCACTACACATCAAGGAGGATGGACAAAATGTCAGAATTACAGCCAAATCACCACTCAAAAGCGCCGCAACCACCAACAGCTAAACAGGCTGAAGCTCCAGAGGCAGCACAAGAGTTTATACAGCCCAACATCATCAGGTTTGCGTATAACGCCACT
>NZ_CAWUDG010000060.1:0-4802 GCF_963920885.1 Anabaena sp. CCY 0017 | reverse complement strand
ATCACTGAACTAACCAGCTAGTATCCTGCTTCTCTGAATTCGCCAACAGTATCCCAACCTCACAAAATCGCGTTGCTCCCCCTTCTTACATTGGTGTGAGTCCGGGGGATTTTGGTTATGGGTTGCTTTGTCTGAGTATTTTCTATAGTGCTAACACTGGCTTGCGCTTTGAACGGTTGCGTGTCCAGCAAGATTATTGCCCCGATAATTCCTAGATAAATAAAATGTCTAACTTTCAAGGTTTTCCTCCGCACCAAATTCTCATCAACAAAAGCACAAGATGCTGATGCTGTTATGTATTTTTACTGAAAAATATTTGATAATGATTATCACACAAATCGGCACAGAGAATAATGAATAAAAGCTAAAGATGTAAAAAATCGCAGAAAAGTGGAAGAAAGCGAGCGCCATCGCTAATCTTGGCTCAGTTCCTCCCGTGTAGACAGTGGTATAGAAATGTCGGCATAGCCATATAACCCGACCAGAATCTAAAACCCAATCACAGAAACAGCCTGACGCTTCTGCTCAGGCGTAACCTCCAGATAACGCTGCAAAGTCCCCAGGTCACTGTGACCAGAGATTTCTTGAATAGTCCTCAAAGGTATGCCAGCGCTCGACATTTGCGTGAGAGCCGTTCGCCTAAACGAGTGCGTACTAACTCCCTCCACCCCAATGCGGTTGCAAGCAGCCCGTAAAATCTTATCAGCCATAAACCGAGTCAACCGTTCAGTCACACCGCGCATACCGGGAAACATCATCTCCCCTGGGGGCTGATACTCCGCTAGTATTGCTGCTAACCCTGGAGGGATGTCTACAATCCGAGTTTTGTGCTTACCTTTGGTGGTAGACTTGCGGAAAGTGATGGTTCCAGATTTGATATCAGTCTTTTTGAGAGCCAAAGCTTCCGATACGCGACAACCAGTGAACAAGCAGATGCCAAACAGAGAGCGATGGCGCAAGCGCCCGCCGTAGGCGATCGCGTTGGGTAAGTAGCCCTTCAGTGAACAATCGCTTCAATTCCTCTTGGCTGAGTATTTTGCCTTGTCCGTTGCCGCTAACCTTCATCCTGACTACCTTCTAGGGGGGTACACGATTTGTCTAAATCGTGTAACGAGTGACTAAAAGTATTGTAACTTCGTTGTGACCACGAAAGCGATAACACCCCATCAAATCCAACTTATCATTCCCAATCGCTACAACCCGCATTCTGTCGTTGACTGATAAAACTTGCTTATGCTTGCAGCACGATGACCAACTACAGGTATAATCCGCCAACTGCTTTGGCACTAAGGTCTATACTATGTCTATACCGAAATCAACTGGACATAAAACTTACCTCTGAGGTTGCGCGGGGGACATTTCATGCTATTGTCGAACTGGTTTTATAGTAAATTTCATATAAGATGGACAATGATGAGGATATTATAGAAATTCCTCTACGACCTCTGGTTTGGATGGGAGACTCTCTCAAAAATATCCGCTCATTTCCTGAATCCGTGCGTGCATCAGTAGGCTATGCGCTGCAATTGGTGCAAGCAGGGGAAACACCAATGGATGCCAAGCCTTTTAAAGGAGTTGGAAGTGGCGTGTATGAAATCGTCAAACGTTACGATACGGATACTTACAGGGCAGTCTATGCGGTAAAGATTGGAGAGAAAATTTATGTCCTGCACGCTTTTCAGAAGAAATCAAAGCAGGGAATTAAAACCCCACAGGCTGATGTTGAGCTGATTAAACAACGCTATAAGGACGCAGTGGCAAGGGAGAAACAACAATGACACAGGAACCCGTTTTTGAAGAAAGCAGTGGCAATGTATTCGCTGACCTCGGTTTGTCGGATGCGGATGAACTTTTTACACGGGGCAAGATAGGGATTCAGGTACTGCGCCTTTTGAAACAACGCCACCTGAAACAGCGCGAAATCAGCGAACTTCTTGGTATTCCCCAGCCAGAAGTATCTCATCTAATGAAAGGAGAGTTTCAACGGTTCAGTGAGGGTAAACTCCTCACTTTCCTCAAGCGACTCGATACGGAAATCACCTTACATCTTCGTTCTCGTCACGCGCCAGACCAGTCTGCTGAAACTGTGATATCGCTATAGGGCTGGATAAAAGGATAAAAGCCATATTGGGTCTTTTTTAGAACAAGCCAGGATTTACAGCAGCTTGCAGGTTACTCTATTTCCAACTCAGAGACTTTCAACGTTAACGTACAATTTTTCCGTTTTGGCACAGTGACCCCTATTATTATTAATTTTGTTCAACAAATCGTCGCCAGAGCTAATCCCCTTGATCCTGCAAAAGTAATTGTTGAAGGTTTAGACGATAACTCACCAGTTACGCTACGTCATTTGAAGGATTTAGGTGTCAGTTATGTGCAGGGACATATAATTGGAAAAGCGGAGCAAGATGTATATCGTTTGAGTCCGGAAAAAAGTGAATTTCTAAAAAAATCTATATTAGGAGAGTGAAGCAGATATTATTTTGTTATCTCTATGCTTTAGATTCATAGGACTTCATTAAATATATTGCCGAAAAAATTGATTATATGTCGCGCTTTTTTTAGACTGCTGTTCGCTCGGTCAAAATATCATATAAAACAAAGCTAGAGTTTTTTCAGTACAAAAGCGTTATTCTCCTTAATTAAATCCCCAGTAAAAACGACTGGCAGCCTCTGTTGATAAGCCTTATTCACAATTAATTTTGTACCCGTCGTTGATAAAATTCTTCTGCTTGTTGAAGTAGATACTCCAAATCATCCCGGTTTTTTGCTTCACCACTGAACTCACTTCCGTCGGTTGCTTTTACCGTCATCTTCAGGGTTTTGTTGCCCAGCAGCGCATTGTTCAAGCCCATCAACCCTTGAATAATCTTCGAGTTGTCCGCAATAACTTTGAGTGCGCCTAGAACAAATCCACCTCCTGCCTTAGAGCCATCGGGTGATAACTCTACGCTAATCAATACAGCTTGTTCTACACCCTCAATCTCCCGAATCTGGGGCAAAAGGCGCTCTACTTCAAATTGCAGATATTCGTTATCAAGTTCCAGTGCTTGAAACGTCAGAGTAATATCCATATGATTGTTTATCCGTTCAGGGAAGTTGTCCATAGTTATACATTATGGCTACCATAATACTAATTCCAAACTAAAAAGCCTTCGATTTGCATCGAAAGCTTTATTGTCTCATAGTTGTGAATTTTACTTGTGCCAATGATCACTAACAATTCAGCCCCCAGTGATTTATCAAGGGCGCGAGAGAGAAGTTAATATTCAAAATTAATTGGCTTACCGTTGAAGTGCTGGTAAATGCACTCAGGATGCATCCAGCTTGGCAATGTCCTCTCCTCATCTTCTAAATTATTGCCATTTTCATCTACAAGGCCATAGCGGACAACTACCCTAGATAGTGGTGTCTCCCCATTGGCTGAGAACTTCTCCAATAAAATTGTCCCTGCCTTCCGGGCTGATGCTGTACCATCTGGGAATGATTCATTGGTGGCATTGTGGGTAATGCCCAGCAAATACTCTTTAGCTTTGCGGGTGTCGGTGAGGGACATTTTGAAGAATGCGATCGCGCTGTCACCGCATAATGATTTTAAATTGGTAAATTCATCACAAATCACCTGCTGCTTTTTAGTGGGCTTTTCCTTAATCCGTTGCAGCCACCTATCACAGCAATCTTCAAAAGCTGTGCTGATTTCATCCTCTGATTCTGCCTTACTGGTGGCTTCTAGCATTTGCCACACGTCGGCATTGTCACCAGTGGCGTGACGGTCGATTAGTTGATGAATTGGGGCATCGAGGCAGTATTTTCTAATTAGTGCGATGGCAGCAGCAGTATAAGTCTTGCCAGACCCTTGATTACCAATCAGCCACAATGGTTTAAGTGAATTGATAATTTTCCACAGATACCCGTCTTCATGGCTTTTCAAGGCATCTATCAGAGCATCTTTTAGCTGTTCATTAGGTGATTGAGTATCAGATTTACTGTCAGTAATTGGTTTGGATATCTTCTCAATTTTACGGGTAGTCTCAACAGTTGATAAACGATTATCTGCAATAGCCTTGTCTAGTTCTGATATCTGTAACTCATGGCTTTTCAGGGCAACTTCACCTTGTAATTGTCCGTTAATGTGGTCTAGTTGCTGTTCTCCTTCAGTCTTCAATTGTTCAATTGCCCCGGCTGTATCCCGTGCAATTATCTCCTTAGTTATTTGGGATTGGTGCTGTTTGCTGTATGCAGTTAAGTCTAAGTGATTTGAAACATAAATGTCATTTTCTAGCGCTCGTATTTTTAACAGTGCGAATTGAGAATGAATTGCTTTCTCCTGTGTATCTGTGAGTGATTTACTTACACCATACGCACCAATTAAAAGAACAGTTCCCACTACACCATATAAAGGGGCTTTGGGTGCTTCTGGTGGGAGTACGCGTAAGAATTTCACCTTGCTATCAAAAGTAAAGTTACGCCGTTCCCGGTCAATTATCCAACTAATCCCCCGCTTGATTTGATGACCCTCGCACAAGTCAGTATTAGGATTAAAGCAGAATAATGTTTCAGGATATTTGGTAGTGTCCGCAAACAGTGGAAGACATAGCGAAACACCACCAATAAACAAAGCAGTTGATAAGAATGTGGCTGTTCTTCGTTGTGCTTTCAGTTGGTGGTTAAACTGTTCTATTTCTTGCATTGTTCAATTGTTCACTTTATCCATACAAACAACAATGCTAATAAAAAACTCACAATCATACAGCGTTTCCGGCTGTTATGAGGTACAGTAGCAGCAATTAGCAAACCAGTTT
>NZ_CAWUDG010000059.1:0-6043 GCF_963920885.1 Anabaena sp. CCY 0017 | reverse complement strand
ACAAATCAGAGAGCAAATTTGGGAGGCTGTACCATTAAGTTGACACCAATGAGCACTGCTAAACCCCTACAACACGGGTATATTTACGATCAAAATAATCATTGTTTGAGCCGGAAGTTGGCTATTTTGGTATCAGCATACCATGATTAATTTGTACAGTGCGTAAGTCCTAACTTACTGTTGCGATTGACCTTTTTTAAAAGCTTTTTGAACTAAATCATCACTAACATTAGTTACACCCTCAGTTGTAGAACCCCCAACTTCCTTTGCCATTTCTAGATAGTCTTTGGGGTTTCCTGTCGATTGCGCTTGTGTGTTTGTTTCTTTGGGGTCAGCAACTTTTTGTTGCGGTGCAGTGGCGGCTGAAGCGGCGGATGCACCTTCATTTGTCTTGTCGATGTCACTGATGCTAAATTCCTGTGCAGCTGCATAATCAGATTCAAAATCAACCTTTGCTGCTTTCTCTTCACCACGAGCCATACTATCAGCAGCTAATTGTGCATCATGGGTAGGAGCTTGATTTGCATTGGGTTTCACTCGATCAGCCATAAAAGTAAGACCTTGGGTAATTTTGCAATTGCTGGGGCGATTTTACCAAGGATAGAAGTAATTTTCTTTCTGTCTGAAGAGAGACTTATACATCTACTCAGGGTAGAAGAAAATTATTTAAAATTATTTAATATAACTCATACTTTCGGAGGTAGATTAGGGATGTGAAAATTTGTTAATCCTTAGTAGGATTGATAAATCATGGAGATCCATTGTGACTACAACTTCCAAGAAAAATATTTCTCAAGCACTAAGCAATGAAACTTTAAAAGTGGTTGAAGGGTTTAATGCTTTAGATACCGATGCTAAATTAGCATGGTTTTATTTTGTTTATGAAAAAATGGGTAAATCCATTACTCCTGCGGCTCCAGATGCGGCTGAACCAGAACTTGCACCCATGCTTTTAGGAGACTATTTAAAGTTGTCACCTGAGCAACAATTAACAATTATGCGGGATATTGTGGAGGGTAAAGACACAGATTATTCCCGTGCTTATGGTGCGATTAAAGAAAATAATCAACTTTTAGTTTGGTATGCTTGGGCTGCGGCTATGGGAGATCAAGTAGTGGGAATGCCAAATAATTATCAGCGTACTGATGCAATCAAGAATTTGCTTTCCCAAACTGAAAAGCTAGATTTTGAAGGACAAATATCTGTGTTCCGCACAATTGCGGGTCAAATGGGCTACAGCGATGTTCAGCCTATTGAAACACAAGCACAAACGGGAAAAACCCCTAGCTTGTAATCAAGATTTGTAGAGATGCGATGAATTACGTCTGTGCTGGGGAGTTGGGAATAATAAAATATGGAACCTCACCCCCAACCCCTCTCCTTAGTAAGGAGAGGGGAGGTTTTTATGAGGACATGGTGACTTGAGTTAAATCCTTTGGTGTTAAGTTGCTGTGGACGACTGCGCCATCACGAAACCAGACGATGCGTTGGGTTTGACGCGCAACTTCTGATTCATGTGTCACCATGACAACGGTGATTCCACTGTTATTTAATTCGGTGAAAATATCCAATACTTCCTGGGTTGTCTGGGAATCAAGTGCGCCTGTGGGTTCATCGGCTAGAAGAACAACGGGACAATTTACTATAGCACGAGCGATCGCCACCCGTTGTTGCTGTCCCCCAGATAATTGCGTGGGTTTATTATTCAGCCGCTTTTCTAGACCGACTTTTGTCAATGCTTCAGTGGCGCGATCGCGTCTTTCGCTAGGATTGACACTGGCATAAACCATTGGTAACATGACATTTTCTAACGCTGTCAGTTGGGGTAATAAGTGGAATTGTTGGAAGACAAACCCCAGTTTTTTATTGCGGATTTTGGCTAAATCTGCATCATTCATTTGGGCGACATCAAGGTTATCTAAATAATAATGTCCGGTGGTGGGGCGATCTAAACAGCCGATAATATTCATGGCTGTGGATTTACCAGAACCAGAAGGCCCCATAATTGAACAATATTCACCCTCATTGATCGTCAAATTCACATCATTAAGGGCTTTGACTTCGGTTTCGCCACTTCCATAGATTTTAAAGATATTTTCTAGGCGAATAATTACCGATTGCGGTGCAGGATTTGGAAATATAGGATCGGTAATTGTGATAGTGTTTGCCATAAGAATTTAGTTATTGGTCTACTTCTTATTTCTAGGATAGTGTCTGCGTTTGGTAATCAGCCAGCCAACACCGATAAACAACAATGTAACTAGAATACTTAAAAATAAAGATGCGTAAAAGGGATGGGGTGGATTTTTGGGAGATATCGCAGCTAGGGGTATATTGATTTCGTTGATGTATTCGGTGATAATGGCAGAAATAATTGCGCCTCCGCCAAAGCCAATACCTAATATTTGGATGGTGCGTTCTAAGGAGCGATCGCTCTCAGCTTGTTCTATTTCAACTATGCCACGAATTGAGTCTATGGCTTTACCCAATAGTTCTAAACCGTGGCGAAAATAACCTAAATCTGCGGTTATTTGTTGTTGGAAATAAGGGCTACTTTTTTGACTAAAAAATTCTAAAAAGCTGATATCATTCCCAATTGTATCACGAATACGCTGTAATTTTTCGTTATAATTGTAGGTGTGAATTGCAATTGTATTTTGTTGCTCTTCTAAATCTCGCAGCAGGCGCGTGTATTCTAATGCTAGTTGAGGTAAAGCTTTTAATTGGTTTTGTAAATCAGTTAAATTTGCTGTGTTCGTAGATTTTTTATCGTCTATTTTGGGTAGTTTTTCAATAGTTTTTTCTACTTCACGATAGGCTATGTCTAGTTTTTTATAAGTTTTCTTACTGTCTTTATAAGCTTTTACAGATTTGGTGCGAAAGAAAAATAAATCTACTAAATCGTCATAGCATTGATTAAACTTAGTATCTGCTTGGTTATCGGCAAATAGCCAAATTAAAACGTGTTGATAATTGTCTGATTGACTAAATAAGCCATATTCAAAGATTGGACTACCAAATAATTCACCTTGGCGATTAAATGGTGGTAATGGATAATTATCAGGAAAGAGAAATTTTAAACATTCGTTGGCTATTTCTTGGCTGCTTTTTCTATCTTTTGCACCTGTTAACCAAGCAGTAACTAGCAAAGTTTGACCAACAAATAAAGGGTTTTCTGGCAGAATTAAACAATTATTTGGATTTAACTGGCGTAAGAAAGCAATTTCTAGATTATCTGTATTATAGTTATTTTCTGTTTCTGGACGGCGTAAATTTAGCCACAAACCGTAGCTATCATGTAGCCGTAGGGGATAAGCAAAGCCGTTAACTAGCAACTCTTGGTTTAGAGTAACTTTACCCTCAAAAGTGACAGCATAGTTATCATCTATAACTTCTGTGTCCTTGAGCAAATCTACACGAGGGTTTTTTGGTTTTTTATCAACATCAAGGCGCTGGCTGAGATGCAAGTCTTGGTGTAAGGTTGTGCGGACTATCTCATTACCAGTATTCCAGAGAAGATTTTTATCTATTAATGAATTATTTGCGTCAATGTTGGAAATTTTGTATAGTTGAAAAGCAAATAAATGGATATTTGGCGCATAAATTTTCATGATTTATTTGGCTGGTTTGTACCTGTTTTATTATTGTGCAATTTTGCGAGGTCTTCTTCCAAAACTCGGTAGCGATTTTCTTGGATATTTTCTTGGTTTTCTGGTTGACTTTTACGCACTCTCGTAATTTCTCTTTCTTGAATTAGTACCGCATCTCTCACATCTTCATATTCTATGTACCACAGGCGAAGTACTTCCGCTACTAAATCAGGTGTTTGGGTTTCTAATTCGGCTAGGTTTTTCTGTAGTTCGGGAATGGCTGTGATAGCCTCTGGGGAGAAAACATAATCTTGCTCTCTCACAACTTGGGTAAATGCTTGGATGAGTTTATCGGGTTCCATCGGTTTAGTTTTGGGGTTGATTAAATATTATCATATCCAGTTTATAGGTGATTGCCATAAATAAGATCCCCGACTTCTTGAAGAAGTCGGGGATCTGAAACACGCATCAGCAGGGAGATATGGCACAGAAAGCAGCCCAGTATTCTGGTCTTTTAAATGGTTGTTCTTCTGGTTTGTATTGTTTCAACAAATTTATGATTTGCTGTTGCTGTGGGGATTCTATTTTATCTATACCTTGAATCCAGGTAATTATTTGTGCTTGAGTGGCTTGACGTAGCCATTGCTGGGTTTTATTCAGTGCTAAGGTGACATTATATGAATTTTGAGGCAAAGTTTCATAAAATCTAATCATTAATAAAGCTGTGTGAAAGTCACTCACAGCCCATAAAGTAGTAATAATATTGGCTGCACCAGCTTTGATAAAACCACTTGCCAAGCCTATATATTCATCACTCTTATTGGTAGAATCAATCAAGCCAGTTTCACAAGCAGAAAGAGTCACCAGATGGCAGTTAGGTAAATTTAATAGGAAGATATCTTCTAGAGTTAGGCATTTATCTAAATCAATTGCTGTGTTTTCATCAATTTTGATATTTCGTGATGAGTAGGTATTGGCAGGAATATCATAAATCACTGCATCTGCTAACTGTAAGCCGGATTTTAAAGGAAACTGGAAATTAAAATATCCGTGACAAGAAAAATGCAGCCATTGAGATTTGCAGAGATTTTCATTGGTTGACTGTTCTGCTAAAACAGCTTTGGTGGCTTGGCTGTGTTTGAGAATTTGGTGGGGTTGAAAGTTTGTGGCTATTGTCTCAACTTCGATATCAGTGAAGTCTAAATCATTGGTGGGGTTTTGAATAGCAAATAAATCGCTGAGTTGATTTAACTGTGAACTTGCTAATTGTTGAGCTTTGAGTTGAGCGAAACGTAACAATTGACAACTAGGTGCATAACTCACTCCATCGGGAAATCTATCAATGAGATATTCTGGTGTTGAGGAGTTGGTAGATAGGGGGATAGCGTGGAAAGGAAACAGGTGTAAATAATGATGGGGGATTAAAACTAGCTTGTGGCAATTAGTGGGGATGAGGGAAATAATTTGATCAAAGTGGAGTATTTGTGTTAGTTGGGTAAGTTGATCACCTAATTGATATTGCCAACGTTTTTTATCTTCGCTGTAAAGTTTTAGGTAATTAACAATCCAATTTACTAAGTTTTCTAAATCTTGTTGATCAGAATGCCAAATAACTGGTTTATCCTTATCTTGGGTGATAATGAAAGCACGAAAACAATCATTAAAAATGTACCACTGGATAATTGCAGTGTTGTAATCTAAAAGGTTTTGGATTTCTGGAAAGCATATACTACTACTAATTAATGGTAGATTTACTTGACTTGTTGATGTGGCTTTGGTTAACAGTTCGACTAAATTGCGGGTTTTGCTGCGTTCAATATATTCTATTGCTTCAGTCTCTTTTCCCAAGGCTAGGCAAACTTCCGCCATGCGTCGATAAAGCTGATTCCATTCTTCAGCTTGTTTACGTTTGCTTTCATCCCCAGAAAAAATTTCACCCCGGATCGATTCCACTGTTACTATTGCATCGGTGAAGGTATTGTAAGCTAAATCAAATTGTTTTTCATCTTGGTATAATTTGCCAAAATTTAACAAAGTTTCTGCATTGTTTTGAGGAAAGGCAGTGCGGGTATATACTGACAGAGCTTGTTGATAAGCGGCGATCGCCAGTTCCAGATTCTCGGCTCGTTCTCCTAATATTCTGTTAAGGTATGCAGTCGCCAGATTATTTTGCGTCATTGCCCATTTTTCAGGAAAGGCAGTGCGGGTATATACTGACAGAGCTTGTTGATAAGCGGCGATCGCCAGTTCCAGATTCTCGGCTCGTTCTCCTAATATTCTGTTAAGGTATGCAGTCGCCAGATTATTTTGCGTCATTGCCCATTTTTCAGGAAAGGCAGTGCGGGTATATACTGACAGAGCTTGTTGATAAGCGGCGATCGCCAGTTCCAGATTCTCGGCTCGTTCTCCTAATATTCTGTTAAGGTATGCAGTCGCCAGATTATTTTGCGTCA
>NZ_CAWUDG010000058.1:0-6188 GCF_963920885.1 Anabaena sp. CCY 0017 | reverse complement strand
AATTCTATTCAACGGATGGAAGTACCCGAAGAAGAAGAACTGCAAATGAAGCCCGCAGTTGATTCTATTCAACGGATGGATGTACCCGAAGAAGAAGAACTGCAAATGAAGCCCGCAGTCGATTCTATTCAACGGATGGATGTACCCGAAGAAGAAGAACTGCAAATGAAGCCTGAGATAACATCACTCCAGCGTCGGGAAGCCATTGGGGGAGGGGAAGCTTCGACGGATTTGGATACTGCTATTAATAGTGCCAGGGGAAGTGGACAGCCTTTAGATGCAGGTCTGCAACGCTCAATGGGGCAGGCAATGGGGGCAGATTTTAGTGGTGTGAAGATTCACACTGATGGTCAGTCTGACCAGTTGAATCGCTCAATTCAGGCACGGGCTTTCACTACGGGACAGGATGTGTTCTTTCGCCAGGGGGAATATAATCCTGGAAGTCGAGGAGGGCAGGAGTTGTTAGCTCATGAACTGACTCATGTGGTGCAGCAGAATGGAGGGGCAGTACAGCGAGCATTACAAAGGAAAAATGCTCAGTCAATCTCGATAGATTACTCACTTCAAGAACCACTTGTGCAGTGTCAACCCTATTACCGAGGGGGAAATAGTCTTGCTCCTAAGATGAATGAAGTTAAGATTGACAGTAGAACACAAAAGCTGAAGAACACCCATGGTGTGTCCCTTTTTGACTTGAAAAAAGGCCTTGGGAAATTCGGAGGTACTTATGAAGTCAAGAGCATCCCCGATACTCTCAAAATCATTCAGCGTGGCAGAAATCAGAACCACTTCGAGATTGTTCCTGCCGAAAATGGAAAACTGGACTTTGAAGAATTCAAAAACGAGTTGGTAAAAGTAGTTCTAGAACAAGTCGAGGATGAATAATAAGGATAGTGCAACAGTCAAAAAATTTAACTAAATTCTCAGGCATCTACCATCCCTATATTAAGATCAGGAATCAATAGAAATGGAAATCTATTACCTATATAATGACGAACGCGATGAAATAGAAGCGATCGCCAAAGGCTACCGAAATGATGTGTATGTAAAAACCACAACTGGGATGTACCATGTCCATATTTACGACATAGTTCGATTACAGCAAGACTTTGAGGACGAGCAGCAAGAGCAGGGGTATTATTCCATCGATCACAACTTAATACTTGTGGAAGAAGTATCGAAAAAAGTAGTGGTAAATACGGTAAAAAAACTTGAAGAGGAAGGATATTTCGAGAAAATTAAACCACTAGAAGAGGCTATTATACAGGAATTGCCATTCAAGCATATCATTAATTAGAGTTTAGAATATTGTCAGAAAAGAAAAAATCATTTGATAGATATCAAAATGTACTTCTCCTTTTTTTGATGATCAGCTGATCCTGCTGTTCTTATTCAATTGGAGAAGAAGGTAATTATAAATCAAATGGTGCGAATAAGAACATGGAGAAGCAAGAATCAGAAAATAAGCAACTCCTAATTATTCGTGGGGAAGTTAAATCTATTCATGGTCTTTTCCCGAATGAAAAGGAACAACAACCCTTTGCCCATGACTATTTTTGTAAATAGCATGATTCCCCTTTTGGCGGTCAAGATAAAAACCTAAATTTTCAATAACTTTGATAAAATCTTTAGCTTTGACACTGGGAAAATCACTCATGCTAAGATGGTTAATGGCTTAACAATTAAATCTTCTCTAGGAATTGACTGATGATCAGCTTTTAAACTTTCAATATATAATTCAATTGCTTCTGTAATATTCTCAATTGCCTCTTCAAAAGAATCTCCTTGAGAATGACAACCTTTGAGAGTAGGACAAAAAGCGTGATAACCTCCATCTGATTCTTTTTCTAGAAGAACTGTGTAATTGTAAATTTGTTTATTGTTGTTGTTCATATATTTTCAACTTGTTGGCGGAATATGATCTAACTACTTCTACCTCAGCATAATTTTATTAACAATTGATGAAGACACAAGCACAACACAAGCAAACGCAGTGGGAGAACAGTGGGTAGGAGAATCCTATCAAAAGACAAGGTATGGGCCTCCACATAACTATCGGTTAATCAGTCAAGACCAAACAAGACAATACCGCCCTCCGATGACTAAGAAGGGGGGACAAAAAGCTGGTCAAGCCAGAACGCCAGCCTAAAAAGCAAACTGAATCATCTCTTCGCTATCGGGTTCAAGTTGTTCAACTGTAACGGACGGATCGTATACATAAAAGATGGCTCATGGGATGAAGCCAAATCTGTCGCAGGTACTCTGATGGGTATGGCGCTCAACCAACCGAGGATAGATAAGCAACCACTTGAGGACGGAAAGGTTAACCTCCTCTACAATGAGATGATTGATGGTGTACCAGTAACTCTGCGCGACTGGAGTAGTCAACCCGGAGCTGCGGGCGTGATCGAACTGAAGCTTGCTGGCTACACACTGGAGTTTAAATTCATGGGACAGACGCGGTATCAAGTGGAGCAGACACAATAACCGTCGGATACTGGTGGTAAGAATAGCTACTAGCCTATACAGGAAATGTACATGGAGAATACGTTTATGACACACGCGAATCTTGTAAACCCACTCAATTCCGACGAATTGAAGCGTATCGAGGATCGACTTAGCGCAGTTTTGTCGTATGCCTGGGTTCAGGTGGCAGACCCGTTCCTACCGAGCGCCCATGTCGTTGTTGAAGAAAGTAGTCACGGGTTTGAGAGACTGTACGCTGGTCTTGGGCGCATCCTCGATTGCACGAACCAGCCCCGGTTCTATGCGATCCAGTACGAAACTGAAAACGCTCAGTCCATCACGCTCGACTGTGGTCACGCTATCCCAACAGGACTTAATCGAGAAACCTTTGATGCACTCGGCTATGATATCGGGTACTTAATCAACGGGATGGATTTCCTCCTATGTGACGACACGGGTCTTTGGGCAATCATCACGACGACCGATGTCTTGCTCATTGGCGGTGGCGCAGAATACGTGAACGCATTTTATGTTGACGAGGCAACACAGATGGAGGCCAGTGCAGCCTTCGATGCATTCGTCACGACGGGTGACGTTCGATCCTCCTACACTGCCATGCGCCATTACCGGCGCGGCTGATAGCGACCAGGACAATGGGATCAGTGCGATCGCAGTAATCGGTAAAACGCACACCCAAGCAGACATGATGATTGCGGTGACTGCTCTCAAATCTAATGTCCTCTATTGTAGGATGCGGGAATAAAAATGATTATGTGAATCGTAAATATACCCGTGTGGTAGGGGTTTAGCACTGCTAAACCCCTACGAAATATGTGCGTTTTAGTTTTATACATATTTGGTATTTATTGTCAATGCGTAAGTCCTATATTTTTAACTTGTTGGTGGAATATGATCTAACTACTTCTACTTCAGCATAATTCCATATTAAAGGCATTTAGGTTAGGAGAAATATCGCCTCTGAGGTTGTTTCAAAAGTGTCCGGCTGTGATTTTAGGCAATTAATGATCCCCCCTAGCCCCCCTTAAAAAGCTACGGTGTACACACAAGTGATCTGATCCCCCTAAATCCCCCTAAACCCCTTCGGGGATGCGCCTTCGGCGTAGAAAAAGGGGGACTTTGATTCTAGTTCCCCCCTTATCAAGGGGGGTTAGGGGGGATCGAAACGCTCTTAGGCAACTTGATAAGACTTGTGTGTACACGGTAGCTTAAAAAGGGGGGAATAGTGATCAAAGTCCCCCTTCTCAAGGGGGATTTAGGGGGATCTAGAATGTTTTGTTACCGACAATAAGACTTTTCAAACAGCCTCCAAAACCCTGACCCAATACTTTTCGATTAAGGAGTGTAGAGACGTTCCATAGGCCTTGCGCCCCTACGACAAATGTGGTTCAAATACATGAAAACTAATGTAATAATTTACAGAAACTGGGGTAAGATGTATTAATGGCGCATTTTGACAAAATATGCCGTGAAAGCTTCGATGGTGGCATATTAATAAAATATAGGGTTGAGTAAATGTATAGTAGACAATACAAAACCGCGAAAGCTTCTGCCAAAAATTTTGACCCACCAGCTAAAAGTCAGTTCGCACCGCCCCGTGTTGTCGTCCAACCGCAAGTTCAACCGACACCCCAAAATCCTGATGTACAAGCCCAATCGGAAAGGGTGGAACAGTCTGGTCAGGGTATAAATCCAAATCTATTTAAGTACCATCCACCAAGACAGCCACGAGGAATCCAGATGAAGCTGTCTATTGGTCAGCCTGGGGATAAGTATGAGCAAGAAGCGGATAAAGTAGCCGCAGATGTAGTGCATAAGAATAATGCGCCTGAGAGTGAAGAAGTTCAACGGATGGATGCACCTGAAGAAGAAGAACTGCAAATGAAACCAATGGTGCAACGTCTTCCTGTGGAAAATGGCATGGCTGCATCAAAGGTTAAACCTATTCAAACACAAGAAAATGCACAACTCAATCAAAATATAATCCAGCGAATTGCAGACAATGGGGTTGCAGTAGATATTGATACCTTGGATCTAGATCAGGCTCGGAATCACTTGAGTAGAATGAGGCGAATCAGGGGTATGACAAATGCTGGGAAAGCGTTACCATCTGCTGATGTCCCTTACACATACGATCCTGCGGATGAAGCAGCACTCCAACTAAGAGTTCAAACTCTTGAAGCACAAGAATTAGAAAACAAACGCTTGAATGTTGTTGCAGACTTGGTACTACAGCTTGCGAACTTGGCAACAGTTGCAGATTGGACAGATCAACCTGTATGGGCGGGAACAACACCTACAGCAGCAGATGGTGGTGAAACTATAGGTTCTACTGTCCAACCAGCTAATGTAGTGGCTCGTTGGGTTGAATTTCTTGGGTCAGGACCATATAGTCACAAACACCCACGAACTGGTAATGATGACCCTACCCGGCTGGTTTCTGCGGATGGGCAACGCAGTATAAGATACGGAAATCATGAGCGGAACTCACCAGCGAAGCAACATCATTTCCACGAGGAAACTTGGACTTATGATGCAACAAATACAACACTTACAGTCACAAATGTATTACGTAGATCACCTGTAAGTTTATAGAGGAAAGGCAGAAATGAAAGTAGAAATTCAAAATTTAGAGCTTTCATCCAGTGACAAACACCGGGTGCAGTTTTCTAGTGCGCTAGGAAATGCTTGTGCCTACTGGCAGGGTATACCACCACAATTGGGAGAAACCTATCATGTTGAGTTGAGTGTTGGCACTCCCCTGAATTGGGGTGTGGACATTCTCCAAACTACTGAATCTACCTACCAGCTGAAACAAGAAGGTGATGGTGTTGGAATGATAGCTAAGTTGGAGACATACGAGGAAGAAGGGCTGGCATTTTTACGACTGGGAGGTTCTATATTGATGATAGAGACTTTAGGCAATCCTGCGCCTATTGGAACATTTGTTGAAGCGCATATTCGAGAACTAATATTATCGGATACTGGAATATAGCTGCATCTTTTTAGTAGGGGCAGTAGGGGCGCAAGGCCTTGCGCCCCTACGACAGATGTGGTTCAAATACCTGAAAACTGATGTAATAATTTACAGAAACTGGGGTAAGATTGATTAACGGCGATTTTTGACCAAATATGCCGTGAAAGCTTCTATGGTGGCATAATAATATATAGGGTTGAGTAAATGTATAGTAAACAATCCAAAACCGCGAAAGCTTCCGCCCACAATTCTGATACACCAGCTAAAAGTCATTTCGCATCGCGCCGCTTTCTCGTCCAAAAGCCAGTTCCACAGACACCCCAAAATCCTGATGTACAAGCCCAATCGGCAAGGGTGGAACAGTCTGGTCAGGGTATAAATCCAAATATATTTAAGTACCATCCACCAAGACAGCCACGAGGAATACAGATGAAGCTGTCTATTGGTGAGCCTGGGGATAAGTATGAGCAAGAAGCGGATAAGGTAGCCGCAGATGTGGTACAGCGAATTAA
The DNA here is from genome assembly GCF_963920885.1 of Anabaena sp. CCY 0017. Taxonomy (NCBI): domain Bacteria; kingdom Bacillati; phylum Cyanobacteriota; class Cyanophyceae; order Nostocales; family Nostocaceae; genus Anabaena; species Anabaena sp. CCY 0017. The sequence goes on along the minus strand of NZ_CAWUDG010000058.1, from coordinate 215 downwards.
TGCGCCTGAGAGTGAAGAAGTTCAACGGATGGAAGTACCCGAAGAAGAGGAACTGCAAATGAAGCCCGCAGTCGATTCTATTCAACGGATGGAAGTACCCGAAGAAGAAGAACTGCAAATGAAGCCCGCAGTTAATTCTATTCAACGGATGGATGTACCTGAAGAAGAAGAACTGCAAATGAAGCCCGCAGTTAATTCTATTCAACGGATGGATG
>NZ_CAWUDG010000057.1:0-6699 GCF_963920885.1 Anabaena sp. CCY 0017 | reverse complement strand
GTGGTTGAATTACCGTTGATTCTGTAGGTGTTGGGGAAGGTGCGATCGCCTGATTCCCAGAGGAAGCGTTTACTGATGGTGTATCTTCACGCTGTGGTTGAATTACTGTTGATTCTGTAGGTGTTGGGGAAGGTGCGATCGCCTGATTCCCAGATAAAGCAGTTACTGATGGTGTATCTTCACGTTTTGGTTGAATTACCGTTGATTCTGTAGGTGTTTTGGGAGATGCGATCGCTTGATTCCCAGATGAAGCGGTGACTGATGGTGTATCTTCACGCTGTGGTTGAATTACCGTTGATTTCGTGGGCGAATTTATCGATGTTGGGGGAGACGCAATATCTTGATTCCCAGATGAAGCAATTGCTGATGCTGTATCTTCACGCTGTGCTTGAATCACCGTTGATTCGGTTGGCGAATTTATCGATGTTGGGGAAGGTGCGATCGCTTGATTCCCAGATGAAGCGCTTACTGATGATGTATCTTCACGCTGTGGTTGAATCACCGTCGATTCAGTTGGCGAATTTATCGATGTTGTAGAAGGTGCGATTCCTACGGAGCGCTTCGCTATCGCTTGACTTCCAGATGTAGCGCTTACTGATGATGTACTTTCCCTCTGTGGTTGAATTACCTTGGATTCTGTTGAGGGATTTATGGGTTTTGTCGAAGGTGCGATCGCCTGATTCCCAGATGAAGCGGTTATTGATGGTGTATCTTCACGCTGTGGTTGAATTACTGTTGATTCTGTAGGTGTCGTAGGAGAAGCAATATCTTGATTCCCAGATGAAGCGGTTATTGATGGTGTATCTTCACGCTGTGGTTGAATTACTGTTGATTCTGTAGGTGTCGTAGGAGAAGCAATATCTTGATTCCCAGATGAAGCGGTTACTGATGGTGTATCTTCACGCTGTGGTTGAATAACTGTTGATTCTGTAGGTGTTGCGGAAGGTGCGATCGCCTGATTCCCAGATAAAGCGGTTATAGAATTATTACTTTCACGCTGTGGTTGAATCACCGTCGATTCAGTAGGCGAATTTATCGATGTTGTAGAAGGTGCGATTCCTACGGAGCGCTTCGCTATCGCTTGATTCCCAGATGAAGCAATTTCTGATGCTGTATCTTCACGCTGTGGTTGAATTACTGTGGATTCAGTTGGCGGATTTGCGGGTGTAGTTGAAGGTGCGATTCCTACGGAGCGCTTCGCTATCGCTTGATTCCCAGATGAAGCAATTTCTGATGTATCTTCTCGTTTTGGTTGAATTACCTTTGATTCAGTAGGTGAATTTATAGGTATTGTGGAAGGTGCGATCGCTTGATTCCCAGAGGAAGCAGTCGCTGATGCTGTATCTTCACGCTGTGGTTGAATTACCGTTGATTCGGTTGACGGATTTATGGGTTTTGTGGAAGGTGATATTTCTTGATTATCAGATGAAGAGATAACCCCTTCTACCTTTGCGTCTTTGCGCCTTTGCGCGATACTTTCATCTCTTTCTGAAGACATTTGAACCGAAACATCACTTTCACGCTGTGGTTGAATCACAGTGGATCTCGAAGGAGTCAATGCTGCGGATTGGTTGGCTTTGCTTAATTGCGGTGATTGGTACTCAGGAAAAAAGGGAGAATCTTGAAATGAATTATCTACCTGAGTAGAATCAAATGATTCAGAATTTAAAAATACTGAAGGATCAAAATTTGATAATGGTTTAGATCCTAATGGTGACAAAAATTTGGGACTGAGTAATTTCTGTCCTAAAGGTTTGTGAACAAGGAATGGTTTTTGTATACCTAATTCTGGAGATATTTCTCCTTCTGGAAGGTCAAACCCAGAAGTAGTTTCCTGATTTTCTGCCATACACTTTAATTACTAGCAAAGTACCCTGAACCATCCCGTTTTAAATTAATTGATGCACCACCAGACCTGGTTTTATCAACTTTTAATCCTTCGTAGGTTAAAGTCAATTCTTCAATAGCAGCCGTGCTGGAATCTGCACTTAAACTTGGCGCTTTCCAGGATATAGGAATAGCACCAATCAACGTCCAACACTGCATTGTTTCCCCTGCTTGGTTAAAAACTAGAATGTTGACATTCCGACGTTCTGCTTTGCTGCTTAAAATTTTATTAATCCAGTTCCAGAATGTTAAATCGTTTGTAATCCCGCGTTTGAGTGTGACATCAGAAAACTCTGCTGGATTTAACAGAACTCTTTGTTGTTCATTTACACCACCTTCAGAAAATTTTTCAGTTTTTATAGTTACACCCAAGCCTTGACATTCCGAAAAACAAGCAGTAACACTACTTTCGATTTCGATATAAAAGCGATTGGCTGTAACGTAATTCAACTCACGTCCGGCTTTAGTCATGATTACGATCTCCCATAATTGTGATGACGTTCTTTTTGGAGGCGTAAATCGTCTAGCATTAATTTATAAACCTTATCACTCAGCATCGACATCAATTGCCGATCGCCCATAACTTTAGCCGCTAACTTTGCAACTGCTTTTTGCTCATCTTCACTATTGCTATAATTACTCATACTAATAAATAGATTTATAGTAACAATATAGTTCAATTAATGACTATTAGCCAAAAGTCTAGTCTTGCCAAAATCCACCTCTGATTAACGCTCTTTTGTGACTCTGATGAAAGAAAAAAGAGTAGGTTGGGTTGAAGCCTTGTGTAGGCGTAGCCTTCTCGTAGAGTAACCCAACGAAACCAAGGATTGTGGGTGTTGGGTTATGCCTTCGGCAAACTACGTTAACGTTCCTCTACCCAACCTACGGCTAAATTGATCAAAATCATAAAAAATAAGGGTTCATGATTTTTATATGACGAGAGTAATAAAATAGCGTTAATTTTGGGTTTTAGCTATGGGTACTAATCCAGCTTTTTCTAAAAGTTGCTGTACCTCTTCGGTTTTCAGCATCTCAGCGAATTTTTGACCGATAGGTGGACGACTGTTATCTCCCAGATATGCAACAACTAAGGGATACCCTAGGGGATAGCTTCCGGTTTGAAAGACTTGGATATTAGGACTGTATTTACCCTTGTCATTGCATAAATCTGTTTTGGGATCTATAGAATTTCCGTTGTTTAACACTAAAGTCTGTACAGCAGGTTGATTTCCATCTCCTAAAGCTAAGGGATATACAGAACATTGACCAAAAACTTGGCTGAATCTAGCAAAACCAATACTACCAATATTATTTCCCTCGAAATCCTGTAACACCTTTCGCAACATTTCTAATGTGGGAAGCGTGGTGATACTTGTAGTAGGATTTGCCACGAATGCAGCAGATGGTGGTTCTTGATTTTGTAGCTTTTCAAAAGTAGCGATCGCATTTTCTTCTTTTAATACCCGTTGGGCAAAAATATTTAATGTTTCTGGTTCATTACGTGGTATGTAAAGTTTAACTGGTAAATCAGGTAAATTCAAACCTGGCAATTGATTCCAATTGGTAATTTTACCTGTATACAAATCGCGTAATTGCTCAGTTGTTATTTTGCCGTTTAATGCTTCTGGGAGGCTTTGATCACGTTTGGAATAACTAAAAGCCACAAACACAACTAAGCCATCATAAGCAAATCTTTCATGTCTGATTTGCGGTGATAGTTGCTGAAAAAAATTGAGTATCCCAAAGTCAATTTCCCCTGATTCGATATTATTAATAACCTTAGTTAATGAATCATAAGGTTGATAATTTAGCTCTAATTGGGGTTGATTAATTTTAAGTTTTTGTTCTAAATTTTGATTTTGTAAGACTAAATTTTCTTGTTGCCATATCTTAGTCCAAGTGCTGTTACTCTCACCAGCAAAAGTATAATTTCCTGGAGGAACAGCCGAGACATCTTTGAGACAGCAAACTACCACATCCTTAGCCGTTACTTGTTGATTTTGGAACCTTTGCAATAGAAACGAGATAATTGACCCCAATAATATCAAGCCAAACAAACCTAAAAATAACAAATAAAAACGACGCAGCTTAGGTTTTTTCTCTTCAGGTTCACTTATAACTACTAATACTTCCTGGGCTTGTAGTGGTGCAGGAGGTAACTTCAGTAATGTTTGTCGGGCTTCTTCCGCATTACTAAAGGATGAATTTAGATTTAGAAGTTGGAGAAGAAATCTTTTAAATTCAGGTGATAATCTTCTCTCTTCCTGCTCCATATTGGAGTAAAGGAGTGGATGATTAACTGGCTCTATTATACTTCCTGCTAATAGATAAAAAGCTACATACCCCACATCTATCAAATCTTGAGCAAATGTAGGTATAACTGTTTTGCTAGTTGGCAAATCAAAGACCGATTCCCACAGTGATAAATCACTTATATGGATAAAAAATGCCGGGGCATCTGCAATAATTAGGAGGCTGTCAAGGTTAATATTACCGTGTGCTATACCTTGCTGGATTTGACCAGAGGGAAGACTAAACTTTTGAGTGTGCAGAAATTGCAGAGTTTGCAGCACTTGGTTCAGAAAACGCCGCACCTGTGCTTCTGTCATTGCACCATTGGTGGCCAGATAGGATCTGAGAGTGGGATATGCTTCTTGACGACCATTAGAAACGAGATAACAACGTTCTGCAAATGGGTCTGAAATCGCATCCCACGGAGAATTTAAACGAATATCCTGAATTCTACCATCTGCCAAACTTAAACCAGCAATACGTTCAAACAGTTGTTTACGGACTTTAGTTTCTTCTGGGTTAAAACAAACGTTGGGTAAAAGATATTCTTTAACAACTACAGGCTGCTGATCTCCCACCTGAAATCCTTGGTATAAACGCCCCATTCCCCGGTGTCCCAAGAAACTTTCTATGCTATACCGACCACGATAGCCAATAAACTCAGTTTTGGCGGTCAAAATCGTGGGAAAACCACATTTTTCGCATTTATAAGCTGTGGGATCTGCCTCTAATGTTTTTTGCGTCCATTCACAGGCTAAAGTATTGCCATGCCAGCAGTGATACTTTCTGTAAATTAAATCAACGCCTGGGGAAATTGGCGGTGTAAAGGTGATTGTCTCAACAGACTCAGATTCTTCCAGGGCTGGGTTTTGGACTTTGCGAAAAAATCTCTGAGGTAGCTTGGCTTTAATACCTTCAACGAGGGGAGCAGATTTTTCGCGAACAATAGGGACAATCCAGCTAACTCTCTGCACCCAGCGAAATTGGGCTGGTATTCTAACTCTGGAGAGAACTTTCTGTTTAACCTGCTGGGTCATCCCTTCTCGTTGCCAGGCTTCTTGAGCTATTTTTTTACCACTATCCTTGACCACGACTGAAACCCTTAGCGCCTTTATTCCCGCATCCTACAATGATTATCAGCCAGAGGGCATTAGACTTTCCGCTAAAAGGTTGAATGTAGGGGTTTATGTAAAATTTAATGCACCCTACAAGATCAGGCGATCGCACTACAAGGATTCATATTCCCATTGACTGTATTTTGCAAGGATATTAACGATTTCGTTCCAATCTTTTCCCTTCGCCTTTTCACACCAACTTTCGATGGCTTTTTTAATTACTCCATAGTCATACCTTGCCACTATTAGATGGGCGCGACCTATTATATAGCCTTCTGCGGGAATCCTATTTTTTAACCAGTCTGGTGTGCATACTATTATGTTAAATGTATCTGCTCCTTCCTCGCTTGCAATGCCAATTAGTGCCTGAACAAGGATGCTAAAATTGTAGGGATTTTCTGGTTCTCCCTGCTCCATGTCAAGCATATCTGGACTTATCAACATTTGAAGTTCTGCTTGCTTCATGCTTGTTTCCTAGTTATTTGCTGTTACGATCAATCTTCTGTCTATGTTGCTGCATCTACTACTGTGACATGAGCATTAAAACAGAAGTTTTCCTCGTCAGGTCGTCGCCATTCAAAATTAGCTTGGACTTGACCAATTTTTTTTCCCCCCTGCTTGGTCATCGGAGGGCGGTATTGTCTTCTTCCGTTTTGACTGATTAACCGATAATTATGTGGAGGCCCATACAGTCCTCTGTCATGGTGTTCTCCTACCCACTGTTCTCCCACTGCGTTTGCTTGTGTTGTGCTTGTGTCTTCATCAATTGTTGAATTATATGTTCCTTCTTGCTCTATATTAACCCGCTGTGCCTCTAACATGTCTAAGGTGACTACTCGTTGTATGACCGCCTCAGTTCTAGTGAATGGATGTATACTTTGAGAAGTAAAAGGAGACTGAGAGTCTTTAAATTTTGTCAATGATAAGTCATTTGTCTTTGCTTGTAGCTGAGGATATCGCTGCACAGTCACCCCATTCTGCTGCACAACATGGGTCAACTCATGCGCCAACAACTCCTGTCCGCCCCGACTCCCTGGATTATATTCCCCCTGGCGAAAGAACACATCCTGTCCCGTAGTAAAAGCACGCGCCTGAATTGATTGATTCAACTGGTCAGATTGACCATCCGTGTGAACCTTCACCCCACTGAAATCTGCGCCAAACGCCTGTTCCATCGGTTGGCGGATATTGTCCGCCATCTCCTGTCCACTTCCCCTAGCACTATTAATAGCAGTATCCAAATCCGTCGAAGCTTCCCCTCCCCCAATTGCTTCCTGACGCTGGAGGATTGACTTAGCCTGAAGTTCCTCTTCCGGTTCTTCCTGACGCTGAAGTGATGTTATCTCAGGCTTCATTTGCAGTTCTTCTTCTTCAGGTACATCCATCCGTTGAATAGAATTAA
>NZ_CAWUDG010000056.1:0-7078 GCF_963920885.1 Anabaena sp. CCY 0017 | reverse complement strand
GCCAACAATTCCAAATTCTTCCCAGTGCGATGGGCAAAGCCCCGCCAGAGGCGATCGCCAACAGCTTGCATTCCTGCACAAGTCGTACTAACTTGTATAGGCATAAGCATGAAATATGTTGCAACTGTACTGAGATATTTTCCCCCAACTCCTCCCCAATCCCCACTATCATCTCAGTACAGTTCACCCCAAAAATCTAGTACCACACACCCGTTTTTAGCCCAAAATAGCTTGTGTGGTACTTGGCTTGATTTGACCCGCAAAAATCGCTGTAATGCTTGTATAGTTAGGCTTCAGGTCTAGTACCACACAAACCCATTTCCTTATAATAATTAAGCTTGTGTGGCACTAGATTTTTCATATCCTTCTGGCTTTAATTTCTTAAGGTTGGGGAAGGTCGCTAAATGTGCTAATTGCGACAAGCTGATATTTTGGGAGGGGTGGCGATATGGGGATTCCCATAGCTTCCACAATCCCCAATATTCCCCAAAATAACCCCACGGGATAGAATAGCCATTCCCATAAAAATAACCCCATTGCTGAGGCTTGTGGCACTGATGCAACTTATTACATGAGTTGTGGCGATTGGGGGCGGTTGGGTGCGATGCCTTCGGCGAGCGGAGCGATCGCGCGTCTGGTTAATTCCTCAATTACCGCATCCCTGCACAATTCCCATCGGCTTGTATAGGCATAGAAACATCTGAACACTCACACAGATATTTTTGGAAACTTCCCCACTCCCCATTCCAGGACTAAACCCCTATACTTTCAGTAATGCTTTATTTATACATGGTTTTGTATGTTTGCGTATATTTATAGGCGGGACAATGGATTTATTTTATTAAACAATTAAAAATCGATTGACCCTGTTTTTTGGCTTTCTGTACAAGGGTTTGCGCGATTTACTTGGAAAAAAACTTTTTTGTCAAAAACTAGAATTATATGATTTATCATTCAGTTGTTTTTAAAACAAACTAGCTACTGCGTAACCAGTGACTAACCGCCGTCGCACAATCCCCATTCCCCAGGACTAAACCCCACATTTTCAGCAATGCTTTATTTATACATGGTTTTGTATATTTGCGTATATTTATAGGCGGGACAATGGATTTAGTTTATTAAACAATTAAAAATCGATTGACCCTGTTTTTTGGCTTTCTGGGTAAGAGTTTGGGCGATTCACTTAGAAAAAATTTTTTTGGTCAAAAACTAGAATTGTATGAATTAGCAGTCAGTTGTTTTTAAAACAAACTAGCTACTGCAAAGCTTTGGGGAGTAAGAACCAATGACCAATCACCAATGACCGCACAATCCCCAGCATTCCCCACAATTGCCCCACGGGATAGAATACACATTTGCATAAAAATCACCCCATTCCTGGGGCTTTACCCATCGCTCTACTCCACATTCACCCCACTGGCAACCAACAACGAAGCCATGCTTTGAGGCTGTGTATATGTCGCGTGTGCCGTCAAGTGCGGCCACCGCAAACTCCCAAGTCTCGGCGCTTAATCGCCTGCACAATTCCCCTAATCTCCCCACATCCCTATACAATTTTCCTTGGCTTGTATAGGTATCCCTCTATTTCCGCCACTCCCCAATGCCATCGAAAGCATGATCTATAATTCGATGTTTTTTCTTTGGGATGAATAGCCAGATTAATGGATCTCTCATGCCCCTGTCGCCATCAGCCTCATACATCGTTTGAGCCGATTCTTTAATTAAAGCTATTCCTTTGTCAAAAATTTCGTTCAGGAATGCTGGTTGATTTTCACTGTAAATTAACCAGCAAAAGCTTTTAAATAATTCGTATCTGGCATAACCAAAGCTACCTTTTTTGTAGTTCCACTGTGCCAATCCTTCTAATTCTGCGAAAAAATTGCACTGATTTAGTGCGAATATTGCAGGTTTTGAAACAGCATTTTTTTCGGAAAATCCTTGTTCTGCAAGAATTTCCTTAGCTAATTGCAATCCTTTTGTATGTAAGTCTTTAATCATTTGTCTCCTTTTTTGATTTGTTCCACGATTCAATTAAATCTCCCCTTTGTTGTGTAGTGCCATTCAGCCTTATCCAATTACAGATCCTGAATCCATGACTGATATTCCTCAAACTTACCCACATCCCTATACAACAATTCTCATACCTTGTATAGGTATCGCTCTCTTTCTGCCACTCCCCAAACTTTCACCCAAAAATTCTGGTTTTTTGACTCGAAATAGCTAAAATATGTACAGCATTATTTATAACGTTGTTAAAATCACGGCTATGCGTAATTCCTACAGTCCACCCCCCCCTAAATTATAATAAAAGTCTTTTTTTAATGTACGGGTGGACATAATACATTCTTTGGCTTTATATACTTAGATGCAATGAACGGCGTTAAAATCGCCAGGAACGGCAATAAATACCAAAGTAGATAGAATGCCCATTCTCTAAAAAATCACCCTATCCTGGGATGACACAGCTAAGACAGGATACTTCTGATTGGCTGTACTTAGAAGGGCATTTCTTGAGAAAAATTAAACCAATACTTAGACTGACGACTAATTAACTACAAACACTATAAATACTACAAGCTACCATTTTGGAACTGATGACCAATGCCCAATGACCGCACAATCCCCGGCATTCCCTACGACTACCCCACGCGATAGAATAGGCATCCCCATGAAAATCACCCCATTGCTGGGGCTTTGGGTTTGGGAGTGGGGAGTGCGATCTGCTTTGCAGCAGCGCTGAGTGCAAAACACACGCTCCGCGTTCGCTATCGCACAGCAGATCACTTTGGTTTGACTCCCACCTAAATCATCAATAAAGCATTATTAATAACGTCTGCTTAATCACCCGCTACTTTCTATAAACAGCACGAAACAGCGCTGAAACTTTGGCTGTTTTTTTACTGGTTTGTTCTCAGCAAAAAATTAGCGCTTTTTAGCACTGCTTTTTCCTTGTTTCCCTGACTGGTTGTTCCTCGGGTCAGGGATTGTTAACGATGCACTGCCCTGTTCTCAACCGCCTTGATGGTTATTCGACCGTTCGAGGTTTTGCTTTCCCCTTTACCGTGGGCAATTACACGGTCAGTCTTTGGCTCACTGTACGCATTGAGGGCGCAACTACACCGGGTTTCTGTCACCACGACTGTCATTACGACGGATTCCATTATAACCTAAAAATTGGGTTGAAAGCCCCGTCGATTTATCGCGGGGACTCTTGGGTTGGGTTGGTTGGGGATGGGTGGCGATGCCGTAGGCGATCGCCTACGGCGGGGCTTTGCCCATCGCCAATAAATTTCCCCTTTGTTTCTGTTGTCTAGTGGAAATTAAGCGGTATCCAATTAAAGATCATCAATCCATCACTGACACTTCCCCACATCCCTATACAACAATTTTCATACCTTGTATAGGCATCGCTCTCTTTCTGCCACTCCCCAAACTTTCACCCAAAAATTCTGGTTTTTTGACTCGAAATAGCTAAAATATGTACAGCATTATTTATAACGTTGTTAAAATCACGGCTATGCGTAATTCCTACAGTCCACCCCCCCCCTAAATTATAATAAAAGTCTTTTTTTATTGTACGGGTGGACATAATACATTCTCTGGCTTTATATACTTAGATGCTGCATACCGCGTTAAAATCGCCAACCAAGCCAACAATTACTCATACAGATAGATTAAACATTATCTGAAAAATTACCCCATTTTAGACATAAATCGCAGAAGGTGGGATATTTCCTCTGGCTTATACTTAGATGCGGGTTGGTAGGGACTGGGAACTGCTGACTGCTGATTAAATCCCCAGTATTCCCCACAAATAGCCTTCGGGATAAACAATTGGCTTTTAAAGTTCTAGTCCCTGCCCCGGATGCTCACGCCTATGTTTATTTTGCTGCTTTCTCCATGCACACAGCGTCTCATTCCAATCTTTGCCTTTAGGTTTAACTCTGGTGGCATGATGTAACTGTTCCATGATCATTCGTGCAGTTTCATTGCCAAGATCATCATTGTCATAAGCTACTTCTACTGCTCGAACAGTTTGCAGAAATTCCACTGGTAGACTTTTGGGACTATCCACTGCCATGTACATTGTCCTGGTTTTGGGTATTCCTTGCTGAACTTCCATTTCCAGAGTGGCGAATGACATTGCTTCAATGGGGGATTGACACAATACAACTTTTTCAATTTCGCGGTTTTGTTCTCCACCCAGTTTTAAATGAAACCACCCTTGAGTACGCTTGCTTTCTTTCACATATCCCTGAAAGCTGTTATCTTCCCCTGTTCCTTTCAAAAATGCACCTGTGGTTTCACCATCCAAATTCCGCATTAAGAACACGGCGTTTTGTTGCTCATCAGCGTAAATTAAACCTTGCTCATGAACTGCTTGGATAAAACTGGGTAGTAATTCTCGTTTCTGGGTAAGGTAATTTTCTATTTTATGCCATTGACGCTCATCAGCTGATGGGGGTACAAATTGGGGTCTGGGTTCTAACTGTGCAAATTCAGTGGCGATTTTTCGATCTTGGGCGATGACTGCCTTTTCTACCCCAGCTTCACCAAAATTATCATACAGCCACGCGATCGCCTGGGCATAATTACACTTGTTAACGTGCATCACTAAGTCAATTGCACCACCGCCACCCTTTTGTTCACCAGGGGCAAATTCATAGAATTTGGAGCCATCTATATTTATATTGTTACCCTGACCTCTCCATTTCCCTGGCTGGTTGTGGTCACGGTCTAACCCCAACAGCCAAGCTACATCCTCCAGGGGTAAGTCGCGTAGTTTTTCTGTCTGCTGCCGCAAGTCCCAGTTTTCTGATTCGAGTTGTTTGATTCTGGTTTCTTGCTGTTGCCTGATCCTTTCACTAGCTAAAGCATTTTGAACAGCTCGTTGTTCATGTTCAATGGCGCGTTGACGATCCGCTAACTGATGGTCAAGTGTTTGTATAACTGGGTCAGCTTTGATTCGAGTATAGAATCGCTGTGCTGTTTCTCCCAATATGGGTTCTAATCGTTGCAGTTCTAAAGTCAAGGGTTTGCTGTTAACTGCTTGGTAATATTCTTTGATTTTGGTGTGGCTGGCTTTACTGCCTTTGACTCCTCGTTCAATACCCAATGGCGCTAGTGCAACCGCATAACTATCCTGCAATTTGGATAATTTGATTCTGCACTCTTTGGCTGACCCCCCAAACATTTCATTGTGGCTGAGTTGTTTGGTTTTATCGTTGACTGGAACGATGTAAGCGTGAATGTGGGGGGTGGCTTCATCTAAATGCAATTCTGCCCTGACGCATTTATGACTGTAATTGGAAATTAACCAATTCTTTGAGGTGTTAGCAAAGTCTAGCATCCGGTGATTGTCCCACTCCCCTGCTAGTGATGGGTCATGAGGTCGAAAATATTCGGGACTGGCACTCAAAAACATTTCACTACACAATACGGCATTTTTGCGGGGCTTGTGTTTTGTGCTGCTGGCTATTTTGGTTTTGACTATTTCCTCTAAAGGATGGTCGTTGTCCCCAATCAATCTGATATTTGTTTTTTCTGGGTCGGCATTGGTAGTTTCTTGAAGTCTGGCTGTATGGGCTTCACTACCCCCTACGTTGCCAAAAGATTTCAGCTTCCCTACTCGTAAAATTGCTAACCCTGTCATCTGTTTTCAGTTGTCTATTTAGCCCGGATTTTATGCCCTATAGGGTAATTATGGGTTGTCTCTGGGCGAGTGTCAATATCGGTATCCGCTCCCCCCTAATTTTTTATTCCATACTCACTACGTAACTAGAAAATTTTAGCTCAGATTGATGCGGTTGTGGGGTAGCGCTTCCCCTGCCCCTAATTGATAAAAACTCTCCCTCAAAATTATATCAAATTGGCTGAATTATTGTTTATTTAGCGGCTCTCAAGAATGATTAATTTATCAATTTTTGCCCTGATTTCATCTTGTCAATAATTTTGAATTAATGAGAATAAATCAGGTGTTCTGGGGTCAATTTTTACCTGAGAATACTATCAAAAATGCTTGGGCGACGGTTTGCTAATCACTGGCTTATTTAACGTATTCATCAGGGTTTACGGCTATTTTACTATCAATAAGTTTGATTTAATGAGAATGATTAGAGGTTTTCGGGTTTACTGGACTTTCTTCAAGGACTGATACCACTCTTTTGTAACTATTTGTAGTAATTACAATTACAAAATGTTTTTTGAGCCGTTTTTTGAATTACTTTTGCAACATCAATGTATTACATAATTCTCAATAATTTTGAACTTAATGACAGTGGTAATTTGAAAAATAATGCCTAAAAAGCGGTTGGTGTAAGAATTATAGAGCTTTTTGTCTGAAAGATGAAACTCCTCAATAGGTGCTGCACGACAGTTATATCACACCTTTTGAAGAGTTTCTTTTGAATCATTAAACTAACTCAAACTCACATAAATTACGAATTGAAGTCCTCAATAGGTGTTATGTCACACCTATATATAGGTGCTATATACCACCCTCCCAGGACTTGTTGTGTACTATACATTTTCTGTACATAAATATAAACTTAAGTCTATGTATTTAGTGGAGATTTGACCACAACAAATTTTAGATGTAGTTAGAAAAAATTTTTCCCAGTTTTGGGAATAGCAATTTATGCATTCTGTCACAAGGGGTGCGCGGTGAACAATTGCGTGTGCCAATTCTTTGGGCGCTGCATCAATTAGAAGCTCAAATTAATCTCATTCGCCGCATTTGTCGCATTGATCCTAACTACTGATTTGATAATGAGGCGAGGCGATCACCAGAGGTGCTGCGCGCGATCGCTAGAGGCTAACGTAGCTATCGCACAATTTACAAAATTCCCAATTGGCAGGGAGCAACCATTGAAAGGGCAACTAAAAAATTTTCCCTCGACTTGATTTTGAATCATCTTCTCTAATTTTTATTTTGAAGGGTTGAAGAGAATTGTCAGGCCAATTCAAACAAATCCTCATTTCTATGTCACCCGCACCAGTTTGACCAATACCCGCACCAATACCTGTAGCGAACTGCAAACATAAATCGTTAAAACTGCAAACAAGCCATTTTTGAAAC
>NZ_CAWUDG010000055.1:0-7243 GCF_963920885.1 Anabaena sp. CCY 0017 | reverse complement strand
CAAAATCGCCTTGTTTGCAGTTTGAAGCGTTTATGTTTGCAGTTCGCTACAGCTATTAATCCTATAAATCCCACAACTAGAAAAATTCCACACCCTACAACAATTGCTTTGACTAATGGCTGTTGAGAAACTCCACGCGTAGTAATGATTTCCTCTGGCTCAGGAATTTCTTTTTGCAATTCTGTTGGTTGTTCAGGAGTCTCAACCTCGATATTGACACCGTTCATTGCAGCAAAATCATTCTGCTGACTGTTGTTAGTAGGTAGGGATTCTTGGGTTGAAACTCTTTCAGTTGGTGTTTCTATTGTTGGATTTTCTTTGATGGAAACTTCTGAATTAGACATAACTATAAATTAAGGTCTTGAATTTTAAAAATTTCCAAACCAGCTTTTCTAGCTTGATATGGCGCTTGTTGCAAAATAGAAGCGTTTTTAGGCAAGGGGATATTATCTATGGCTCTGACAAAAATACTTTTGTTAAAAGAGATAGCTTTTCCTACTTGATTACCATTTTGAAAAATAATTAAATTAGAAACCATACTTACTTCCCATTCGCCTTCTTTTATGCTTTTTGGCGGCGAAAGATGGCGGACAATCAAAGCTGATTGAGTGCTACCGTTAAAAACAGAATCAGGGGTAACATTACTTAATTCTCTAAGAAAAGGTACTCGAAAATCTTCTGATAAAGCAAACCCAGCCGCCCATGTACTTGTGGTTATTTTTTTATCTCCTGTTTGCACTCCAGAATCTAACTCTGGTTTCTTATTCGGGTACAATTCTTCATCTATTTTTGGTAGAGCATTCCAATTCAACAAACCAGTCATTGTTTTACCCACAAAATTTGTAATAGCTTGAGGAGTACGTTCTTTACTTCCAATTGGAGTTACCCTAACAGAATTACCATCACTCAATTCCACTAAAGTCGGAGTGTCTGCATTGGCTAACTTACCTAACCGCCCAGAATTAATCAGCGATGTTAGCAACAGAAAAAATAATAAAATACTATTGCTGATGATTAAGAGAGGTGTAAAATCTATGCCTTTCTTATTAAGAATTTGCATATTATCTCCTACCAATAATTTTTGCAGTGTTGGAAAATCCTGTAAATACTGCCATGCCGCCACCTGAGCCAATTGCTACAGCCAAAATGGGTGATAATATGGCTTCTACTAAAGGTAAAAATAAGGGGTTATTTGATGGTGTATTGACAATTGAACTAGCAGCTATCCCCACAATAATTGAATAGCTAACCAACACTAAGCCTAAAGCTAACCAACCAGCCAACCATGCTAAAATCGGTTTAGCCCCAATAGGAAGTAATGATAATACTAAAAATATGGGGCCAATATAAGAATTAAGCAGAAAAGAAACTTGGACAACATATTGAAATGCTGCTGCTAATCCACTAAAAATTATATAAGAAAGTCCTTGAACCGTGGCATTAATCGCTTGTCCTCCTAAATCAAAAATATTCCAATTTGTTTTAGTCTCAGGTAAATTATTTTTTGCCCTAAAATCATCAGATTCTTTTTTAATTTTTTCGGTTGTTTCGTTAATACATATTTGGCGAGGGTTAATCTCATTTCCGTCTTGGTCAATTCCTTCAAGAGGTTGCTTTTCACACTCTGCCATCTGTGCTTTAGCAGCCATTATGAAAGCTTGATCCATACTAGTGTTGCGTATTGCTTCTTTTAAAGTCACTCCATTTCTTGTAATATTTAAAACATTATTATTGATATTATTTGACACATTGCGGAGTGCTAATGAACTATTAGCCAGCAATGCCCCATTATTCACAGCTAACATCATGATTACCAGCAATGGATAAACCATTTCAGTGATAACGCCAGGGGAAAACCCTTCTTCGGAAATTTGAACGTACCAGCCCAACGACCAAAAACTCACCAAAGCTACCGCCGCCAGTAAAGCCACAGAGGTCACGGCTGTATATACAGGGCTGTTACCATTAACTAAGTCTTCCCAATCTTTTTCAAATAAGCTGACAATTAGCTGAGAACCGTTCTGCGCTCCTTGCATAATTTGACTGGCATCGCTACCGCCAGGATCTAAATTAGCAATAAAGAAAAAAGTAGATACAAGCATCTATTTACTCCAAAATCCATCACGAAAAGCAGCAGCTTCTAATATTTGACTGGCTGTAGCTCTAGCTTCAGCTTCTTCTTTACGTGATTTTTCATCCATGCGTGTAGAAATATCGGTTAGATTGATATTTGCTGCTGCCAAGGCACGAGATTGTTTTTGTGCTTCTGATTGAATAGACTTAGAAATGATTACGCCCTGAATATTTTGGACAGCAATTTTTTTGAGAATATCTTGAGTAATGATGTCTTCCTGTGCAGCATCACCAATTGCAATTGAAGTAGCTAAAGCATTATTAGTTAGCTCGGCTTCTTGAGCTTGAACTTTTTGTCCTGCGGCTCCTAAAGTAGACTGAGACTGCCCTAGTGTGTATTGCCGATTCCATTCATGCTTGGCATCTTGCCCTTGGCTTCTAGGATTTGGTTTGAGTAATTCATACTCTTGTTTTTCTAGAATTTTACTAATCTTATCTCCAGCTTCCAACGGGTCAGGAATGCCGAGATCACCGATAGTTGATTCAATACCTTTCTTGATTTCACCACCTAGTTTTCCCCAGGTTTTAGCAAATGAGTCTGTATGCCATTTGATTGAGTGCTGCAAACTCTTATATATTTGTTCAAATTGTCCAAAAAATCCCTCAATTGAATTAGCATTCGCTGGTTTTGTAGAAATGAATAAAAATATAATCATCAGCAAGCTAAAACATACTAAATGGGGCAGTGGGAATAACAAAGTCGCTTTTTTGTTGGGGTTCATATAAGTTCTCCGTTGATACTGTAAAAGGCTTGGGTGAACAGACAGAATTGACTACAGCTTTACCAGCGTCTATTGATTTTATGGTTACGATAATAGGAATAGGTGACTTTTCTACTCTAGAAAGTTGGTTGAAAATTTGACCATCATAACGCGGTTGATCTGGAATTACCGCAGAGGGAGTAGTATAAATCAAGAGATAGTTTTTATCTGGCTTAAAAGGAGAAGTCACTCCTGGTTTTTCTAAAAATAATGTAGAGATATCAATATCCAATCTCTTGGCATGATAAACACTCGAAAGAGTTTTACTACTTTGGATATATTGATAAGCCGACTTTGTGGCTCCCCTACAACCATCTATTTGTTTAACAACCTGCTTTTCATATTCTTGTTTGTTATGTTGCCATATTTGAAACCCTGCTATTGAAGTTACTACACCTAAGATTGCTAAAAGAATTTTTGGTTGAGTTAAATTAACAAGTAGGTTTTTCAAAGTGGTTTTCCTTGCTTAATACATTCAACGTAGTATTTAGAAAATTCAGCTATACACTGAAATTTATCAGGATACATACTTTTAAAGCGATCTCTTGCTGCTTGCTCTTCTCTGCTGTTAGCAACCAAAGCAATCATCGGGTAAGAAGGATAGTAGCGACAGCGAATATATTTGTTGTTATAATCCAACAACCAGAGCGTATATAGTTGCTTAATATTTGGGCGAAATGATTCATTTTTCTCAATGATATGTTTAGGAATACCCAAGATTTCCGAAAAAGAACGCGCAGCACCAGGGACGATGCGGCCAATTAATCTCAAAGGCATATTTTGCAATATTTGCTCTCCAGCTTCAGATTTGGCGATGGATAAAACATCTTGACCAGCCAGGATGACGCGACAACCGGATTTACGAGCAGTGGCGCACTTGCGACCCACCAGCCGAGATAAAGCCGGGAAGCCCAACAATACAGAAGCTTCATCCATGAAAAAAGCACTATTGGGGGAAGAAAGCGATTGTCGGGATGCGGCAATATATGCAGACATACCAAATACCTCGGCATCTTTACCTGATTGCAAGTTTGTTAAGGCGAAAGTAATTAATTTTGAGTCAGTCTGGAAAGTTGAAGGTTTGCAAATAGCATCCCCAATTGCACTTGCTCTCCAATATTGCAGCCGGAGACGGATATAATTGAGCGCTCTGTCTACATTCTCGTCTTCATAGCCTAATTCAATCCGGTTTTTAGAGAAAAAAGGCTCCATGTCTACTAAAGTGGGTGTATTAGCCCACGCAGCCGACCCTAAACCAGCTAACCTTGCCTCTTCAAATCGTCGTTGAATCTCAGGATCTTCATAAAAAGCTTTTGTCCCCAACGGGATAAGTGATTCAATTGTTTGAGCAACGAAACCATCAAATGTTTGTGAACCTAATACTAGCTGTAAGACGATGAGATTGACATCATTTCTATGCGACCTAATTCTGTCCTGCTTCTGGTCTTCAGGAATTTTGGTTAAATCCAATGGCTGTACAAGATTATTGGATTCTTTAGAAATATCGAAGTAAAAACCGTTGTGGTAAGGCGTATAATCTCCGAATGTTCCTGTCCCGTCGTCGTTAGGAAGGTCAATCATCAAAATTGACATTCCTTGTGCTTGGCACTCGGCAAGAATTGGGGATACCAAAACTGATTTTCCAGATCCTGTTGTTCCAATTACTAAAATATTTTTAGTTTTTGATAAATCAATTTTGACTGGGGAATGCCCCTCATCTGCTATTAGTTCAAAGCCTTGCTCGTCTGCTCTGCCATTCTGAACTACATTAGTTACTCCCAATATTTCACTAGCAAAAAAAGCCAGTCGCCGATTGTAGGGGCTAACTAATATTGGTTCTTGCTTAACAAGTAATGTTTGCAACCAAATTAACCAAGCATATTCAGTTTCACGAGTTAGTTCAGCAGGTTGATTAATGTATCCAGAAATTAGTCTACAAGCATCGTCTACCTCTTCTGGAGTGTCGCGGTACACTAAAACAATTAAACTCATATTCTCTGGTACATCACCAGAGTAAAGTTTTTCTTGTGCCTCTACAGAACGTTTCACATTAAACTGTGCAGAGACATCAATTGATTTACGTTGTTGAACGTGTAAATCCAGCGACCGGGATCTTCTGGTAATGGTTTGTTGTGTGAGACGAGTTAAAGCGCGGTCTGCTGGGCTAATTTGAGTAATGACTTCAATATCAAAAACTGGATTTCTAGAAAAAATATCCCACAAAAAGCGAGTCTGACTAGCAGTTGATGCAAAGGCTTCTGGCTTACGGGAAAGGGTCATTACTCCCACATATTTTTTTCCATTCTTCTGTGTTGGTAGACATACCCACCGCCGATCTGCAAATGGTACTCCATTATTAAGTAGGACTGAAGTTGCGTGTGCGTCTCCTATTACCTGCATTGGATGCAAGGGTGCAGCTTCATTAAATTCTTCTCTAATCCCTTGCTCATCAAAAATTAATGTGTGAGGGATTTTTACTGTTTTAGCTCCTACATTCTGAGAAAGTTCTTGCCACAATTGCTGTTCTGTCTTTGGTTGAGGCATAAACCCCATTTCTGTTAAAATCTGCTGATGTCTGATAGAAGCTTCAACTGCTTTAGTAAGTACCTGAGTCAAATGTTTTTTGGTAAGTTCTGATTCACCGGATGGAGTGAATCGTTTTTGTAAGAAGTTACCAAATTTGACTAATGCTCTATCTAAAGCATCTCCTGATTCAACTGAATGGGGAGACACTGTATAAGTTGTGTAGATACTTAGGCTTACTCTTTTTCTTTCTTGTGTACGTGTCAATTCTTGAATTCTAGCTAGTTGCCCCCAATCTAGAAATTCACTTTCAGTTGATGCCGGATTTTTTACGCGGTTCAAAAAATATTCTTTAGCATCATCGTCTGTACAAAAAGAACTCCACCGAAATGTAAAGCTTTCCTTCTGGGGTATCTCTTTACAACCATTCTCAAAAGCCAGAGCGATCGCCTCAATTTGCTCTTGAGAATTGAATAATGGATGAATACCTGTGCAAGTATAACCAAAAACCAACTGTAAAGTGTTATTGGTTTCGCTAACTTTTTTGCGACTGAGCATATAAGCTCCTGCAATATAAGCGTCTTTTTTGAGCCTGACCAGCGTTGTTAAATCCAGTGCATCCTCAAAGGGATTTAATTTTTTGGCTTTAGAACGACTAATTTTCACCTTTTTTGAACCTAATTTCTTTTTCTCTTGGGGAGATGAGTATTTAGCGTATCCTCGTGTCCAAACAGGGACGATAGGATACACTTTAGACCAGAAAAGATGTGGGCTTTTTCCTGACAATACTAAAGCTGTTCCGCTAGCCCAAATTCCCAGTAGCATACACCAGACAATATGCAAACCTAAAGCAACAGCTATGAAGAAAATAAAGCCAAAAGTAGAGACAGCAATAGCAAATTGTGTGCCGGAAAAAGCACCAATAGTGGCACTCTTTCCCAAAGACTGGTTAACTTGCTTGATTTCTTTAGAGGATTGCACTTTTACTATCGATACTAAAGAAAAAGAACCAAATCAGCGATTAGATAGAAACACTAACCCTTGTAAGATATGAGCGCCCCAGGAGGGTAAATCAAAAGTATTAAATCCCCTCGCAATGAATGAAACAAACACAGTTTTCTTGTTTAGCTAAAAGCCTTGCTATATCAGGGTTATAAAATGTGTTTCTTAGGCGTTAACTGTTTAATTAGCAAACAGCAGCACTACCAAACAGAATACTTTGAACTATGTAAAGAACAAGAGTCACCAAAAACACACCTAAAGGCTGCTGGATTAGTTGAGTGACTTCTTGCCCTTCGCCCAAGGCATTGACAACTTTAACTCCAGCACTGATGAAATAACCGAACAATAAAATAGTTATGGCAACTGACAAAACAACAGGAAGACCAGTAAGCAAGGGACTAGCAACACCACCTGGACCACCTGCAAACATACAACTAAGAGCTTGTTGCGTGGGTTGAAATAATCCAATCGCTAAAGATGGTTGGGCGTGTCCAACAACGATCATAGTAGTGCCAACAGATAATATTTGATGGCGATACTTATTGGCTTGATTGGCTATTAATTTAGCTAAAAGCTGTCCTGGGGCATTTTTGGTTGAAAGATTTTTAGATGCCAAAACGCTCACTCCTTGTTTTCATGTTTATTGACAAATTAAACATCAACTTTTCGACGCTCTTTTTTGAAATTCACTCTCTATATCTTCTAAAGTATTTTCTCTAGCAAGGGAGCGAATTTCTTGGAGTATGGGAACATGAGATTCATATAACTTTGCTGACGGGGCGACAAACAAGTCTAAAAACAAGACAGTGTAAACAATGTAACGA
>NZ_CAWUDG010000054.1:0-8319 GCF_963920885.1 Anabaena sp. CCY 0017 | reverse complement strand
AGTTTTTGCGATCGCTTGTTTTTTCTCCGACTTCACAAAATCGCGTTGCTCCCGTCTTAATTAATGTGGTTTCAATGCTTGTTTCCATAGGTGCAGAAGGATTTGAGCGTAAGGTTTTAAGTCTGTTTCTAGCCAATCAATTAGGTTGTCTGCATGGTCAAGCATCCGGCTAGCTTGTTGCCATTTTCTGGTGAGAAAATCAATAGATGCTTTTGACCAAGGTAGAGTGGTGTGGTCAGGTTGGTAGTAAAAATCGTCTGCGTATTCGTCTAACCAAATGTTTTTGGTTTGGTGATCTAGCAACTTTAAAGCTAAAGGCAGAAACTTTAACGGACTATTTAAGTTATTACACTGCCGTTGCAGTTGTTTGTAGTCAATTTTGTCCGGGTGGTCGATGTCGCTGTACTTAATTCCGTACATGGCAAATTCATCATCAAACCAATCACTACCTTCTGGATGTAGCTCATCTAACCAACGACGACCATTATGGCTCAATGGTAAAAGTAATTGCCAAGAATGTTTGAGATGTTCTATCTCGTCATCCATTGTCCAATTAATACCCATTGGGGTAACGGGTATGCTGTGCAATCTTTCTTCGTAAGCTGTTTCTACAATCCAGTGTGATAATGGAAACAGGTGAGTGTAAATCAGGACAATAAATTCTAGTTCTCTGGGACTGTGGCGATGCAGCTGATTTGCAATTGGATAGATAGTGGCTTGGCTGCTTGACCATTCAATGGGGAAGTATTGCTGGTAGAGTGCTAGTAAGGAATAAATGTTGAGTTGGGTTTCCAGATAATTGAGTGCTGCGCTGGCATCTAAGGTTAATTGGCACTCTTGCAGGCTGTAAATGGCCTCTACCATACTGGTGGGTACGAGATGAGACATACATACTCAATCTATTGTGTGTACTTAAAAACCTTCAGGGATGAGGCTAGAGGTGGGAGAGGAAGATTTTAAGGATTTGAGAGTTTGGTTGAGTAATTCAGAAAATGCTGTTCCAGATGCGATCGCCTCCTCAATTTCGGCTGATAGCTGTTCTGCATTTTGCCAATCGATACCAGTGCAAATCTGTCGTTGACGCAGTTGACAACACATTGCCAATGCGGGATTGATTTCTTCTGGGGCTGTTATCAGATACTCTAAGGGAGAAGAACCTTTTTTACCGGGTTTCTTGATGATCTGAATGGGTTGTCCAGCTTTGCGTTCTATTTCTGCATTGGCTAGTTCAGCACAAAGGGGTGTAAAGGCATCACGCAGCAATTGGTCATTTTGCGCGATTGCTTCAGGAATCCAATGCTGTTGACCTTCGTAAATGACGAGTAGTTTGTTGTTTGTTGAATTATTCATGACATTTAAAACAAAGTAATTTGCGTAGAATTGTTGGTTGATTTGGGGGAATCTGAGTCAGCAGTTTGAGTAGCTGTTGAAGTCTGAGAAATAGATAATTTCTTGGTTCTTGCTGCTTGAGTTTGGGAAGTATGCTGTTTACCTTTAGCTTGAGTCTGCGCTATGTTGCGGCGAATTTGGCGATTAGGGAAATCGGCTTTGAGTTCATCGAGTAGTTGCTCAAGCACAGGAAGTAAATCAGCAAGTTGTTCTTGGTTAAACATGGCAACTACAGGGAAATCACCATGACTGCTAGCAGCAATCATTACAGGTCTACTTGTTGCTTGTTCTGTAGGTAGTAGAGTGATCACAATTTGAACTTTGCATTGCTCGAAAATGTATGGTTCTGGTAGATTTGTGTGGTTAGTAGCAAATGTTTCTGTGCCATTTTGATCTAAGTTATGACAGACTGTTTCATCTTCGGTAGTGGTGTAATCATCTGTTACTGATGGCAAAAGTTGTAAAAAGTCAGGTTGGCCTGCAAGCCAACGTTCTCGGTCAAACAGCAACCCTAAACCTTGGAATTTTGCTTCTGTAGTTGTTTTTCCTGGCAATTGTATGTAGGATTCTAAGGTTTCAGATGTAACAGTTAGCTTGGCTGCCACAATCGCCTGTTCTGGTGTGAGCCATTTTAAAGTCATAGCTTTTTTGGCTTTGTTAATTGGTGTGCAAGCGATTGTGGCGGTAGCCAGAAGCAAAATTTGAATTTTGAATTGTTTTGACTCAGGTATTTGCTTGGCTAAAAATGAGTAGTTGATTGCTAAGTTAACAGAGAATCTTTGAAGTCTTGAATTGCACTTGCTGTTAAAGCATAAATCACCCGACGCTTACGTTCAACATGAGTACCGTCTACAGGAATACCTTTCTTCCAAGCAGCAATAATCGCTTTCTTGTCTGCTGAGTAAACAGTTTTCTTTCTCCGGTATTTTGAAGGTAATTGCTCGGCATCTACTAAAATATCACAACTGGGTGGGTTTTGTTTAATTGTGATCCGCAGTGAATTACCAATCATTTGCTCAGATAAAATCCCTGTGGCATTATGTACTAAAATGGTTTCATCTAACTTTTGTCGCCAGCGTTCTAGTCTTAAGAGTGCTGATTGATGTACATTTTTGAGATGTTCTAGTCGTTGTTTAACAGATGTTATCTCTGCATCTAGTTGTAACGCCAATTCAGCTTGGATGTCTACAGCTTCTTCTTGAACTTCTTGTGTTTCCCAAATCGCGGTAATGATAGCAGCTTCTTCTTCAGGAGTCTGGCAATTGGTTAGTTGTTCCCAAAGTTCAGCAGCAGTTTGCGATAGTCCTGCTAAAGATTGTTGAGCCAGTGCTAAATTCATGCTACCACCTTCCACAAGTTTGATAGTAGTCATGTTCGCATCCAATTTGCTCTAAGATATCTATAGTGCTGGCATCTGAATTATTATCGAAATATAAATCTGAAATGCCCTTTTGTGTGGTGTGAAGATTTTGCTGATATGTTGCTATCAATTTAGGTTGAAGTGTTGTGACACTTGCTGTTAGTCTTTGCATACTTTTGGTTGCGTAACGCTATCAATTTCAGCGCGATAGCGCATCTCTCTGTTTTGGTATGGCGATGGGATGAAAATTTGATGCGTGGATTGGGCTAATTCATTATTATTGCTTGACTACACTGATTTTACTTCTATTTATGCTAGGTTCAATGATAGAATTTTCATCAATACTGTGGCTATGTCTACTGGCTATTATCCGGTGATTCTGTATCCTCCACTAGCAAGGCAATTTGCTCAGGGTTATGAAAGACAAGAACATTTAAAAGCTTCGTTTCAAGGATGTGTTGCATTACCAGATGGAAATGGTACAGCCAAGCAAGGTGTGAGCGAAAAGAATTTTTTTCGGCATCTACTATCGGCATTTCCCGGAAATTTAATTTGCCAAGCGGTGGAGTTTGAAATTCCTGGTTATCCTCTTTGCTACTCGGCTGATTTTATTCTTTATCATCACTCCTCCGGGTTGGCTCTCGATATTGAGATTGATGAACCTTATGCTGGAGATACGGGTAAACCTCATCACTGTACTGATATTGATGATGATAAAATCCGTAACCGGTTTTTCTTAACCCGCAATTGGGGTGTAGTCAGGTTTGCAGAAATTCAGGTGGTGTGTCATCCTTGGGGTTGCTGTAAGGTAATTGCCCAAATAATTGCTAGATTGACAGGGGATAATAGTGTGTTTATGTTGTTGCAAAGATTGGCTGATGTTCCTTTACAAAAATGCTGGGCAAGGCGTGAGGCTAGGCTGATGGCAAAGAATAATTATCGTCAGTCTTATCTGCAAAGTAGATACCAGTAAAGCCTATAAATTTAACAATTAAAGCCCAAAATATTAACTTACATTATTTGATTGATAGCTTGGTGATGCGGTTAATTTTAGCTAGTCAATTTTTCTGGGAGTGACAACAAGATTTACCAAAAAATTACAGATTTAGATAAACTTTAGGAAAGCAAGCTGACTGCTGATAGCTATTGGCTCTCCCAAGATTTATGATGGTTGAAGAAAGTTCTAATAATCAACCATTATTCATGAGTAACACAGAAGTAGTCGTAATTGGTAGCGGTATTGGTGGATTGAGTTGCGCTGCACTCTTGGCACACTATGGAATTAATGTCACCGTAGTAGAAAGCCATTCCATTGCAGGAGGTGCGGCTCATGCTTTTGAACGCAACGGCTACAAGTTTGATTCTGGTCCATCTCTCTATTCTGGTTTGTCATATACCCCTTCGCCTAATCCCTTACGCCAAGTTCTAGATGCGATTGGGGAAGATTTACCCTGTGTTCATTACGATACCTGGGGTTGTTATTTGCCAGAAGGAAACTTTGATGCTCAAGTTGGTGCTGACCAGTTTTGTCAAGTGTTACAACAACTGCGGGGAGATAAAGCTGTAGCAGAATGGCGCAAACTACAACAAATTATGACACCTTTGGGTAAGAGTGCGATCGCTCTCCCACCTGCTGCTTTGCGCTACGATTTAGGTGCGGTGTTAACTGTGGGTAAATTTGCCCCGGCTTTATTGCAACAGGCCGCTAATGTCATCAAATTAACAGGGTCTTTTTCCCGGATCATGGATGGTGTAATCACTGACCCATTTATTCGCAACTGGTTAGATTTACTTTGCTTCCTGTTATCTGGATTACCCGCAGATGGGACAATTGCCGCAGAAGTTGCATTTATGTTTGCAGATTGGTATCGTCCTCATGTGCAGTTAGATTATCCCATTGGTGGCAGTGGTGCGATCGTTGATGCACTGCTGAGAGGTTTGACTAAACATGGTGGTAAGTTAGTTTTGAATGCTCATGTGGAGCAAGTTTTAGTGGAAAACCACCGTGCTGTGGGAGTGCGACTGCGTAGTGGTCAAGAAATCCGAGCCAGTAAAGCCGTTGTTTCTAATGCTTCTGTTTGGGATACTCTCAAACTAATTCCTGAAGGTGCTGTCCCCAAACGGTATGTAGAAAAGCAACAAGCAATACCTGAATGTGATAGTTTTATGCACCTGCATTTAGGTATTGATGCAGCAGGATTACCAGAAAATTTGGGTATTCATTACATTGTAGTTAACGATTGGGACAAAGGCATAACTGCACCGCAAAACGTAGTGCTGATATCTATTCCCTCGGTTCTTGACTCATCCTTAGCACCAGCAGGTAAGCACGTGATTCACGTTTATACACCTGGGAATGAACCTTATGCTATTTGGCAAGGAAAGGAACGCAATACCGAAGAATATGCGTTGTTAAAACAAGAACGTGCGGAAGTGATGTGGCAAGCTTTGGAAAGAATTATTCCTGATATTCGTTCTCGTTGCGAAGTTACTTTGGTCGGTACTCCCCTGACTCATGGGCGTTTTTTGCGTCGTCATCATGGTAGTTATGGACCAGCTATAGCCGCAGGGAAGGGTTTATTTCCTGGTGGTAATACACCTTTATCGGGATTGTTGTGTTGTGGAGATTCGACTTTTCCGGGAATTGGGTTGCCGGCTGTGGCTGCAAGTGGGATGATGGCTGCTAATACTATTGCGCCTGTGCAGCAACATTTACAATTGCTGAATGATATTCTCTAGTAGCGATCGCTAGGCTCTCTTCTCTTCTCTTCGAGACGCTCCGCGAACGCGATCGCAATCATAAATCTTAGCCATAACTACATCATTCTGTTTTCCATTCACTTTCTGGAATGTCAGCACCAGTCATAATGTTGCGTAGTGTACCCATTGGCAAATCACGTCCCTTGTGATAAGGGACAATTACTTGTAGCTGGCGATCAATATTTCTCCACTTGCGATGACTACCCTTTTGAGAAATCAATTCAACTAAAACAGCAAGGAGTCCCACACCATAATCTTTGATTTGGTGTCGGGAGGAATTGCGTAGGCAAATTTGTCGCATTCTCCAAGTGGTTTTTCTCGTAGAGAGAACAAGGCGGAGGATAGCGACAAATTTGCCAAGAATCTAGGCAATAACGCATAATCTCGAACTCCGTTTTATTAATTTGACATTGTTGGGATTGAACTGACCAATACGCGACCAGTTGTGGTCGTAGATGGAGATATTTTTTGTTTTCCCAGAATTAGTAAACCCACCAACCCATCCGCGTATTACTTCTCCTTTGCGAGAAGCTTGAACATAGTCACCTGACCGAAAACCAAATGGTGTTATTGTCCCACCTTGCCGTTTTAAAATCCCACCCTTTGAATAGTTTTCTTGGTGCAATTTCCGCCTAAATAGTTTTGGGCGAGTAACAACAATGAATGGTGATGGAGTTACAAGACATTCCCCCACCCACTGATGACCATGACTTTTTGCTGTGTGAAATTTCTTGTATTGAATAAATGCTGTAGAAGCTAATGCAATAGCATCATTTGCATGGGTTTCTGGGGTTTGTTTTGATTTATCTTTCTTGTCTTTAATCAGTCCTAGCTGAGTGCGGTATTTCCCAGTATCTAAAGAATTTACTTCTTTGACTGGGGCAAACTTAGACGCTTCGGTTCTAAACCATTCTTGACCAACTGTTACAGGAGATATACCAAATCCATTCTGTTTGGAATTACCACCACATGACTCGTCTCTAATTTCAGAGATAGGAAGAATTATAGCCATTTCTGCTAATATCCTTAGCTCCATTTCTCTGTTGGCTCTTACACTAGGAGGCAGCTTATTTTGGCGACGATTGCTAAACCTTTTCTCTCGATGATTTCGTAATTTAAAGGCAACCTTGCGATTGATTCGCTGTCCCCTGCGGGTACGACGTAACTCTGAGCGCTTGGACATTTTGCCTGTTACTGATTGCCTATCTTTGCTAGTTCTCTTTGATTTATAGAATCCAGGAAGACAGGCATGAAACAAAGCAATTGTCGCTAATTTTGACTGAAAAGCAATACCAGTGAAGGCTTTGCCTCTATCAGTGCCAACTACTATTTTCTGTATCTCATGTCCAGATGGTTCGCGTAATAATTGAACGTAAAAAACACCAACTTTATTACGTTTACCAACAGCTTTACCAGATTTTATCCACTTTCTAGCTCGTGCTGGCGTGGTTGGCATCAGCTGTTTTTTGTCTGGAGATACTACTGGGATTCGTGTAACTTTATTCATGGGGATAACCCAAATCATTTCTAACTTGTATTTAGGAATAAATCCAGTCCCTTCGGGCAATTTGATAAGCGTATATTCTATTCACGACTAGACCATAAAGTGGTACAAACTAGGGAAATATTTGTACGTTTAGCCTTACCAAATCTCTCTTTGCCCTAACCAACTCTTGCGTTGCATACCGTAAACCTAATTTATTAGGGATTTTGCAAGCCTACACTGTACCCGCAGGTGTCAGTGTAGGTAGTTGACGATAGAGTGCGATCGCTTCACGAATATTTTCTAAGGCTTCTTCTTCGGTTTCTCCAGCCGAAACGCAACCTGGTAATTCTGGACACCAAACAGACCAGTCTCCCGTTTCAGCATCGGCCTCCAGCACAACACGCCATTTCATTATCCTCTCTCCTTTGTAGCGGGAATTTAATTTTAGGGTAATTCATGGGAAGTTAGTCTTAAGGTAGCGATCGCATTTATTATAAATCTGATAAAATTTCTAAAAATTGCGTGGCAGTAATAATATCAACGCTTCTAAAGGGATGAAGTTCTAATAAATCTTTGTCTCCTGTAATGAGATGAGTTGCATTACCATTAATAGCAACCTCAAGGAATTTGTCATCTTTGGGATCTCTACACTCTTTGATCCTCTAGACTATTTCAATTTCTTCTGATTCAAGTTTGAATTTAGCTAAAAATTGAGTACGAATACTCACAGGAATATATTTATCGAATTTTGAGCGATTGATAATTTCTTTCAATTCTTGAAAAGTCGCATCTGAAAATAAAATTATTCCTAATCCTTTAGCTTTTTTGAATGCTACATCTGGAATAGATGACTTAATCAAGATGGCACTAACTAAAATGTTTGTA
This sequence comes from Anabaena sp. CCY 0017, assembly GCF_963920885.1. Taxonomy (NCBI): domain Bacteria; kingdom Bacillati; phylum Cyanobacteriota; class Cyanophyceae; order Nostocales; family Nostocaceae; genus Anabaena; species Anabaena sp. CCY 0017. The sequence continues at coordinate 439 of NZ_CAWUDG010000054.1, read as the reverse complement.
TCAATAACAAACCGCAATTCATCCATTCTGAAGAATCTCATCTAAAATTTCTTGAGTTAACCCCCTATCTTTAGCTTGTTCTTGCATTTCTTGAATAATGTCATCTAGGGATTTATCTTGAATAATTAGTTTGAGCAAATCGTTAACAATAGTCTGGATTTTTTGTTGTTTTTGCGGTTCTGCTTCTTGATAAGCTTTGGCAATTTCTGCATCAACTTGAATTGCAATTGTTTCCATATTTTAGGAAAAAATAAGTCATATTTTTTAATTATAGCATTTAACATCTACAGATGCTTTACCAAGTTTCTCGCAGTTAATAGCGATCGCACATAATGCAGGAGCGTGACCGCGCTGAATGTCAATCAGAATATTTGTATCCAATAACTGACGGGGCGACAAACAAGTCTAAAAACAAGACAGTGTAAACAATGTAACGATT
>NZ_CAWUDG010000053.1:0-10697 GCF_963920885.1 Anabaena sp. CCY 0017 | reverse complement strand
ATTTATTGGCGATCGCTCTTCAAGTAGGGTCATCTCACAAAATCGCGTTGCTCCCCTGGAGTATTGATGCCATCTGACTCCAATAGGCGGATTGCTTGTACGGTAGATAAATGGCGACCTTTGCGGTTAGAGGTACGTATTTTAATGGCAGCAATTATTTCACAGTACCGTTCTAGTCCGGCTTTGGGAATTACACGCGGGACATCACAATCAACGCGGCGCACTGACCGAACAATATTGCGCTCCCGTAGTGTCCGATACACAGTATCTTCGGAGATGCCATACAGTTGTGCTATTTCTTGGACTAATACCCGACGAGATGAACTGCGCGGTGGTAGCTGGTCTAAACGGCGACGTAGGTCTACGATGGCATCAATTGGTATTTGTTTCTTTGGCATTCTATAATTTCTCCACCAATTTTTCGGGGCGTGGGTGGAGATGTTTGCGTGACAACCAATCGTAGAGGGTGGAAGGTGAACAATCGACCAGTTTGGCAATTGAGCGTTTGCTGATGCCTTTGGCTAGATAGCTGCGAATTTCTGCTTCTCTTGTGTCGAGTTTCAAATGTGTAGATTGTCTTCCTTTGGGTCGTCCCAATGTTTTCCCCTCGGCTTTGCGTTTGGCTAGTGCTTCGGTTGTTCTGAGTACAATCAATTCCCGCTCGATTTCTGCTGCCAAGCCCAAAATTGTGGCTGTAATTCGGCTTTGCATTGAGTCATCCAGTACCATTCTTTGTTTGGCGATATGGACGTTGATTCCCCGACGCACGCAGCACTCAAGCATTTCTAATACTTGTAGGGTGGAGCGTGCCATGCGACTGACTTCTGAGAAAATTACTACATCTTTAGCTTGCGCTGTTTGAGTTAGTAGTAGTCCTACGCCTCGAACAGACCATTTTTCTCGTCCAGAAACGCTGTCTTCTATAAATTGGATGGGACTCAAAGCATGGGTGTTGGCGTATTCTAAAATGCCATGTCGTTGGTTGTGTAGGTCTTGGCGATCGCTGGAGACTCTCAAATAAGCATAAATAACCATAGCCTCGTTGGCTGTCGGTTTAAACAGCTTTATATATTTAATCAAACGGTATTAGTTCAAATTAAACCACAAAAAGCGTACATATATGTCCAATGTAAAAGTTCGTATAATTTGGACACTTTTTGAGAGATAAATGCTGTGAACTCTACTGCGCTTAGGTTACAGCTTATTTGCAATTATTGTGGTTTCATTTGCAGTTATTGTGGTTTGTTTGCAGTTCGCTACACCTAAACTTGTACCGCTAAATTTTTGCTCATTCCAGGCGTAGGAGATACCTTTACTCTTGCCGTTGCGTGTTAATCCGTGGCGCACTTCTACACCCAATAATTGCAATCTTTCAATCATTTGGGGCATGGTTGGTTGGTCTACTGTGGCGCGGTCAATTAGTTCAATTAGTTGGGTTTTGATTGCTTGTTGTGGCGGTGTGTTTCTCTGGCCTTGCTCGTATTCTAGTTGTTCTCGCTCGATGCGTCGTTGTTGTCCTATGCTGGGGGCGCGGTTGAGTTTTTCTTTACTACTTTGAGCCTGTTGTAAACTGTATTCTAGTTCAAGCTGGCGAATAATTTTTTCGGAGCGCACGTATTCCCAGCTATCACTGGTAATTTTGCCATTGTCTAGGCTGATTCGGCTGGCGCAAATGTGTATATGGTCGTGGTCGCGGTCGTTGTGGCGGTAGATGGCGTATTGATTGGCTGTGTAGCCCATTGCCTCTATATACTTGTCGGCGATTTCGCACCATGTCTCGTTATCTAGCTGTTCGCCTGGGGTGAGTGAGAGGGAAACATGGTGAACTACTTTTAGGGCTTCTGGGTTGAGTTGTCGAGACAGTCGAAATTCTCTGGCTAGTTCGGCGGCATTTGTGCCAAACATATTGCCACCAATTAAGGATGACTTTTCTCGGTTTTCGAGATAGTTGAGGAGTCCGCGAAAGCTTTTACCTTTGGTTTGGTTGCCAATCATTCTGTCTCCCAGTCTTCATCTTCTTCCTCGATGTCGTCCTCATCGGTGGGGTCGGTTTCCATTTGGGACAGTTCTCGTCCTATCTGTTGTAGGAGGTTGCGTAACTGTGCTAATTCTTCTGGGTCTGCGGGTGGGTGCAGTCCCATTTTAATGGCTGTGTGGGTGGCTCTGGTAAGTTGATTAATATTATTACCGATGCGGGATAATTCGCGGTAGGTTGCCAGGGTGATTTTGCTGGTGCGTTTGGGGAGGGGTTTGAGTAATACGCTGCGTCGGGTGAATTCAGCTATTGAGAGTCCTGCGTCTTGTGCTTTGAGCTTAATCATATCGTGTTCAATGGCGTTGACACGAGCTTCTAGGGTTTTGGTACGCAGGAGGTTTTTGTCCAGTTTAGGGCGCATAACTGTGGGAGGTGGGGGAGGGGGTTTCCAAAGGGGGAGGCTTCCCCATTTGGCAAGCCTGTCGTCCGAGCGGAGCGAGGTTTGCCGGAGGCAAAAGACACGGCTTGCTTCTAGCTACGCTGCGGGGGGTAGGCGACAGGTAAGTGAGGGCGGAACTGCGTGGGGGTAGCGGGGGCTGGGTTTTGGTGATTCAGGGGGGATGAAGGACAATTACAGCGTAGCTGAAACATAATAATTATATCAGTGTTAGCTGAATTACTACGAGGGCGTATTGGGAGGGACAAGGCTATGGTTAGCAACAGTCAGCAAGAGTCGGCTAAAGTCGGCATCGGATGAATATAGCGACGGCGTAGCCGGACATGAAAAGTAGATCAGCTTTTAATAAATGATGGTAATGGCGTAGCCAGAATGGGAGAATTATATCAATATCTAATAAATGACGGTGGCGGCGTAGCCGGGAGTGGTCAGGGGGACAATCAGCATCAGTTAAACCACATCAGTTAAATGATGATAATAGCGTAGCCAAAACAGGAGAAATATATCAATATCTAATAAATGACCTTGACGGCATAGCCGCATTAGGAAAATTACAACCAGCGTAGCTGGGAGTGGTGAGGGAGAACAATCAGCATTAGGTAAACAGCATCAGTTAAATGATGATAATGGCGTAGCCAGAACGGGAGAATTATATCAACATCAGTTAAATGATGCTGACGGCGTAGCCGCATTACGAAAATTAAAACCAGCGTAGCTGCAATCGGCTGAAATTTTAGAGTTATACAATCTCAAGAATAGGGGAAAATATATAAATTATGATGACCAATTTTATTTCATAGCAATGGTTGAGCCAAAAGATTCTGAGAAGATTACTAAGGGCAAGATTGATGAGGCGATTAGCGTCTTAAAAGAGCAAAAGCCGAAGGAGCGCGAGGATGTATCAGACAGGGAAGCTGTTCGCAAGATGAGACGGTACATTGAGAAGCTGACTTCTGATAAATATGGCTACACTTACGATGAAGTTTCAGAAATGTTGGCTGGGCAGGGCATCAATTTAAGTGGTAGCCGGATTAAGTATTTAATAGGTGAGTTGAGGAAAAGCACTCGTCGCCGTCAGAAGACTTTTTCAAGCGAGAACAGTAGTACGTCATCAAATCCGGCTACTGAAACTGAACCACCATTGGTAAATAAGAAGAGTGAGAATATTCTAAGTTAAACTCAGATATTACCTGCGACTAGGGGTAAAAGTAAGAGAAAAAATCAGCAGTCAGGCACTTTTCACGCTCTCTTGAATTGTTAATATAAAATAAAAAAATGGGTGAAGCAAAACGACGAGGTAGCCTTAATAAAAAACGCGCCTTGCAGAAAAAATATCAATTCATAACATTTTCTGACATAAAAACAGACAACTTTAATCCAATTTACTCAGAAGACGAGCTGGAATGCTTAATCCAAAGTGAACATTTTAGATACTTAAAAGAAATTGACGATAGCTATCAAGTATCTCGGCTTTTAGCGAGACAATTAATTGCTGCGGAAAATTATCCCCAAATATGCCTTGAACAAAAAATAATTATTGAATTGCTCAAATTCTCTATTAATGACAGAACAAGAGGTGATAACAGATCGCCTTATTGTGGTCAAAATTTGGAGCAAGTCCGATCTATCGGCGAAAAATTAAACAAATTAGGGGGATTTGATTTGATGCATCTAGCTGGCGATCTTGTTCCTATCTACGACCAGCGAAATCTTGATCATGCTTGGAATGGAATAGGTGATTGGAAAGCCTAACATTCCATTGGCATCTCGGCGGCCACCCTACAAGGTTTCAAAAAGCTTTTCAAGGCATAGTGAACGGGACGCTCACTCAATGATTAAGTAGACAATCATGAAGAAGAGCATCTTTTACTACTGATAGGTCAAACCCCAAAAGTCCAGCTTTTTAGGCATGAAAATCAGGGCGTTTCTTGCGGAACGCTACATGATGCCTTCGACGAGCGCAGCTCTCGCCTCAAATCACTTCACAAAAATTAAATTTAACTAAATTTTAGGTAGGCAGTGGTGGCCAACGCCTGAGTTGCTCCAAAATTTCTACTGGTAATATTGATAACAACGATTTCATCAGAAAGGCTTTGATATCAATAGCTGAACTATCTAGAATCCTTTGGAACGCTTGACAGCTAAAGACCTGAGCCATCAGCACCACCTCTTTAACCACTTGTTCCGGTTGTTTTGGATATTCTCGTTTCAGCAGTGGGAGATATTCGTCAACAAACCATTTTTCTTCCTCCGTCAAAACCACTGAAAAAATATTACCAGTTCTATATAAGGAGCTATATAGGGTTTGTAATATTTTTTTGAGATGCCTCCAGCCCCCAAATTCTTGAGCAATTTGGCTGATGTATGACTGGCTTTTCCCGACTTTTTGGGCTATGGCTTCAATGCCAATTGTTTCACCAGCCTCTACCATCTGCCCAAATGCTTGGAAAATTGCCCAGTGTATTTGTTCTGCGCCTGTACCCGCAGTGGGGGTAATTTCAAAAGCTGTGGAGGTGACTAAGTTAGCCCCTGGATAGTAATCTAGTAAGTAAGATAAATCTTTCTCACTGACGATATACACCGTGATTTGCTCATCAGGGCGACGGTTAGCACGGGGGCGACCGACGGCTTGGACTACCTCAGTTTGTACAAGGTGGTCAATATATGCCTGAGCATCCATCCCTACACCCTGTTGAACCAGGGTGCTATGGATTTGATTTACAGCACCTATGTTTTGGTATGGTGTACCGATTAATAGCAGCGCATCATGTTCAATGTAGGCGTTGCTGCCTCGGTTATCGACAAACCAGTAACCATCACCGTCTCGTTTGGCTTTCTGGTGGTCAATTACTCCGATTTTTTGGTGTTTTTTCGTCAGTTCTTCAATTAACGCTGCCAATTGTGCTTTTTTCTTGGGTGAGCGATCGCGTCCACACAATCCCAATCCAGTTATCTGCTGAATTGTTAAGTTTTCATAACTGGGGCGATGTTCACAAATCACTAAGATGTCTTTGGGGTCGCACCCAAGTTGTAAAGCCATGCTTTCACGGGTAGCGGTGGCATCCATGAAAACCACAGCATCAAATGCTGCCAGTGTTTCTCTTTGGCGAGTCACTTTTTGCGGGATCATTAATTTGCGGTCGCTTGTGATTCGGAGCGCACCTTGAGTGATCCCCACCAACATTTCCAGTAGTGGAATTAGCCATCGGACAGGGAGAGAAAGTAAGTTTTTATAGATTTCAGCTGTGGACTGAGCCTGAAACGCACCTCTAATATATTTGAGTGTTTCGCGGTTAACATTTTTCTTGTCTCCCTCTACGCCATTGAGAGTAACACTATCGGCTTCTTTTACCAATTCTTCGATGTCGGGTTCAAGTGCTTTTAGTGACTCCAGAATCTCTGGTATATTGTCGGGTAAGGTTGGTAACATTTCCCGGATTTGGGCATCGTTCCAACCGTAGTATGTTTCTTGGTTGGGCTTAATGTCGCCACTAATGAAGGAACGTACTGGGAGGATTAGCTGTTTAATTTGGTCGTAAACTGCTGGTAAATGAGCCTGCACTTCCATCATGGTGCGGTCAAAGTCTTGTAAGCCCACTTCAATGAATTCTACGGGCTGAATTTGACGGCTGGCTTCATCTACGAAGGCGACAGCATTGTTAATGTCTTGTGGTTTAGGTAGGGAGTTAATATTTGCTCGGATGCGTTCTGCGGCTAAAGCGTCACGGCGATCGCATCGGAAAGTAGTACCAGGGATACGCGGGAAAATTCCCCCCATGCCATCACTACCAGCACAGTTGGCGCGGAACTTGCAAGTTTGGCAGATGGGATTAGATTGCGCTTCTTCGTTGACTACTGTGTATCCTTTTGCTGACAAAATATGAAACAATGTGGTACGGGGGCAATTGCCTTCTACATTCGGCTGTTCTCCTGGTTTAGGCCAGCGTATATATGGGTTGCCTAGCCCTGTGAGTTTGGTGAGGTCGGATACTAAGCCATCATTCCGCACTGGTAAGTCCGTCCAGGCTTCGATGGTGGCTGTGGTGGGGTTACGGTGGTCATTACTGAGGTAGTACAGGGTATTTACACCAAAAATATCTGGAGTCAATAACCCGACATGGTGCGATTTACCAGCACCAGTGTGAGATGTATCAAGGATGAATTTTTTACCAGTTGCGATTGATTCCGGTACAGCGCTTTGCGCGATTGCCTCCGGCACAGCGCTTTGCGCTATCGCCGACTCCAGGGCGCTCCCTGCGTTCGCGTCTGGCACTGTGGAGTTGATTGTCTCCGGTACTGCGTTCGGTGCTATTCCCGACTCCAGGGCGCTCCCCGTGTTCGCCTCTGGAACTGTGGAGTTGATTGTCTCTGGTACTGCGTTCTGCGCGATTGCCTCCGGTACTGCGCTCTGCGCTATCGCATTTATATAAATCTGTGTTCGGTCTTCAGCTTGAAACCAAATATCTACGTCTAAATTTGCGTGTGTAGTTGGTTTGGGTGTGCTTCCGGTTGCTGCTGCTACTCCGGGTGCAGCTGTGGTTGGTTGGGGTGCGGGTTTAATTTTCTGAGTAAATTTCCCGACAAAATTTCGGGCTTTATCGAAACCACTTTTTAAAGATTTAATAAAATCTTCAATTTCTCTATTTAGTCCGTGGGTGTTTAACCATTCTTCCCGGCTGATAGTCTGTGAGTGATTAGCTAAACTCTGGCGTTTGCTTTGTTTACTGTCGCGCTTATCGCTGTTGATGGAATAATCCCTTTCCACTTTGGGGAAAGAGAAGCCGTACTGTTTGGCGATGTAGAATAGTGTACCAATGGTGATGCCCGCACGTCGGGAGCGTTCAAAGCTCCTAATTTTGTCTCGAATGTTCCAGCTTTCCCCTTTGATGCTTGGAGACCACTGCTCTGCTATGATTTCGGCATCAGTAGCCCCGTAATGGCTGTATAGTGCCATTAAGACCTGTAAGCATTCCTGATAATTTCCCGACCCCATGCTGCGCTCAGGAATGTATGATAATGCCTGTTTTATCAGCTGGTCTATATCCCAGTTGTTGGCTTGTGCTTTCTCTTGGAATTGGATACGGCGGGAAGTAATTTCAGCTATGCGTCGCTCATACTCAATTTTCTCCTGGTGAGCGATCGCTACGGCTTTAGTTATCCATTCTGCTGGTAATGTTGCTTCGGGGTTGACTAGGGGAAATTCGGCTTCTGAACTGCCATAAAATACACGGGAAGCATCTTTACACGCGGGGTCATGGGGCAGTTCTTGCATCAAGGATCGCGTACAAGCTTCTACCGTATCAGCACCCTCAACATATTCGGGCAGAAGGAAAACCAGCCGAAATTTATGCCAGTCTGGTTTGTGACTAGCTGTCGTATAAATTAAAGCACAGTGTTTTTGGATGAAGGGATGGGCTAGTGCTTCTTCTATGGTTAATTGGTGTTTGTAAACTTTGATGTAGTTGCCGTTAGAGTCTTTGATTGGTTTGCCTTCAAGATCACGGGCGATATCGGAATTATCAATATCGAGTAGTAGCCAGTGGGAACCGATGACATTGGCTTTACTGCGCCATTTCCCGCCTAATAAGCCAGCACAGATGGCGTGACCTGCTTTAATGTGTTTCTGGACATCCGCTAGAGTGCCTTCTGTATCTCGGAAGTTGGCGGCTAACTTTTTAAAGTCCCAGTCTTTATTTTTTCCAGTGGCGTTATACGCAAACCTGATGATGTTGGGCTGTATAAACTCTTGTGCTGCCCCTGGAGCTTCAGCCTGTTTAGCTGTTGGTGGTTGCGGTGCTTTTGAGTGGTGATTTTGCTGTAATTCTAACATTTTGTCCATCCTCCTTGATGTGTAGTGGAGGAATTGGAGCTATCCGGGGTAGTAATCTTATATACAAGCTTTTGAAAATATAAAAAGATAAAATTCCTGAATTGCTCTTTCTATCTGGGTGGCCAGTGTTACAATGGCTTAATTTTCCAAAAAGTTTGATAAGATTATTGTTAGGGATATGAATCACAATTTGTTATAGATGTGAATCACAATTCCAACCGGGATATTAATTAGGCTCTCAAACCCAATCCCCAATTCCGTTTGAATAAAATTTGAAAACTCCGTTGTCCTAGCAGGAAGCGGGGTTTTCGCCGTTTATCCTATTCATATTTGCTTAACCAATTTCTAACAAACTCAATTACCTCCGACTCTTGAATGACAAAAGCACTGCCCTTTCTCTTGAGAACCAGAACGTTCATGTTTCCTATCTCCGTATAAAGATGTTGATTATGTTTTGGGGATGCCTTAGTAGGAGGCCATAAAACCAAAACTTTTGCTGTTGGTGTCTTTTGAGCTTCACGGGAGGACATCTGAAACTTGTCTCTATTTTTGTCAAACCAGCTTTTGTAATCTGCCAGTTCAACCAGAGGGCAAGGTTTCCAAGTCCCTAACCGATTTTTCTTTCTTCTCACCTGCAAAACCTCTTTGGCTTCGTTGTAGACAATTTCGCTCTCTCCTTTGGATCTAATGGAGATAAACAGGTGAGTTTTGCCAGGAAATCTGACAAATAAATCGATAGGATTCTTGTCCTCAATCTTCAGCACCGGAAAGACTTGTATACCTTTGCTTTTAAACTCCTTCAGAAGTAGGGCTGTCAATTTTTCCAGACGTGCAATCTTTTCAATGCGTACCAAAGGCTTGTAAGCCCACGCAAAAAGAAGCAAGCCAGCCGGAATCACTGCGCCTGTAGCCAAGGCAGAAGCACTAAGCGCCAGAACCATAGCTGATTCGGCATTTTTCGCCTCCCTAAGCATCTCTAACGCCGGTTCATTGTGCGGCGGAAGTTGAAAATCGCTTAGTCGGTCTTTCACGGTAGTCATTGGAGACACCAAATACTCATATCAATACTACCTCTACTGATGGTAATCCTTCACACGGCATTTTTTACCAAATAGCCATTTATAAAGATATGGATGAAAAATTAAATATGTTTTGCAATTGGTTAGCGATGCCGCGGAGCGCACCTGGACGAGGCAATTGCTTATGTCGTTTTCGTTTGTCCACTGAGGGTTAACCGCTTTACCTGTTGTTTCTACGATGGTTTCCAGTCCCCATACTGAGAAGTTTTGAATTTCTCGCAGTACAAAGAAACAAGGATTCAACCTTCACGGATATATCAAGTAACTGGATTCAAGCTATTTTGACATATCAAGTACCTGGATTTACCTGATATGTGCTATTTTTCCTCCGTAGATGGTTGTTTCTCATCTGGCAAGTAGCCCTTTTGAATGAGTGCATCTCTCAAAAGCCTGTTTATAGCAGCATTCCCGCTTATTAATTCATCCTCTGCATATGCGTTGAGCGCTTCAGAAATTGGTTGCAGCAATCGCAATGATTTAAATGTGGCCGGTGTTTTCTTTTTAGGCATCGCATCAGCATGGTTGTAATACCTTAATGGTAGGGCTTTAGTACCATTCTCCAGAAAACCATGCTAAACCCATACTAAAATAGTATGGGTTATGCTATATTACAAATAGCAGGTAATCAAGGTAATGGGAGTATCCAAATATTGAAATATGGCAAGTAAACAGTATTGCCAGAGGTTCAGGCGGCTAAAGCAGATATACTGCAATGTTTACGGTCAGACAATCTCAGACCTTACTTGGTACAGATTGACCGCACAGTTACGGCAATTTCTCAATTTTGATGTGGCTAGCCCTAGCGCTGAGATGGTAATAAAGACTATTGCCAGCATGAAGCGATCGCATAGAAACTTTCGTGTAAATTCTGAAGACTTCGCCGAGTGCTGGGCATTGTTTCAGCACTACTATCAACAAAATTCATGGTTGACCTGTGCTGAGTTTTTAGCAGAATTAGCCACCAAGCTAAACCTTAGCCAAGTATCTAGAACATCCAGATACAACTGGTTTGTTAATGCTGGTATCCCTTACAAAGCGGCTAAGAAATATCAAACTTCAGAACTGGCGCTGGTAGCATTCCAGGCTGCTAAGTGCATCAAATCCCGTGAAGTTAAGGCTATTAACAATGCAACGCTAATAATCAATTCACTCGTCACGAAATAGGATCTAAATTAAATGCCTAATTTTTACAACAACGTCAAAGTCAGGTTGAATAAAAGCGGCTATAAAATCGCTAAAGCTGAGATTATGGCTGCTGCTGAATACCTGAGAATTCAAGACACCAACAATGCAACAACCGAGCTGACGGGGCGACAAACAAGTCTAAAAACAAGACAGTGTAAACAATGTAACGAT
>NZ_CAWUDG010000052.1:0-11306 GCF_963920885.1 Anabaena sp. CCY 0017 | reverse complement strand
GGGGATCGAAACGCTCTTAGGCAACTTGATAAGACTTGTGTGTACACGGTAGCCTCGCTTGCGGGGAGGGGCTAGGGGTGGGGTTTTATGACACAAAAGAAAATTTCCCGACTTGTGTGTACACCGTAGCCCCTGCAAGGAGAGAGGCTTTAAATTTTCCCCCTTCCCTGGTAGCAGGGCTGTTTCGTTCCCTAAAAGGGTTAAAATTGCAAGGGTCAAACAGATAAAAATTGAGGGCAAATCCACAATTAGGGAAAAAAATTTTGGTGTCTTCAGCCCGAAATACCTGATTTTTCTTTGCGTCTTTGCGCCTTTGCGTGAGATTATCCTCTTGACAATTCTCATTTTCCCAAGTTAGGTAAAAAACTCACAATACCGGGGAAAGCGATAATTAAGACTAAAACTAAAATTTGCAGCAAAATAAACGGGATGACACCGCGATAAATATCAGATGTAGTGACTTCTGGCGGTGCGACACCACGCAGGTAAAACAACGCAAAACCAAAGGGCGGTGTAAGGAAGGAAGTTTGGAGATTCGCTCCCAAAATCACACCATACCAAACCAAGTCAATGTTTAATTGTTGGGCTACAGGCACAAATAGAGGGATGACAATAAAGGCAATCTCGAAAAAGTCGATGAAAAAACCGAGAATAAATACTGTTGCCATGCTGACAATCAAAAAGCCGATTGTACCGCCGGGAAGATTGGCCAAGACATCGAACATAAATTGATCGCCATTCACTCCCCGGAATACTAAACTAAAGGCTGTGGAACCCAATAAAATAAACAGCACCATGCTCGTGATTTTTAAAGTGGTATCACAAACCCCACGTAAAGATTCTAAGGTAAGTTTACGGTTTGCAGCAGCCAGGGCGATCGCACCCGCACAACCCACAGCCCCCGCTTCCGTCGGTGTAGCAAAGCCAAAAAAGATACTTCCCAAAACCAATAAAATCAAAATCAACGGCGGTAGCATCACCTGAATTATCCGTTTTCCCAAAGCTTTACCACCAATTTCTCGGACTTCAGCAGGCAAAGCCGGTGCTAAATCTGGCTTTAAAAATGCCACAATCAGGACGTGAAGGGCAAACGCACCCGACATCATTAAACCGGGAATTAGGGAACCGATAAATAAATCACCCACGGAAATCCCTAACTGATCACCCAATACCACTAAAACCACACTCGGTGGGATAATTTGCCCCAAAGTCCCCGAAGCAGCAATTACACCAGTAGCTAATTCTTTGTTATATCCATAGCGCAGCATAATTGGCAGGGAAATTAAACCCATCGCCACTACCGTTGCCGCTACCACCCCAGTAGTTGCAGCCAACAGCGCCCCCACCAACACCACAGCTAAAGCTAGTCCACCACGTAAGCGTCCCAGCACAATCCCCATTGTTTCTAACAAATTCTCAGCTATCCCAGATTTCTCCAGCATTGACCCCATAAAGATAAAATAAGGGATAGCTAACAGCGTATAATTAGCCATAATGCCAAAAATGCGCTGTGGCATAGCAGTGAGAAATATTGGGTCAAATACACCCAGAGAAATTCCCACAATGCCGAATAAAATTGCCACCCCACCCAGAGAAAAAGCTACAGGATATCCCAGAGATAGCAGCACTAACGCTCCTGCAAACATCACTGGCCCCAACCATTCATAATCCAGTGTCATGATTTTCCTCCTGGGGTGCTAGTCTGCCTTGGAGAATTGCCAAGTTTTTGATTACCTGAGAAATTCCCTGGAAAATCAATAACACAAAGGAGACGATAATCATGGTTTTGATGGGGTAGCGGGGTAAACCATCAGGATCTGGCGATGTTTCGAGAATTTGCCAAGAAGCCAAAACGGTATCCCAGGAAAAAAATATTACCATTATACAAAATGGAATCAGAAATAATACTGTCCCCACTAAATCTGCCAATGCTTTGCGGCGAGGCGGCCAATTGCTGTAAAACACATCAACGCGGACGTGTTCATTGTGCTTTAAGGTGTAGCCAGCACCCAATAAGAAAACTAAATCAAAAATATACCACTGAGCTTCTATGTAAGCATTAGATGTTAAATTAATGCCAATAAATCGTCCCAGGTATCGTCCGGAAACATTCCATACACCAAGGATGACCATGACTAACACTAGCCAACCTGTCAATTTGCCAATGCGTTCAGTACAAACATCAATTATTCTGGCTATCTTTAATAGTCTTTCCAATGATTATCTCACCTCTTAAAACTTGGGATCTTGGTGTCTTAGTGCTTAATCTTATTATTTTTTCACCACAAAGACACAAACTTACAAAAAAGAGACGATGGAGAATTATGATCAGTTTTAAGGTAAATTTTATTTTTAATTAATCAATGACTACAAACCTTCCCTCTGCCAAAGGAAAATCACATAATCAAGCTATAGGGGCTAAGATATTCCACTCTGTTAATATCATTAGCCTGTTTCTCATGCTCACTAGTGGGCTACAAATCTACAATGCTAACCCCGTATTTGGTGGACGTGCTGGTTTACACATTCCCCCTATATTTACATTAGGAGGTTGGTTAGCAGGAGGTAGACACTGGCACTTTGCGGCTATGTGGTTATTCTCTTTAAATCTCCTTTGGTATGGAATTTATGTCTTAATTACCCGACGATGGAGACGTAGATTTGTTGGTGTCAATGACCTGAAAGCATTACAAAAAACTCAAAATCCCCAGCGTTTAGCTTATGCGTGGCATCGCATCATCTATACAGCAATTATTCCAATTTTACTGTTAGCATTACTTACAGGGATAGGTATGTATAAACCTGCTCAATTTCCTTGGATTGTAGATATGTTTGGCGATTGGCAAGCATTACGAATCGTGCATTTTTCATCTGTACCGTTGGTAATCGCATTTACAGTTATTCACTCATTGTTAGGAAGAAAAGCAGGAGGTTCTAAACTTACTGAATCCATGTTTTGGTAAATTACGTGAATCAATATTCTCTCCTTAGTAAGTCTACCGTGTACACACAAATGATTAAATTACTCCAAATTTATATTTGTAGGGTGTGTTGTAGCGCAACGTACTATGATTAATTTTCGGTACATTAGGACTAACTTACTACCTAAATTCCAGGTTTTAGAACTTTTTTACAAAGCTATAATAAACCTCACCCCAGCCCTCTCCTTAGTAAGGAGAGGGGGCATGATTTTTTTACTAAATTAGCAAAAAATATATGAATTTACATTACATACAGCGTCGTCAATTTCTGAAAATTTCGGGATTATCTAGCATCAGTTTACTTCTTGGTGGCTGTGGTACACAAGCATTTGAAGATATAATTGGTCCACTTTCTGAACCACTAAATCGCAAAGTCGGAGAATTAATATTTCAACCCCAAAAGCCTGTACCAGAGTTTGCACTGAGTCAGGTGAAACCAGAGGAATTAATAGTTAACACTTTTAGAGGTACGCCAATTATTGACCCAGATAAATATCGTTTAATTATTGATGGTGAAGTTAACAACCCTCTTAGCCTCACCTTGGCTGAAATTCAAGCTTTACCCCAAAAGTCTATGGTTATTCGTCATGTTTGTGTAGAAGGTTGGGCGGCTATAGTGCAGTGGGGTGGTGTCTGTCTCCGAGAAATTATCGCTCTGGCTGAACCTCAAGCTAATGTCCAGTTTGCTTATTTTAAATCGGCTGATGGTTATTATGAAAGTTGGGATATTGCTTCAGCTTTACATCCTCAAACTTTGTTAGCTTATGAAAAAAATGGTGAAGCTTTACCAGTTGATAATGGTGCGCCTTTACGTTTAGCTTCGCCGGTTAAACTTGGTTATAAGCAGAGTAAGTGGGTGACTAAAATCTCCCTTTTAAGTAGTTTATCACCATTTAAGGGTTACTGGGAAGACCAGGGTTATGACTGGTTTGCTGGACTTTAGAGGGTTTTAACGTGTCGCAGGGAAAGTGGAAATAGGAGATGGAAAGGACTAAAGTCTTTACTACGAACTTTAATTATTTACTCTGTTTTAATTAGGTAATAATAAAAATGAACTTTTTTGATAAATTACAGGGTAGCATATCACAAAATCAAAGCTTGCTGTTTGTAGGACTTGACCCAAATCCAGAGATGATGCCAAAGCATTATAACTCTCAGGATATTATTTCTGATTTGCAGAATTGGTTACAATTTATTATTACGGAAACGGCTGATTTTGTCTGTGCTTATAAGCCAACATTAGGATTTTATGAAGCTTTGGGAGTTCCGGGTTTAGAACTACTGCAAAAAATTATAGCGGCTATTCCTAGGCATATCCCGATTATTTTAGATGCTAAACATAGTGACTTAAATACTAGTACGGTTTTTGCTCGTGCTGTTTTTACAGCATGGAATATAGACGCTATCACTCTTAGTCCTTATACAGGTCAAGACCATGTAGCACCTTTTTTATTTTACCCTGATAAAGCAGTATTTATTTTATGTTGTACTTCTAATGTCGGTGCAGAAGCTTTACAACAATATCCCACAAATGAATCACCTCTTTATTTACAGGTAGTGAAGGAGTCAAAAAATTGGGGAACTCCAGAACAGTTGGGTTTAGAAGTAGGTACGATAAATCCTGAAGTTTTGGCACTAATTCGGGCGGTTGCGCCTGAGAGAATAATTATGGCGCGTAGTGTTTGGGCTGAGGGTAGTAATCTGAATCAAATTTTAGAAGCTGGCTTGAGTGCTAATGGCGATGGCTTATTGATTCCGGTTCCTCAAGATATGTTGAGTCAACCAAATTTAGCTGAAAATATTCAGGTATTACGTGCAGAAATTAATCAAGCAAAAACTAAAATTGTTCGTGATGCTTCTACCTGTGCTGTGTGGCTACCTGATGTTTCTGTTTCAACTCAGCACCCCCAACAAGATTTGATTTTACAACTTTATGATATTGGTTGTATTATGTTTGGCAGTTTTGTGCAAGCATCGGGGGCAACTTTTCCTTATTACATAGATTTACGGAAAATTATTTCTAATCCCCAAATTTTTAATCAAGTTCTCATTGCTTACGAAGAAATTTTGAGTTCTTTAAATTTTGATAGATTAGCTGGTATTCCCTACGGTTCTTTACCCACTGCGACTGGTTTATCTTTGCGTCTTCATTGTCCAATGATTTATCCCCGGAAGGAGGTAAAAGCACACGGAACTCGGAGGTTAATTGAGGGTAGTTTTTATCCAGGGGAAACGGTGGTGGTGGTTGACGATATTCTGATTACTGGTAAAAGTGTGATGGAAGGTGCTGAGAAGTTGAAGTCAGCAGGCTTGAATATTCAGGATATTGTGGTGTTGATTGACCATGAAAATGGTGTGAAAGCGAGATTGTTAGACAATGGTTATCGAGGTCATTCTGTTTTCACTCTTTCGGAAATTACAGAAACCCTTTATCAGGTAGGTAGAATTAGTCAGGAACAATTTTTAGCTTTTAAGGAAAGTGAAGGTTAACTATTTAAAGATCCCCGACTTCTTGGAGAAGTCGGGGATCTAAATCTCTCAATGGAAAGCAAATCAGATAGGATTACTATATTAAGTTAATTTATCATATTATTTATGTCTATTTCACTGAAAGAATTGCTTAAATGGTTAATATTAACGTTGCTTTTTCCGCTAGTATTTCTTAACTTTTGGCTAATATTTCTATTTTTAAGTTCTTTTCAATCTTTGGTGACAATTTTTATACTGGCTACGCTGCTGGCTTTTATTTTGAATTACCCTGTGGCATTTTTCCAAAAAGCTGGTGTGAAACGAAATTATGCGGTCGCCTTAGTATTGATATCTGCTGTGGTAATTGTCGCCGTTTTTGGTATAACTTTATTACCGCTTATTTTACCACAAGTCAATGAAATTGCGAAATTATTACCTGAATGGATTGATATAAGTGAGGAAAAATTTCAACTCCTCGATAGCTGGGCTGTTAGCCACGGATTAACAATAAATTTTAGTCAGATTATCGGTGATTTTACTGAGCGTTTACCAGATGAATTGGAGAATCTCACAGATAGACTTTTCAGTATTGTTATAGAAACGATTGATAGTGTTTCTGATATTTTAATTACAATAGTATTGACTTTTTACATTCTATTAGATGGGCCAAGAATCTGGGCAGGAATATTTAAAAAATTGCCTTGGAGTTTTACTGAGAAAGTACAGCGATCGCTCCAGCAAAATTTTCAAAATTATTTGATTGGCCAGGTGACTTTAGCATCGCTGATGGGATTTTTACTTACAGTAATATTTTTAGTTTTTCAAGTTCAATTCGGGTTAATATTTGGTTTGGGAGTGGGAATATTTAGTTTAGTTCCCTTTGGTGATGTTGCTAGTATCAGTTTAATTACTTTAATCATAGCGTCACACAATTTTTGGTTGGCAGTCAAAGTTCTAGCTGTAGCTGTGGTTACAGACCAGTTCATCGACCAAGCGATCGCACCTCGTCTTTTAGGTAGATTTACAGGACTGAGGCCAATATGGGTGTTGGTTGCTTTGTTGCTAGGAACCTATATTGGCGGGTTGTTGGGATTGTTAATTGCTGTACCCATTGCTGGGTTTATCAAAGATGCCTTAGATGGCTTTTCTCAGCCTGATGATAACGATCTAAAGACAGAAATACCAGAGGTGTTAAATCAGGAAGCAACGTCTTCATAGAAAATGAATAAATTATTGGTAGGTGAGGTTTCTAGTCTGCCTGATCCTCGGTCTGAGCAGTCAGTAGCAGAAATCAGCAGCGACAGAATTGAATAATCACTCAGCATAATCGATACAAATTATTAAAAGATAATTAGTCCAATGCCTCAGCCTACATTACCCTTCAAAAATTTGATTCAGCCCTAGGTGTGAATATGTCTGCCAAAATGTTAAATTCCTTTAAATCCGATTTCTGCTTCTATTTCTTGTTGTGCTGGGGCAGATTTTATGCTGTCGGCTGTACGTCTGCGATTATGTTTTTGCCAAATACCAAATTGGCTGATACATATACCAATTAAAATGACGCTACCGCCTATGTATTGGGCTAGAGTAGGGGTTTCGCCGAGGATGAAGTAAGCTGCTAAAATTCCGGCAATGGGGGTAAATGAGGCGACTAAGGAGGCTACAGAGACAGAGGACTTTCGCAAACCCTGCACCCAAAAGGACTGACCTAAAACTATAATGACTATGCCATATAACAACATCCACTGCCATAGAAAAGGTGAGAATATATCCATAAAATGTTCGCTACCATAAAGCACTATGGCACTTAAGAAAAAGATCCCCGTTCCCAAGGCAGTGCGAAAGATGCTATAGATTCCTATGGGAATCTGAGAGAGATAGTTTTTACTAATGATGGTAGATATGGCTAGGGTTACTGATGCGATCGCAGTTAAAATTTCCCCTAATCCTAAATTAAAACCACCAACGTTCATCATGTCCTGTGCTGGTGGCTGAAGAAAGATAGCCAGGATTACACCCATAAAGGCGGCGATCGCACCCACAACTTCCCAAATATTTACCCGTTCCCGCAACAACCAAAAGGATAAAGCTAAAATCAATGGGGGTTCCAATCTCCCCACCAAAATAATATTATTCACCTCAGTTAACTCCAAGGCTTGGAACATTAAACTGGGAGCAATAGCACCCGCAAGAATGGCTACCACAATTAAAATTAACCAATTCTTCCGGGATATTTGCCTCAAAATTGCTTTGTTCCACTGTCGCCCATAGATCAACATCAGAACCATTAAACCGCAGAAGTTCCCCACAAATAAAACGTTACACAATGAAATCGGATTGCGACCATCTATTAAGTTTTGGGAACCGATTTCTGTTAGCTTGCGAGTAACTGCACCAGAACCGCCAAAAATCAAGATTGCTAGCCAGAGATAGGCTGCTCCGGGAATATTTTTGATGGCAGGACTCAATTTTTTTTGACTACTCACATCTTGCACCACGGAAACTAAAACGTTGTCAATTATACTAGGCTTTGTTGATTAAGTCAAAATAATTCGTAATTGATAATTCGTAGTTAGAATCAGTGGGGGCTATCTGAACAAGTGCTGAGTTGAGACTGAATGTTTTGCAGGGATAATGGGTAGCATTGACTAGGGCGCTGAAGATTTCCACCCACAAGAGCCATTTATTTATTGTGAAGTCAGCTGCTGTAATCGTTGTAGAATTATTCCTTTAGATATAGGAGGGCAAAACAGATGACTCGTGTCATCATTGTGCGCCACGGACAAAGCAGCTATAATACCGAGCGGCGAATCCAAGGACGTACCGATGTATCAAGATTAACGGAAAAAGGTTGTGCTGATGCCAGTAAAGTAGGACAAGCCCTCAGCAATATTTCATTTAATGCTATTTATAGCAGTCCTCTCCAGCGAGCCAAAAAAACAGCCGAAATTATCTATAGTGAGTTAGCAACTGATTCTAAAAATTCTGGTGCGCCGCAAATTTCCGATCAGCTGATGGAAATTGATTTGCCTTTGTGGGCAGAAATGCTCAGTGCTGATGTCAAGGACAAGTTTACTGAAGACTACCGCATCTGGAAAGAATTTCCCCATGAACTGCGGATGTTGGTGAAAGATGGAGAAACAACGAGAGAACATTTTCCTGTCCTCGCTATCTATCAACAAGCTCGGTTATTTTGGCAAGAAATCTTGTCCCGCCATCAAGGAGAAACAATCCTGATCGTGGGGCATAATGGCATTAATCGCGCCCTGATCAGTACAGCCTTGGGTATTCCCCCCAGTCGCTACCATTGCATACAGCAATCTAACTGTTGCATCAGTGTATTGAATTTTGCTGGTGGCTTAGGTGAGCCAGTCCAACTCGAATCGATGAATCAGACGCAACATCTGGGAGAGACTTTTCCCTCCTTGCGACCGAATCATCAAGGAGTACGATTATTGTTGGTACGTCATGGTGAAACCGAATGGAATCGCCAAACCAGATTTCAAGGTCAAATTGATATTCCCTTGAATGATAATGGTAGAAAACAGGCGCAAACAGCCGGCGAATTTCTGCAAAATGTGGAAATTGACTTTGCTGTTAGTAGTTCCATGCTGCGGCCAAAAGAAACAGCAGAACTAATATTAAGTCACCACCCTAGTGTAAATTTAGAATTACAAGATGGTTTAAGAGAAATCAGTCACGGACTTTGGGAAGGAAAATTAGAAAAAGAGATAGAACAAGAATTTCCTGGAGATTTGGAACGCTGGCGACTCGTACCAGCAGAAGTACAAATGCCGGAAGGGGAAAACTTACAGCAAGTTTGGGAGCGTAGTGTAGCAGCTTGGCAATTAATTGTGCAAACTGCATTAACGAATCAATTCAAAACTGGATTAATAGTGGCTCATGATGCTACTAATAAAACTTTGCTGTGTCATGTTTTGGGTTTATCAACAGAAAACTTCTGGAATTTCCGCCAAGGTAATGGTGCTGTTAGCGTCATCGATTACCCATCGGGACTCAATGGTTTACCAGTGCTACAAGCCATGAACATTACCAGTCATTTGAGTGGAGGTGTACTCGATAAAACTGCGGCTGGAGCTTTATGAGGAGTGCTGAGTGCTGAGTGGGTAGGGGCGGGTTTACAGATATGCTCATAGCGGTTATCAGTTAAGTGAGATACAAGAACCCCACCCCCAACCCCCTCCCCACAAGCGAGGCTACGGTGTACACACAAGTGATCTGATCCCCCTAAATCCCCCTAAACCCCTTCGGGGATGCGCCTTCGGCGTAGAAAAAGGGGGACTTTGATTCTAGTTCCCCCCTTATCAAGGGGGGTTAGGGGGGATCGAAACGCTCTTAGGCAACTTGATAAGACTTGTGTGTACACGGTAGCACAAGCGAGGAGGGGGCTATGATGTACTCCATTCAAGTGCATACCGCTATCAATTACCAACAATAATTTTAATAACCCCGCCCCTACTGCCTTTATACTCAGCACTCAGCACTTTACTATATCTGTGGTTAAAAATAATAATAATTTGAAATTATATGACGGAACTGCTAAAACAAGTAAGAATAATTGATCCAGTTTTAGAAACTGACCAAATCGCTGATGTGCTAATAGCTGATGGCAAAATTCAAGCCGTCGCTCCACAAATTTCTGATATTAATTCTGATACTCAAATTAAAGATTGTCGGGGATTAATTCTAGGTACTGGATTAGTCGATTTGTATAGTCACTCCAGCGAACCAGGATTTGAAGAACGAGAAACTTTGTCATCTCTCTTACAAGGTGCTGCGGCTGGTGGTTTTACAAGAGTTAGCATTTTACCAGATACATCTCCACCTATTGATCATCCGGCGATTGTGGCACAGTTGCGGCAGAAAGCCGGGGAAATGGTTAATATACCCCATCTTCACATTTGGGGTGCGATGACTCTGGATTTAGCTGGGAAACAATTGACAGAATTAGCCGATTTAGCTGCTGCTGGTGTGGTTGGTTTTACAGATGGTAAGCCTTGGGAAAATTTAGGGTTTGTCCGCCGGGTTCTGGAGTATCTGCAACCTTTCGGGAAACCTGTAGCATTTTGGCCATGCGATCGCCTATTATCAGCCAATGGAGTCATGCGCGAAGGCACAGAAGCCCTGCGTTTAGGTTTACCGCCCATCCCAGCCAGTGCCGAAACCAGTGCGATCGCTTGTTTGTTAGAATTAGTCACAGCCACAGGTACGCCAGTCCATATCATGCGCGTCTCTACAGCTCGCAGTGTGGAACTCATCGCCTCAGCTAAAGCTGCGGGTTTACCCATCACCGCCAGCACAACTTGGATGCATTTATTACTTGACAGTAAAGTAATGAAGAGTTATAATACCAGCCTACATTTAGATCCACCTTTAGGTAATGCCAGTGATGTAGAGGCTTTACGTGCAGGGGTAAGAGCAGGTGTGATAGATGCGATCGCCATTGATCATGCACCTTATACTTATGAGGAGAAAGTCCAAGCCTTTGCAGAATCGCCTCCTGGAGCAATTGGATTTGAGTTAGCATTACCCCTGTTATGGCAGAATTTAGTCGAAACTAGCAAATTTACAGCCTTGGAATTATGGCAAGCTTTAAGCAGCAAACCAGCAATCTGTTTACAACAGAAACCGAGTACAATTACTCCTGACCACAAAGCCGAACTTACCTTATTTAACCCTCAAGAGATATGGAAGGTGGAAAAGAAAAATCTTTCTACACTTTCTAGTAATACACCTTGGCTAGGACAAGAACTTAAAGGTCGGGTTGTGCAAACTTGGGTTTCGTAATTCGTAATTCGTAATTCGTAATTCGTAATTCGTAATTCGTAATTCGTA
>NZ_CAWUDG010000051.1:0-11625 GCF_963920885.1 Anabaena sp. CCY 0017 | reverse complement strand
TTATTGGCGATCGCTCTTCAAGTAGGGTCATCTCACAAAATCGCGTTGCTCCCGACCAGGTGTTTGACCGTTATAGTTTAGCTACATCAGTGAAGCGGCTGTATCCTTTTCAACTTTCTGGAGGTATGGCGCGGCGGGTGCTGGTGGCGACGGCGGGTGTGGGATGTGCTGAGTTGTTAATTGCTGATGAACCTACTCCTGGTTTGCACCCTGATGTTGTGGTGGAAACGCTGAATCATCTGCGGGAACTGGCTAATGATGGGAAAGCGGTGATTTTGATTACCCACGACTTGGAAGCAGCCCTGCAAGTGGCGGATAAGGTGGCTGTATTTTATGCGGGGACAACACTGGAAGTGGCAAATGCTGGTGATTTCACCTCTGGAAATTTGCGTCATCCCTACACTCAGGCTTTGTGGCGATCGCTTCCTCAAAATGAGTTTATTCCAGTTCCCGGTAGCCAACCCCATCCTGAAGCTTTGCCTGTTGGTTGTCTATTTGGCGATCGCTGTGATTTAGCTACAGATGCTTGTCGAGAAGCCAGACCCCAGTTTCGTCTAGTACGGGGCGCTCCCGTGAGGTGTATTCATGCTGAAGGCTGAAGATTTATGTTTTCGTTATCACTCCAAGCACCCTTGGATTTTGCGTAATTTTTCCTTGGAAGTCGCCCCTGGTGCTGTTGTGGGGTTAAGTGGGTTAAGTGGTCGAGGTAAAACTACCATTGGTAAACTTTTAGCTGGATATCTGCAACCGAATCAAGGAAAGGTAACTTGTAATGGTCAGCCTTTACCTAGCAGTAATTACTGTCCTGTACAACTGATTTTTCAAAACCCAGAATTGGCTGTCAATCCGCGCTGGCGCATCAGCAAAGTTTTAGCAGAAGGACAAACTCCCTCGGTTGATTTACTCCAAGCCCTCAGTATTCACCAAAGTTGGCTGAGTCGTTATCCTCATGAACTTAGTGGCGGTGAATTACAACGGATTGCAGTGGCGCGATCGCTCAATTCTTCGACTCGTTACCTGATTGCTGATGAAATGACGGCAATGCTGGATGCGAATACTCAAGCGCTCATCTGGCAAGTGGTAATTAAATATGCTAGAGAGCAAAATGTGGGAATTTTAGTGATTAGTCATGAAGCTGCCTTACTTCAACGTCTTTGTAATTATACAATTAACGTAAATCCCCAGATAAGATAGTCACGTTTGTATAGCACCCATAGATTTGCCAGCTTGCTGAATAGCACCATTCAGGTTTAGGTTATTAGTCGTTTGTCAATTATCTATCTCCCAATCTTCAATAAACAAGTTATTAACGCGCTTGAACTCTCTGGTGTTATGAGTGATGAGGGTTAAGTTATTTGTCAGTGCGATCGCGGCAATTTGTAAATCATACGCTCCAATTGGAGTGCCTAATGCTTCTAGTTGAGAGCGAATTGTTCCAAATGTCATTGCTGCTTGGTCGTCAAAGGTTAGTGAGACAAATTGAGCTAAAAACTCTTGCTGTAAGGTAAGATTACGTTCTGGGTTGGCACTTTTCATTGCGCCATAAAATAGTTCAGCTTTGACAATTGAGCAAACGGCAATATCTTTGGTTGCAGTGGATTCTAGTTTCTGCTTTAAGGTGGTATTTTTACCACGCATATAAATAATGCAAGTGTTAGTATCTAGCAGGAATTTCACAGGATGGGTTCGCGTTCTTGTTGTTGTTCTTGGGGATGGCGAAAGAATGTTTCGTCTTGGATACATCCATAAAATTGAGTCCGGGGATATTCTGGGGTTTCGGTTTGGGTTTCTGGTTGTAGGGACTCAATCAGGGTTTTTAGCAATGCACAGCCACGGCTAATGTCTAATTCTTCGGTGAGTTCTGCTAAGGGGGATTGACGGAAAAACTCTGAGAGTTTGCTTGGTTGGTCTGGGTGGGTGTTGTTATTGTGTGTGGTCAAGCTTTGGGCTAGAAGTTGGATAATATACAGTTTATCGTTGGGGGGAAGTAGAAGGAGTTGCTGTTCGAGTTCTTGGATAGCCATGATAGGGGTTAAGTAGAGGATACTTTTATTTTACTTTCAGATCAATTACTACCCACAACCTCAATCGTCATAAGGTTGTGGGTCGAGAATCTCTATATCCCCAGGCGATACTTGCCTAACTCCACCAGTTGGATATAAGTCTTCTGAATTGAGAATTTCCACAATGATTTTAGAACCCTTACTACCCAATTGATATCCACCAAAAACTGCAAATTCACCTGTACTTTTGATTCGGAAAATTAACTTGTAAACTTGCCCTGAAGGGTTAACAGCTTTGTACTCTCCACCTAACATCTGTTTCTCCTGATTCCAAAGATTTTTCAGCAATCTTGCAGCCTGTTCATTACCTTTTGGTAGAAATTTGGGCAACCAGTATGAAGCCTTAGCTACTTGCTGAGGCTGTTGTGATAATTTGTTAGATAGGATTGCTATGACGCGCCGGAAGCCTATACGCGGAAGTAAATACTTGAGCCAAAGTTCTATTTCACTCGCATTTGCTTTCTCTAGTCCTCGCTCTAGAAGCACCTCAAAGTAATTTTTGTTCTTGAGTACGGCATTAGCCAATTTTAAACCAATAACAGAATCCCGATCTACAAGGGCGTTTATCTCATCGAACTGATCTGACTCCGGTAAACTCATCAGCCTCCGTTGTAAAGCCTTATGGTCTGCAAAATCTTGATCAGTAATAAATCGGCTAGTCATATTATCTTTCCTATTAATATTTTATGACGTTTCTCATCCGACTTAAGTACACCCTGACATCACCAAATATCATCTTCTATCTATCTTGGCGGAGGCTGTTCTGTTTTAATCATCATCAGGGGGTGAAATTACACTGATTAGGCTTTTGAATTGACCCGGCTCAAAAAGTTCTGCGGGTAAACCTGCGTTGCTCATCAACTCAGGGGTCGGTCGATAATGTCCCGATTCATTAGTCCACTTGCGGAGAATACCCCTTTTAGTGCGTCCTGAAAAGTAAAGCCGACCTGCGTAGTCCACATCCTTTCCCATTGCCAAATCTACATGACCAATTGGCCTGCCTCCAACTCTAGCACTGGCTCTACAAATGAATACTTGTCCTTCTATGGTGACAAAATTATACACTCCTGATGCGGTGCGTTCTTCACGTTTGTATCTCACCTCTCGCCATTTTCCTGACTTGAGAACCAGCTGCGATCTTTGGATGATTATTGGCAAGTCCTCTGGGAACAGGTTAGGGAACTTCCTCAATCCCAAAGCTCCTCTTTGCTACCCCCAACATCATCATATTAACTTGTGGATTGCTTGAAAACAGTTTTTTTATTTATCTCTGGATAGCGAGTAGATGGGACTGAAGCGAGCTTTTTTGAGCAAATTCATGGGGTTAGTACCGCAAGGCGGAAGTCAAAAGTCAAAAAGCTTATAATATGGGCTTTTCATGGATTTTGAATGGTCTGTTTATTTACGCCGACTTGTATTAGTGCCATCTCAGTTCAAAAAAACGGTTGCTGACCCCATATATTCAAGCCTCACTCAGAGCGAATTTCTCCATATTGCCGAATATGTTCAACTAACCGCTTAGTTTCACCACCAGCTAATTCTAGTTCCCTGAGATTACCCACCAAAATAAACAATTCCTTTGCTCTACTGACAGCAGTATTCAGCAAATTGGGTTTGCGGTTAAGGAACCAAAAACTATGCTCTTTCTGGCACTGGTAAGGAGAAAAGATGATAGCTGTTTTTTCTCCCCCCTGGAAGGAGTGAACCGTGCCAATATCATCCCAAGAAAAGTTTCGCCAACGGTTAGAAATTCGATACCTCAGCGCGTTGGCTTGCTGCGAAAACGGCGACATCACCCCAATTGTCTTAGAATTGTCATCCGCGCTAATAGAGTAGCCGTGCTGAAGCAAGGACGCAATTATAGTTTCTACAGCAGCGATTTCTTCTGGATTGGTGTTATGGGTGTGGCTTCCCTCAATGTGGTAAGCCAGCAGATGTTTAACTGTTGTTTCGCCGTTATCCTCTGAAAGGATTTGCAGACCCCCAGGATAGTTGGGACGGCAAAATTGGATAATGGGTGGGGTACAGCGATAGTGATTTCTCAGGACAATACCATTGCCTAAGTCCCCTTCTGTACCATTAGCACCAGCAGCGCTATGATAAGCGGTAGCAGTGTATTTGGCAGTGGGGGCATAGCGGTAGTAGTCTTCGTTCTCCATGCCCATTTCCAGAAAGGCGGTTTTGAAATATTGTTTGATGGTATCGTCGCAAAGATTAATGATTGGCTCAATTTGTTGGGGGTCGCCTGCCACTACAGCCTTTTGCGATCGCACCAGCAAAGGAAATAATTGATGTATAAGAGTTGTCCCTGCTTCATCCGCCAATGCCAGCTTGACGCTATGGGGATGGAGGATTGGCAGCATATTACGTATTGATTGCAAACTGGAGCTAATCACGGGGAAAATCAAACTCAAGTCACGGTAGATGGCATCATGATCTGTTTCTAACTTGAGCAATGCCTGTCCATCGCCCATCAATACGCTGCCATAAGTTTCTAATGCCCTGATAACGCTATCCTTGCGTCGGAGAGTTTCTTGCACCAGGAACGCCCAGGCGCGTTGAAATAGTTCTAGCTGCAATGAGTGATGGTCACGATAAAAACGACTGTAGAAATCCTCTTGGGGGTAACTATCGAGTTGTTTTTGGATTTGTTGATGTTCTGCTTGTTTTAACTCTAACTGCTGGTTAAAAGCTGTTAATTGGGTTTGAATTTCACTGACTTTTTGGTGAAGACTCTGCCATTGCTTTTTAAAATCCAGTTTTTGGTTCACCTCTGTGTGGGCAGTGGTTAAACTTAAGCGGTCAAGGGGGATTTGAAAGGGATGCGCTGTTGCCAAGGTGTTTAAAACAGCCGCGTTAATTCGATTTGCTAGACGCTTAAATATTCGCTGGTCGTTAGTAACATTCAGCCAGTCTAAAGTGCGTTTGGTAATGGAATCGGACTGTTTTGGTAGTTCTCGTTCTGCCTGAGATAATGCGAATTGTATCTGCTGGTAAGCATCAAGGGGAAAATTTACGTAATCTGCCAAACTTGATAGCTGTTCAGTTTGGGCTTGTAATTCGGAAGACTTGGCAGCAATCTCGTTATTGAGAGATTGGATTTCTCCATCAAGTTGAGATCGCTGTTCGGTATCGGTAACTTGTTGTATGGTATGAAAGCGGTCTTGCTCTATCAGTTGCTGAATTTCACTTTCAGCTTGCAGTAGTTGGAGTTGGGCTTGTGACCAAGACTCTTGATTAAATTCAGTATGACGTAACCAATCCTGGCTTGATTGCAGTTTGGGTAGGGTTTCTTTACGGATGATGCTTTGGTTGCCACCAGGGAGATAAAACTGTTGAGTCGAAAAATTCTTTGTCAGTCGCTGTGGGAATTTTTGGATGGCGCTTTTGTTGGTGCAGGCAAAGAGAATTAAATTATTCTCATCCTCTTCACCGCGAACAAGTTGTAATGCCCGATTCACTACTTGCTGTGCTACGAGGTGCAGAAACACTTCGGTTTTTCCAGTTCCGGGAGGCCCACAAACAGCAGTAAGCCAATTCTCTTGGGTGTGTTTGAGGACAGCCGCTTGATATTCATCAGGTGCGTGGTCGGGAAAGGCTCCCCAAAACATCACTTCATCAGGTCGCGCCCTGGATACCCCATCCTCGGTATCAGGTTGGGAAGGAATGGGCGCTCTGGGTGTGGGGTGTAGGGTGTAGGGTGTAGAGGAAAAACTTTGAGTCTGAGAATCTGCAAGTTGGGAATTAAGAGTCATGTTGGGGTTGCAATCCCCATCCTCTTCTCTCCCCACACCCGAAACCCTACCCCCTACACCCTGTTGATGTCTGGGTGATTGTGGCTTTCCCCAGAGGTACTGCATTGCGGGGGAAGTTTTAGTTAGCCATTCGCTCTGATAGTCAGGTGGTTGCAGTTGCTTGAGGATTTCTTGCAGGTCTTGCTTTATTTGGGCGTTATAGGGTGTAAAGTCACAGCGTAGCAAATAAGGTTGTTGAAGAGTTTTATATCTTCCGTTTGGTAAGTCTACCAAGTCAAGGAAGTCTCGCAGGGTCGGGAATCTTCCTTTAAAGGTGTCTTCTAAGAATTTCAATATTCCTGACGCAACAATCAGTGATTCGGCTTGCTCTTCTTCTAGTGTGTAGAGTCGCATTAGATTAACGACTACTGGCTGAAACTCGTATTCGGTTAAGTCCCAGCCAGTTTTACGGTAATTACCTTTGAATATGGGTGAAATATCAATTGTGAACAGAGGCAGATATTTCAGCTTTTGCTCTTTTCCTTTACCGTTGATTCTATAAATTTGTGGGAAGGCGACAGCCATTTGAACATCATTTTTGTTACCTCTTTTGGCTGCTTGTTGCTGTTTCTGGAATTGCGTAAATATTTCGCTATCTAAGAGTAACTTGTTGCCAACCAGTTGCACTCCTTTATCTACTACTTTTGAATAGATATCTGAAGAACGCTCGACCTCGGCTTGAGTCAGTTCTTCTAATTTGATGTAGGCTAACCAAGCTTTTACTATCTGGATAAGTTTTTCTGACTCTAGCATGGAAACTTAAACCCTTTGAAAGGCACTCAAGCTTAGTATAAAAAATATTTCACTCTTCTGCTTTCTACATCTGGGTTTGAGTAGATGAAAGGGATTTAGGGTGTGGAACAAACTTTCTTGGACTACACCCCATAAGCTACACACCACACCCTGTTTTCGGTCAGGTTACTCAACTTGGGTCAGTGTCTCCAGTTGCGCCAACAATTTTTCTATCTGTTTGCGTTTCTTAGGGTCTGACCAAATCCGCGATTTTCTTAACTTGGTAGTCGCAGTATTAAAGCGCTCTTTGTAATCGTTAGACTCGGTTTTAGGGGTAGAGGTTGGGGTTTTCTTTTCAGTAATGCGCTGTTTGATTTCGCTTAAAGACCAGTTTTTGGCAATAGCTTGTTCTAAAAAGGCAACACGATCTTCTTTATCCTGAATCTGGGCAATGGGTTTGGCTTTGGTGTATTCCAGGTCGCCTCTTCTTAGTGCTTCAAGGATGTCTGATGTCAGGTTTAATAAGGGCAGACGGTTTTTAACGAAAGATTCCCAGGTCATTAACCCTAAGCTATCAAATACTTCCGAAACGATTTTTAGGTCTGGATTTACAGGTGGCTGCTGATTGATGACTGAGTTATCTTTTTCGGTTTCGCCCATAACGTTATGGGTAGATGCCTTACCCTGGACTTTTTCCTTGCCAGTTACGTTGGTTCTTGAATCATTTTCAACTTCGCCCATAACGTTATGGGTAAATGCTTCACCTTCGACTTTTTCCTTACCAGTAACGTTGGTTATTGAGTCATTTTCAACTTCGCCCATAACGTTATGGGTAGATGCTTCACCTTCAACTTTTTCCTTGCCAGTTACGTTGGTTATTGAGTCACTTTCGACTTCGCCCATAACGTTATGGGTAAATGCTTCACCCTCAACTTTCTCCTTGCGTATAAGGTTATGGAGAACTGTGGATGCTTTTTTCTGTTCGCGTTGTAGGCGATAAAGTGCGGTGGGAATTTCCTCAATGTTTCGATTGAGTTTGTAAGCCAGCAATTGCAGAATGCCTTCGGTTTCTTCGACTGGGTTCAGGTCTTCTCGAAGTAAGTTTTCTATCAGTGCCAGTTGAAAAGCTGCGTTGTCGTCTAATTCTCTGATGACAACGGGAACAACTTTTAGTCCGATTTCTTTGGCAGCACGATAGCGGCGCTCTCCTGCTACTAATTCGTGTTTTTCTCCATCAAGGGGACGTACCAGCAGGGGTTGCAGGATGCCATGCTGTTTGATGGATTCGGTTAACTGCTTTAATGCTTCGGAGTCAAAGTAACGGCGCGGTTGTGTTGGTGGCAGATTTATCTGCTCTAATGGCATGGATTGAGAAGAATCGACATTCTTAATGTCTGTGGTGTCCCAAGGAACTTCAATTTTACTTTTGAGGGGTTGGGTGCTTTTAGTGCGTCTCATTGTAAGGATTCTAAGCTAACGGCTATTTTTTTTAAGATGGCAACAGATGGGTGCTTTGGTTCGTAAACTGCCAGGGGCTTTCGCTCTTCTGAAGCATCAACAAAGGCAGTGGAACGAGGAATGGGAGGAAAGACTGTTCCAGCGATCGCTAGTTGTTCGGTGATGGCTGCTAGGGTACGAGTGTCCTGGGAGTTACGGGCATCGTATTTGGTGGGGACAAATCCGGCTATTTGCAGTTTGCGGTTGGGTTTGTTGCGGACGGTAGCAACTGTTTTTAATAGTTCGCTTGTGCCTTCAAAGGCTTTGAAATGGGTTTCTAGGGGTACGAGAACGTGGGTGGCAGCTACAAGGGAGATGTAACTTAACAACCCTAAGCTGGGAGGGCAATCTATTAAGATGAAATCGTAATCTGATTCAATTGGTTCGATGGCTTCTTTGAGTCGGAAATCGCGCATGGAAGCACTCACCAATTGCATTTCTGCTGTACTGAGAGAGATGTTGGCAGGGGCTAAATCCATGCCATGAATTCCCTCATGAATTGGCAGGGGGTGTTCATCCACAATGGCAGTGTTGACGGTTTGCTCTAATTCTCTTGGAACCAAGCCCATAAAAATGGTTAAGGAAGCTTGGGGGTCTATGTCGATGAGCAGGACGCGATGATTCAGTTGTGCTAGGTGGTAGCCCAGGTTTTGGGTAATGGTGGTTTTGGCCACTCCTCCCGCTTGGTTAAAGATTGCGATGATTCGGGTCATAAGTGAGTTGATTTACCTGCCCCATTACAATTAAAGATAACTGGTGATGCGTCAATTGGTACTGTTGGTTTTTGTCCGGGGCTACTGTTTTATGGAAAATTTTGCTCCCAATGGGGATTTAGACCCTGACTGAAACCAAAATTACGTGTAGATGCTCGTGATATTAAACTCTAAAGTTAAATGAATTTTGAATTAATCATGCGCGAACTCGGCGAATTGATAAAGATTCCGCTTTTTCTCAATTTACGCTCTCCCCACCACATCTGACAATTTCAACTGCTATTTAACTCATGACTTCGTTTCCTAAAGTCGATAACTTTCCCGAACTAACGTTGGTCGAAATTCAGCAGTATTTAGAGAGTGGACTTTTTCGGGGAATCGGTAAGAAAACTGCCCAAACTCTGGTAAATTATTTTGGCTATGACACGTTATTGGTGTTAGATACCTATCCAGAAAGACTTGAGTCAATCCCTGGACTTGGTGAACATCGCATCGCTGCAATTACTAAGGCTTGGTCAGATAGTAAAGCCAATCCGACAAGAGCAGCTATTGCCATGCTTTTGGCTGTGGGAACTTCATTGAGATTAACTTTAAAGATTTGCGACTATTACGGACACAGAACCTCAGCAATACTCAAGAGCGACCCTTATAAGTTAATTGATGACATTGAGGGCATTGGCTTTAAAACTGCTGATGAATTAGCGATATCGCTGGGCATTTCGGTTTCCAGTGAGACTCGTTACGAAAAAGGTCTGCTCCATGTCTTGAAAGAGGCTTTGAGTGAGG
The DNA here is from genome assembly GCF_963920885.1 of Anabaena sp. CCY 0017. NCBI lineage: Bacteria > Bacillati > Cyanobacteriota > Cyanophyceae > Nostocales > Nostocaceae > Anabaena > Anabaena sp. CCY 0017. The sequence goes on along the minus strand of NZ_CAWUDG010000051.1, from coordinate 2,040 downwards.
GCAATTGTTTTCTGCCGGAATCCCAATTGCTTGCGGGTGCTGTGTCTTTGCTCAAGCGTCCTGACCACACACCTGATGATAAATCTTTGAGTACCATTCTGGGTCGGTTAATTGAGAACAAAACTTTAGTTTATGGCGAGGTGTCCAATAGTGTTTATCAAAGAGCCGCCTACCGGGCTGAACTCTCTGTAGCGTTAAAAATTCAAGCTTTAATTAACCAACCCACTTATTCGATTGAACATTTTGAACACTGGTTAGCTGATTATCAAGGGGCTGACTATCGTGAACTCTCACGCTTGAGTCCTGAACAAATCAGTGCCTTGGTTATGGCAGTTAAATACCCTATTAGTATAATTACAGGTGGCCCAGGACGGGGCAAAACCCATGTGCTAAAAGCCTTGGTGCAATGGTTGACATCCATTGGGGCAACTATTGCCCTTGCAGCCCCCACGGGTAAGGCTGCTAACCGGATGAAAGACGCAACAGGCACGGAAGCAAGTACTATTCACCGTCTACTTCAATGGCGGGGAACAGCGAATGCCTTTTTCTATAATGAGCAGAATCCCCTAGATATTGATTGGGTGATTGTTGATGAATTTTCAATGGTGGATATATTTCTGTTCAATTCTCTATTGAAAGCTTTACGGTCAAACACCCAAATTCTGCTGGTAGGAGACTCTGACCAATTACCCAGTGTCGGACCGGGAATGGTGCTGCGAGATTTGCTTTATTCGGAAATTGTGCCGACTACGAGATTACAGACTATTTATCGACAGCGAACCGAAAGCCCGATTATTTATGCGGCTAGCGATGTAAATATTGGCACTGTCCCCAAACTGCACAATTTTAATCGGGCTTCGTCGTGGATGGATGTGGGGGACTGCGCCATGCTAGAAACAGGTTCACCACAAAAAACGGCTAGCACTATCGTGGAGTTAGCCCAAGCCATGATCTTTGAGAAGGTGGATTTAAATCAACAATTGATGGTGTTAGCACCCCAAAAGTCTGGGGTTTCCGGGGTTCATAATCTCAATAAGCTTCTTCAGCCTATCTTTAATCCCCCAAAACCAAACCAGCAAGAAGTCGTTTCGGGGTCGGTTGTCTACCGCGTCGGGGATAGGGTGATACAACTAAAAAATCGTTACGAGACTATCCCGCCAGTGATGAACGGCGAAACTGGTCGGGTTATTGCTGTAGATGACCAAAAACCACTTGTGAAGGTTTGTTTTGAGGGAGGCGCGATTGTTGACTATTATGCTCGTGACTTTGAGCAAATTATGCATTCGTTTTGTATCACTTGCCATAAGAGCCAGGGGAGTGAATTTCCGTATGTAATTTTCCCTTTACTTATGTCTAATTGCCGAATGTTAACGCGTCAACTGCTTTACACTACTATGACTCGCGCTCAAGGTATTTTTATTGCGGTTGGACAACCAGAAGCTTTAAAGGTGGCTGTGGAGACAGATAAACCAGCAAAGCGGTTTACTGGGTTAATGAATTTACTCTTTTCACCAATGGATGAATTAATCAAAACATTCTCGCTGTTGAGCAAGGTCAGGGGGGGAGGAAGTACAAGACAATCTACTGTCACTGTCGCGTCTAGACTGCGCTCACGCTCAATTATTGCGACTTCTGGGCAGATGACGACTATCGGTACTATTGCACTACAACTGTATGAGGATAAATATGGACATCGCCCGTCGAAGCAATTGGAACAGGTGGGCCAGTTTCAGTTTAAAACTTATCACTATGAGACATCGGCGGTTGAGTTAATTGACTCGGCGATTGATTTGGTGATCTCAAAGGGGTCTTAGTGGGAGCAACGCGCTCAGGTAATTGTAGATGAAGCAGGGCAGATTTCCCTGCATGAGGTCTTTCCCATCCTAGTGCGGTCTAATCAGGCTTGGATGTTAGACGAGCCTCAAATATCATTACCGTTGCGTTCCGGTGATTGCTGATTTTTGTGATTGCTTTTGGCACTGCGCTCGGGAGCAACGCGATTTTGTGAGTTTGGACAAAAAACAAGCGATCGCTAATAAT
>NZ_CAWUDG010000050.1:0-15184 GCF_963920885.1 Anabaena sp. CCY 0017 | reverse complement strand
TTAAAAGTATTTATATTTTAATCAAGTGTACCTCATAATAGACGGAAGTGCTGTAAAAGGAAGTCAATACTGTCAAGTTGCTGCAAGACTCTAACGTTAAGGCTAACTGGAAAGCGATTAAGACTGACATATTGAATGGACTACCAGAATGGAGTAAATCAGTCCCTTATCAAATTAAATCAATCGCCATCAAAGATGCCTGTAAGTCTGTCAGCAATGCCAAGAAAAAGTTTAAAAACGGTGGTGGTATTAGCAAGATTAGATTTAGATCAAGAAAAGACACTGTGCAATCTTGCTACATTCCCAAATCTTTTACCGCAGATTTGGGAATTTACCACACTATATTAGGTGGGGCAACCTTTAAAGAAGCCTTACCGCAAAGCTTTGGCGACTGTCGTTTAGTGTTTGCATACCGTGATTACTATTTGACAGTTCCAGAGGACGTGCCACAACAGAAGTCTGATAACCAAGGACGTGTTGTAGCACTTGACCCCGGCATCAGAACATTTATCACCTTCTTTTCTGAATGTAGTTTTGGTGAAATTGGAACATCTGCTAATTTGCTCCCTTCAGAAGGGGAGCAACGCGAAAATGTGAGATCGGATTTTATATCTCAATTACCAGGGCTGATTCCTAATAAACCCTGGTTGAAATTCCCTATTTTTACCTTTTCTAGGTAGCGATCGCTCAAAACTTAGGTAACTTATATTACCAAATTTCCGAACCTCACAAAATCGCGTTGCTCCCCTTCAGAAGCTATGTTTTCGTTTGGATAAGTTAATTTCTAAATTCACTAAAGCCAAGTGCAAACAAAGAAGAAGGATGAAGCTTGCCGCCAGTAGACTGCGAGGTAAAATCAAAAACCTTGTAGACGAATTGCACAAGAAAACTGCTCGATTTTTGGTTGATAACTTTGACATTATTTTACTGCCAACCTTTGAAACATCCCAAATGTCTAAGAAGGCGAAGCGACGGATTAGGTCAAAGTCAGTGCGCCAAATGTTAACACTCTCTCACTACCGATTTAAGCAGTTTCTTAAGCACAAGGCTTTTGAGACTAATAAAGTAGTTATGGATGTCAACGAAGCGTACACATCAAAAACAGTCAGTTGGACTGGTGAAATAATCCCCAATCTTGGTGGTGCTAAATTCGTTAAGTCTCCATCTGACGGGCAGGTGATGAGCCGGGACATGAATGGTGCGCGAGGGATTTTCCTGCGTGCATTGGTTGATACGCCCTCTCTTAAAGAGTGTATTTGTTAATGAATGTTAGCAAAAAAGTATCGGAAGTCAAGCTAACTGATATTTTATGGCAGAAATATTGTTCAGCAATTCACAAAAAAGATGGATATAGTTATGCCTTTTAAGACGGCGAATGAATTCGCCTGCGCCTTACCCCCAGTCTAGCATCAAGCAATTTTCCAATTCGGCAGACATTGTATGCCGAATTTAAAACCATACCACAAAATTTGTTTCTGGCGATGGGCAAAGCCCCGCCTCCGGCGATGGCGCGGAGCGCCCGCTAAAAGCGATCCCATCACAGTAGACGCACGATATTTTCATGCAGATAGCTCCACCCAGTCAAGGTAATAAGTAACTGGAAAGAAAGAGTCCCACCCCGTCACCGTTTCCGCATTGCTAGTGTCTCGAAACCCATGACTGCGATAGCGTAAGCTAAAATTAGGCGATCGCATTTTCGGTCAAGGTGGCATTTTAGGCACTACCTACGGCAAAACTCCCTCTATCTAATGTTTCTACACCTATATTTTATTGATACTCTGGCAATGACCTCTGCGTGGTTTCCAGGACAAAAAACGCAATTCTCTAGCCAACGAATCGCACCCACATCACAAAATCGCATTGCTCCCCCCTGGCTGGCGAGACTTGAGTTTTCATAGCCTCATCAAGTCGGATTCATGCGACATCAGCCATAAAACAGCCCACCGAAACACCAACCAAAGCACATATTCCGAAAATTTTCAACAAGCAGCAGCAAGGCATTTACAGGATGCACAATATCTGCTTAATCAGCAGCGATGGGACAATGCCGTATACCTTGCAGGTTATGTTGTGGAATGCTCATTCAAAGTCTTAGTAGAAGTATATATTGATTCTACGTCAGCAAAAAAATATGGTCACGATTTAGCAGAACTTCAGGGTAAAGCGATGGAAAGGTTACGTTTAATATATCCAGCAGTCGATATGCAACTGCCAGCAAGCCGTACAATGGGAACTGTACTAGACCAAAATCACCCTGCACGACGGTACGCCAAATCAGGACTGTGGAGCGAAATTCAAGCTCAACAAGCAGCCCAACGCGCAGAAGAAATTTATCTTGAGATTATTCCCCAACTTATTTTAGACGGTAAAATTAAAATCTAGGTTGTTCAGATGGCGATTAGTTTCGGTGAAACTTTTACAAAAATACGGGAGTGCTTTCAGGAACCAGAGATATCATCACTTTGGACGGAAAATCTTCAGTCTATAACTATTATACGTGATGTTTATGGAGCAATACGGCTTTATCTAGAGCATGACAACAATTTCATCCCTCAAAAGGCAGATATAACTACTTTAGAAACCAGCTTGTCTCAAAAACTCGGTTCTTACTATGGTAAAGATATCTGGCTCCCACAAGGTGAGCAGGATGGTTATAAACCTTTAATTAAAGTAATTATTGACCAGAGAGTTACTGCTGAGTGGGATGATGACACTGTTTCACCGCGTTGGTATATATTGGAACGTCACATTGCCAAAAAAGCTTGGACTGACAAAGATGCAGGTAGCCCACCTTGGGAACAAAAATTTGTAGACCAGGGACATAAACCAGCTATACTCACTTTTTTTTCCTTTAAAGGTGGTGTAGGGCGGACTACAGGGTTAGTTGCATCTGCTATTACACTAGCCAGTCGCGGTCATCGCGTAGCTATAGTAGATTTAGATTTGGAAGCTCCGGGTTTATCTACAATCTTTTTTCCAGATGATGTTAAAAACCCTGGTGTGATTGATTATCTATTAGAAAAAAAAAATCAGCAAAATAACTGGCCTTTAAAAACTCATATATTATCAATTAACGAGCAAACTTTACTCGGTGATAGAGGCGAAACTCTGCGTTTAATTTCTGCTGGTACAGTCGATAATAACTATTTAGAAAAATTAGCAAGGCTAGATTTTCAAAATGTCGTAGACCATGAATTACCTGATACTCTCCGAAATTTATTGCGCGAATTAGAAAGTGCTTCTAAACCCTTAGATTTTATTTTCCTGGATGCTAGAGCAGGGTTTCACGATATCGGTGGATTAGCCATAGCTGATTTATCCCACGGTGCTGTGATATTTGGTACACAATCTCGGCAAAGTTGGGCGGGATTAACTAACGTTATCCGTAGGCTTGCAAGACCACTCGCACAAGAACAATTACCAGTTATATTAGTTCACGCGATGGCACCTACACTCCGCGAAGCAGGAAGAGTAGAAGAATTGAAAACTTTTGCAGATAAAGCATATCAAACTTTTCAAACAAATTACTACGACGATAATGAAATAGTTCCCAATATTCAGGATAGCGATGCACCTTTTACACCAGTTGTTTTACCTTTGCAAGATGACTTACGGGGAGATATCGCTTTATTCCTGCGTGATAAAAGTCCAGAAGAAGCCAGTCGCTTATCAGAACTCGTTAAGGTCATAACAAGTGACCCTTATCAAGGACTGGCTATGAAGATTTGCCGACTTTTTGGACGCGAATTTCACAAAAAAATGGGGTAGAAGCATGAGTAATTTTAATAAAAAAAACCTACTTCAATTAATAGTTGATATTGCACCGGGAAGAGGCACAGCAGAACATGAAAGTGATGACGAGGCACTTTTTTTGAAAAATTTTCTTCCCGTTCCCGATTATCGACGAGCCTTAGAACCAGACATACTGTTGATATTAGGAGGACGAGGTGTAGGCAAAACAGAACTATTTCGTCTATTAGCTATTGAAACTGGACGCGCCACCTTAGTCCAAAATCTCGAAATTAGGGCTTTACCCTCCTTGGATAAAACGATATGGATTGCAACTTTTGGCCGGATTCGGCAGCAAGAAAAAACATTTCCCACACCAGAAGCTATAGAAGCACGGATGAAAAACGCCAGTAATATCGATTGGCGTGCTTTTTGGATGGGATTAATGTTAGGAATAATGCTGCGGCGTTCGAGTGAAGCATTAAATACAGAATGGGCTGCGGAAATTCCTTTAGAAATTCGTGAAACTTTAATACATAAGCTACCATTATTATCAGAATGGCTGCCTTTAGTACGCCAAGAAATTGAGAAGATGAGTTACGCTTTAGATTGTTTAGACGAGAAATTACTTGAGGCTGATGAATGGCTATTTGTAACTTATGATGAGTTAGATAGATTGGTTTCATCTTATAGTGAATTGTCTGCTCCCATCCGCGAACTTTTGGCATTTTGGTTAGATAAATGGCGGAGATGGGAAAGAATACGACCAAAGATTTTTTTACGTACAGACTTGTTTCGGGAAGACTTTTTAGGTTTTCCTGATGCGTCTAAGCTAAGAGCGCATCAAATTAATCTGGAATGGAAACCTTTATGGTTATATCAATTATTATTTAAACGTCTAGCAAATTCCGGTTCAGAAATGACGGAATATCTACGCATGGTTCCCAACCTGATTAATGATAGTAATACTGCTATTGGTATAATGACAGTAGCAGAAGAATCACTTTTTCAATCGATCATTGAGAAAATGATTGGTAAATTCATGGGTGCTAATGCCAGGAAGGGTTACACTTATAGCTGGATTCCAAATCATCTCCAAGATGCTGGAGGAAGAATTGCGCCACGTTCTTTTTTAAAATTATTTTCTCTAGCCGCAAGCCGTAGATTAGAAAAATTTAACGAACAAAACGAACAAAGTCTACCAGAAACGACGTTACTACAGCCATCTGATTTACAAGGGGCGCTGATGGACACTTCTGAAGATAGAATTAGAGAGTTAGCGCAAGAAGAATATCCTTGGTTAGAAGCGTTGAAAACTAGCCTAATAGGTTTGGAAGTTCCTACTGCAAAAGCGAAGTTTTTAGAAGTACTTACAGCGACACAATGGAGTGAACAATTGGGAAAACTTCCTCCTACTTCCAAACCAGAGGAAGTTTTGAAGTACTTGTTACAACTGGGAATTGTTGAAAGCCGTTCTGATGGGCGGATTAATATGCCTGAGATTTATTTGTATGGATTTGAAGTCAAACGTCGAGGTGGTATTAAGCGTCCAAAATAAATATTTCACTAAGCTAGCCAGGGAATGAATTCTGTCTCATAGCAAAAGTCCTCTAGGGCGTGTCAAATCAATTAAAAATTTTATTTCTTCTTCATTTTGAATTTTGTAAAGCCCTAGCGGGCATGGCTGCGCTTACCGAGGTAGCGTGCCGGAGGCTCTATTTTGACTTCCAAAAAAGGTTAAACATCCATTAACTTCAAAGCACTACTATCATTGGGTCTAGCCTTAAGATACCTGTCAGTAATAGCTAGATTGCTATGACCCAAAGTATCCTTAATCAAGACGGGATTAACCCCCCGCTCCGCCGCGTGTGACCCGTGGGCATGGCGCAACCAGTGACAACTGACAAGTTCACTCAAACCAGCTGCATCTGCCACCACCTTGATAATGGGATGGAGATTCTGGCGTTCTAGATGTCCCCCCTTCTGACTAACAAAAACAGCATCGGTAGCCAAGGCATCGCCTTTAAACTCCATCAATTCGTTCCACAGCTTTGATTTGAGCAAAATAGTGCGTGACTTATTACCTTTAGCTTGCCGCACATACACTTGTCCACTATCAGTTCTAGCTGATAAATCGCCCCAAGTTAACTGGCAAAGTTCATGCGCTCGCAAACCGGCCTGATACAATAATTTCACAATTAACAGATTGCGTCGAGCGATCGCCTGCCGTTTAGCAGTTTTAGCATCATCTACCATCGCGGCGGCTGCCCGGACCATCAACTTAATGTCTGCCTCATCTAAATAACGTTCATTAATCGCATCGGGAATTTCTGCCAACTTCAGCGCCATCCCCACATTGAAAGGCAAATAACCAATTTTGTGAGCAAAACTAATTAAACTTTTCACCGCCGCCAGATAAATGCGCCTAGTGCTAGCAGCTTGTGTGGAAAATTGGCTGCTGTAATCAACCAAATCCTCGTATGTTACTAGACGCAGGGGTTTTCTCAAAAACCTCAGAAAATGCTTAACGTAACGTTGATAGGCACGCACCGATGACTCCGCCTTTCCATCCAACCACAGGGTAATCAATTTCGCCTCCGCTTGCGCCGGGGATAGTTCCGAGATTGCTTGACGGTAGTTGCTGACGTGAACAAGTGAGAGAGTCATAATTTCTACCTGTTGATTAACAAGACATAACGGCAGTTGAGTCTGGTTTTATGTTGTCTGATTTTTATTGTCCCTCTTAATGGGTATTCCAGATCCGTCTAGATGATTTATTAAGTTACGTAAAGTGCTGGTTTACTTATGTAGTAGATTGAGTACTTGTCAAATTAAAGACAAATGAAAAAGGAGCAGACCAAACCAAATCTAATAGAAACTCAAGCTCCGTCCAATGCCGAATTTACTACACCCTACCCCCCCACACCCGGATTTTTGACATCGCACTACGTTATATATAAGTTATGCTGCAAATTGCTCGTAAAATTATCATCCCCGATAGCGAGATAGAAATGAGCGCGATTCGCTCTCAAGGAGGAGGCGGTCAAAACGTTAACAAGGTTGCTACGGACATCCATTTACGCTTTGACGGCTTCATCACTACCCGCTTTTTTATGTAGGAGTGGCGCTTAATCATGACCCAGAAACTAACTACAGAGCAACTAACGCAGATCATCGCTGAAGTCGGAAACCTGCAAGCACGTCAAGAAGCAGAAATTGCACCCGAAGAAGTCAAGCAAATTTTACAAGAATTAGGTTTAGCACCAGAGTTGCTAGATGAAGCGCTGGTTCAAATGCAGCGTCGGCAAGTTTTGCAAGTACGGCAAAAACGTCATCGGACAATTGTGATCGGGATGATTGCTGCGGTGGCGATCGCCGGAGGCGGGGCTTTGCCCATCGCCATGACTGGGACAATATTAACTATTCAACAGCATAATTCTACTCTGGAGCGAGTTTCCACTGGAAACAACCGCATCACTCTGACCCAAGATGATGGGTCTGACCTGAGAAATATTACCCGCCAGAACAGCCGAGAAATTTTTTATCGTGTCACCTTAAAAGATGCACCTGTGGGTCAAAAGCTAGATTTAAGGTGTAATTGGATTAACCCTAATGGTGAAATTGTCCAGCAAAACCGCTATCAAACCCGTGAAATTGATACATCCATTTGGAATACTCACTGCCGTTACACTATCGGTTCTGCTTCAACTCCAGGTAGGTGGAAAGTACAAATGTTCCTCCAGGGTCGCCAACTTAGTGAAACAGAATTTGAAGTAAAATAATATGGAAAACATTGCGCCGGGTGAAAAGATCAATCAGCCCCAGCAATTTATTGGCTATTGGGGTTATGGTGATCGACGCGAGTTAGAAGCACAGCTAAATATCATCAAAAAGCTGCATATCACCTTTGACTTATCTCATTTCGACCTATCCGAGAATAAATACCCGATTTGGAATGTTGCTCATATTGGTTGTCCACAAGCATCAACCAGGGCAAATCATCATCCAGAACGAATCGCTGGTATATCTGCATCGGGAATCTTGACTTATTTGCACTCTGATGGTTCATTGTTACCCGATGTTTGGGTAAAATTACATCAAAGCAATCGCTTAATTTTAGGACGAGAACCCTTTGGCAGAGTCCCCCTATACTGGATGCAACAAGGACAAGTGATTTGGTTTGCATCTCGTCTGCAACTGCTGCTGCCAGTGATTGAAAATCCTGAAATTAACATTCCGGCTTTATACGGTTATTCTTGTTTTTCTTATGTTCCCAATCCCCTCACGCCAGTGAATCAAATATTTGCAGTGACGGCGGGAGAAGAATTAATCTGGCAAAGTCAGTCTGAGTCACAAAGGCTTTCAGCACCAATTTCTCAACATTTATCACAATGGTGTGAAGCAGCTGTGCAAATAAAAGATGAAACAACGGCTGTCAAACAACTACAAACTCTGCTGCAACAAGCTATTCAACGGCAAATTTCCGACTTAACAGATGAGCCTGTCGGCGTTTTTCTCTCTGGGGGATTAGATTCTGCGGTTGTCGCCGCCTTACTGGTGCAAGCAGGGGTAAAGGTGATTGGCTATACCTTAGATTTTGAAAATGCCGGGATTTCCGAATCTCTCTATGCCGAAATAGTCGCCCGACATCTGCAAATTCCTCTAGTAAAAGTTGATGCCAAGCCTGAGCAAATTCAGAAGGCTCTAATTTCCACTGTACAAGCGCTAGATTTGCCGTTTGGCGACGGTGTGACAGTGCCATTGTTTCTCTTAGGACAAAGGGCTAGTCAAGATACTAGGGTGATTTTTAACGGCGAAGGTGGCGACCAATTGTTTGCAGGTTGGACGAATAAACCTTTAATCGCCGCCGGGGTTTACCAAAGCCAAAATCCCTTGCGCCCAGAAAATTTTCTTCAACAATATCTCCGCACTTTTCACCGTCTTTGGGGTTACGAAGCTCAAATCTACCAGCCACATATTTATGATCAAATCCAAAATATACATCCAGAAGATTGGATTGCAGCAGCACTTGATCCTGAGTATAGTACAGCCATTTTGCATCGGTTGCGTCGTGCCAGTTTGATGCTAAAAGGGTCACAAAATATACATCCCCGTGCCACGGCTTTAGGGTTTGCTCATGGGTTGTATGTGCGATCGCCTTTCTGCGATATCCCCTTGGCTGAGTGGACATTTCAGTTATCTGGAGAACTCTGTTTAAACGGATCTTGTGAGAAATATATCCTCAAGCGAGCCGTAGAAAATTTATTACCCTCAGAAATTGTTTGGCGACAAAAGCGCGGTATGGGAGTTCCTTTAACCTCTTGGTGTTTGCATGAGTTTTGGAAGTCCCTTGGCAAGTGGTTAAATCCTGGTAAACTACGTTTAGAAAACCGTTTTTCTCCCCATCTGGCGGCACAAATTGCTGCTGGGGAATTGGGTGGTAATATTCAAGGTCGTCGCAGTGGTGAAATTTTATGGTTGCTGATTATGTGGCAACTTTGGCGAGTTTATGTTTTTGGTGAAGCATCGGGTAAAGAATCTTTAGATCATCCATTTTGGCTACCACAAAAACTATGGAGATTTCAAAAACAATGGCGAGATTAAAAACCAATTATGAGTTAGAAGTTGTCAGTCAGGAATTAAACTGCTCATCTAGTCATTTTCCTTTCTCCCAAGCACTGGGGCAAGAGTTACTAAATACTTACGATTCACCTCTTTATGTTTACCAAGCTGATATTTTAAATCACACGATTACACGCATCACTGAAGCTTTTGATTATCCTCAGACTCAATTTCGCTTTGCTAGTGTTACCAATGGCAATATTGCCCTGCTGCAAATTTTTTGCGCCGCAGGTTGGGGACTTCATGCTAATACTCCTGGAGATATTTATTTAGGATTACAAGCAGGTTTTTCACCAGCACAAATTGTCTATAGTGGAAGTAATTTAAATCGTGTCGAGATGGAACAAGTTTTAAATTGGGGTGTGGGAACTCTCAATTTAGATAGTATTTCGCAGGTGCAACTTTGTTGCGAAGTCTATAAATCTTTGAGTAACTCTTTTTCTCCTCGTCTAGGCTTACGTCTGAATTTACCGGAGATTACTGGTGATAGCCGGATTGGTGTCCGTGTAGAAGAATTTGCTGATGCGCTGGCTCTGACTCGTCAAGTAGGATTAAAACTGAGTGGGTTGCATTTTTATCGCGGGACAGGGACTAATGCGACAACCGCCTTTACCAATGTAATTGATCAAGTCATAGCCACAGCCCAACTTTTACCTGATTGGGAATATCTAGATTTTGGTGGTGGTTTTGGCTATCCATATCATCATGAGGGTACAGCCTTTAACTGGGAAAGTTTTGGTGCAGATTTGAGCGCTAAAATCAGTCGTTTAGGCAGAGATATTGAGCTAGTTATTGAACCTGGACGAGCTGCGATCGCCGGATGTGGTACTCTACTAGCTAAAGTAGTTTCCGTAAAATGGCAGTCAGAAAAACAACTGATTGGGGTAGATACGACTGTGGCTAATATTTCTGTCCCCTCAGTACATGGCGGTTATAGAGAAATTGTTGCTTTGAAAGAATCAGAATCTGCAACTCATCTCACAGATGTATGTGGTAATACCACTTATTCACGAGATTTTTTAGGAAAAAATTGCCAATTGCCAGCTTTAGAAATTGGTGACATAATTGCTATTTTAGATGTTGGTGCTTATGGCTACGCTATGTCATCCCATTTTTTACATCGGACTAAACCTGCGGAGGTTTTATTAGAAAACGGTACACATCGCTTAATTCGGCGGCGGGAGGAATATAGTATTTTGTTGAAGAATCAAATCTTCAATTAAGCCAAAATTAAGGTTCTCTAGGATTAATCAAAAATTAAACTCTAAAAATAACTACCATGAAGTGTATTAAATGTAATACTGTTAACACACTCAAAGACCGGACAGCTAATCAAGGTCGTTGTAAAAACTGTAATTATCAGTTTGCCTTTGAACCAACGAATATGGGAGAATTTAAAATTACTGATCCTTTTTTTGAGAAAGCGATCGCAGATATTTCTGCTAACAACACTCTCTTTTTTACACCAAAACAGTTTTTTTACCTCATTGATAAAAGATTGCGAAACAAAAAAAATGTTCTATTTTACCTCATTGATAGTTTGCAAAGCAAAGACAATTTTCTATTGAATTTTCCCTTCGCAAATATCTTGATAAATTGGAGTTTATGTAGCATTTTTTTATTTCCATATTCGGGTATAGCAGCATTTATTATTGCCTTATTGTTCAATCAAATGAACTCTTTAAAGCGTTCTTATTACCAAAGTAAAAAACTAGCTAAAATTCTCATAGTATTGGGAATAATTACTTTAGTAGTAAGTGTGATTTTTGGTTTAGCTAACAATTTATTTAGTTCAGTTGCATTTGGCACAATCATAGTTATAGGAATTTTAGCTATTTATTTAGGTCGTCGAGAAATACGCTCTTATTACCAAAGTAAAAAATCAGCTAAAATTTTCATAGTATTGGGAATAATTACTTTAGTAGTAAGTGTGATTTTTGGTTTAGCTAACAATTTATTTAGTTTATCTAGTTCAGTTGCATTTGGCACAATTATAGGAATTTTAGCTATTTATTTAGGTCGTCGAGAACTAGCACAACCTCCTACTAATACCCAAACATTTAGGATTAGTCATAGCCAATTTCAGGATTGGCTGGCCTCTTGGAGACGGGTTAACAATGAAATTGATAAAATTTTACCTCCTCCCCTATCAGCAAGCAGACCTATTACTATTAATCCTGATATCACTGCTTATAGTTTTGATAGGTTAGTGGTTTGTGATAGTGCCGCAGTTGCCCAAATGTTAATCGCTAATAACTTTCATTTTGAAAATAACTGTGCAATTCTCAGCATTACTGGATATCCTGAAAGCATTTTTGACACCACGATGCAAATGCTGCGTAGCAATGCAGATTTAAAAATATATGCATTCCATGAATGTAGCGCTAAAGGGATGAATTTAATTAATCACCTCAGCATTAGCCCGAAGTGGTTTAAAGATAGGGATATCACTATTATTGATGTGGGATTATTACCACGCCAAATTCTGGCTGCAAGCCGCAATATTCTCATTCAAAATTCTCCAGAATTAGCTGAGGCTGCTAAAATATTAGCACCAGAAGTTAGGCAGAGTTTATTAAATGAAGAATTAGTATGGCTGGAAGCTGGTAATTTTGTGGAATTAGAATACTTTAGTCCTCAAAAATTGATGCAAATTTTGCATCGCGGCATCTTTAATAGTCAAACATTAAATAATAGTGGCAGCAATTTGCTATTAGTTGATGATTCGGGAAATTCAAATTCTATGTATATTTTCCAAAGCTTTGGTTAATTGTTTATTTTCGATTTACTTGCAACCAAATTTCTAAACTCACAAGTAACCACAATTTGACACCATAACGACTCCAAGTATCACCTTCATAGTTTAACCAGTTGCGAATTGGTAATTGATTAAAATAAGGAGCAATGGCTGCATTGCGATTCAGTAATAAATCTCTGGCTTGTTTTTGCCAATATTTACGAAATCCTAACTGTACGGGAACCATCATCCCACTTTTAGGGCGATGAATAATTGCTGCTGGCAAAATATCGGCGATCGCTTGTTTTAAAACTGCTTTTTCTTCTACTCCCGAAAGCTTATACTCAGGAGGGATTTTCATACTTAAGTCTACGACTCGTTGATCAAATAAAGGAGAACGACCTTGCAAATCAACAGCTTGAGTTAAATTACTAACTTTAGTGAGAATTTGGTCAGCACCTTTAAATTTAATGTTCATTGCCATCAAACGATTCAGATAGCTGGCTGGGGAATCTAAATCTTCTTGAAAAACCCAAGGTGCTGTTTTTATTGCGGTCAAAACTTCTGGTTTTAAAAGTTGTGGTAAGTCAGCAGCGCACTTTTGAAAAGAAATTAAATAAGCTTGTAATGTATCTTGATTGATCACAGAACTATATAAACTATTAATCAGCATTGGCTGGTTTTTCGGTCCACCAAAACAGGGGTCGCCACCCTCACCATTTAAAACTACTTGTACACTTTCTCTCGCTAGTCTTCCGAGCAAAAGATTAGGAATAGTGAGTGGGTCGCCAATGGGGTCATCTAAATAGGCCATTGTTTGGGGTAAACGTTCCCACATATCCGCAAAAGTAATTTCTAAAATATGGTGTTGTGTTTGACAATGAGTGGCAACAAGACTGGAAAATTCTAACTCATTGGGACATTCCGAGCCAAAATGAATTGAGAAGGTGTGGACTGGGGAATGATGAAATTTTGCCGCTAAAGCAGTGATGGCGCTAGAGTCTAAACCACCTGAGAGAAAAACCCCTACAGGTTCGTTTGGTGGTGGTAGATATTCTTGAATAACTTGGTCTAGGAGTTCTCGCAAGCGATCGCCATGCCATACTAAAGGTTGATCGATGGCTGTAATCTGTTCTTGCAACTGCCAATAAGCTTGCACTTTCTCATGAGGAAATTGTAAAACAGTTCCAGGTCGCAGTTCTCGCACGTCTTGCCAAAGGGTTCTTTCTCCGGGAACAAAGGCACAACAAAGGTAATCGCGCAAAGCCACCAAATCCAAATCAGAGGAACGATAAGGTGATAAAGTTCTCAATTGAGGCGCAATCCAACGCACCCCGCCAGTGGTAGTGTAATAGAGAGTCCGGCTACCGATGCGATCGCGGATTAAGTGCAAAACCTGTTTTTCTCGATCCCAAACCACCAGTGCGAACATTCCCACAAGTTGCTTCAGACATTCAAAACCCCATCTTTCCCAAAGATTGGCAAATAGTTGGAGAGCATTTCCTCTAAAATTATCTGGTGCAATTCCCAACAGTTCTAGCAACTGCATTTGGTTCGTTAACCAAATATCACCAACAATAATAAATCGTTTTCCCGGACTGATTGCTAATTTCTCGCTCAGAAATCCAGCAGCTGTGCGTGGTAAAATCACCACAAATCTTTGATCTCGCCAAGCTATATCTTCATAAATTGCATCAACTTCTCCCCAAGCTACACGCCAAGTCGGATTAGTTTTAATGAATAAGTTTTGAGAAGATTTACGGCTTTTAAAGATATCAAATAGCATGGGTAATTGTTAAAGCATAATAATTGATTGTGAACTAATATATACTGCCACTTCAGATCCCCAATTCCTCAAGAATTTAAATCACCAATTCATTAAAAATTTTAACCATCACCAAATTCTTGTTGAAAAATAACCTCAATTTGTTCTTGCAGAAGTGGAACTTTATTCTGCACAATGTCCCAAATGGTTTCATTTTCTAGACTGAAATAAGCATGAGCTAAAATATCTCTTAAACCTGCTATTTTCCGCCATTCTACCGTAGGATAACGATTTCTAGTTTCCGTCGGTACTTGCTTAATTGCCTCCCCGATAATTTGCAGATTTCGCAGCACAGCATCAAACCTCAACTCATCTTCAAAAAACTGGTCATAGCTGATACCTTCCGTATAACGCAAAACCTTGTGACAACTGTTCAAAATATCCTCAAAATACAGTCTGAGATTACGAGACATAGATGGCCTCTGTTTCAATGACATCTCTAATTTGAGGCTTTAACATCTTCTTGCTAACTACATCTACGGGACATCCCAAACTATCCTCCAGAAAAAACTTTAAGTCCATGTAACAGTCAAACGTCACCTTGCCGTCAAACTCCACTAATAAATCAATATCACTTTTAGCCGTGGCTTCATCCCTCGCTACCGAACCAAATAAAGCCAGAGATTTTACACCATAACCACGAATTTCTGCCCTATGAGCTTTTAAAAAAGCAATTAAATTTTCTCGGTTCATTTTTTTAATCCTCAGCCATTTTCAGGGAATAAACCAGAAATAATCCTGATATTACATCATGTCATAAGAACTCCAGGCTGCTTACTTCCATTATCTGCCACCAGAGATTTTTTGCAACTAAAATTAGTTACATTATTGCATTAAACAGATGACCCTGCCCCTTGTCTTCTTGCCTAGCTGGTTTGGTTATTGAGCCAGATGATCTAGGTCGGATGCGGGGTAATGACAATGCTCGTCGAACGACAACTGTTCAATTTGGGCAAATATAATTGACTTGATTCGTTGCCGATGCGATGAACTACCCATAGTTGGCTCCGCCTGAACTATGGGTTTCTACATCCCTTAGTTCGTTGCTAGCAGAAACTTCTACAGATTTTTGACGCTTCTTTGCCCCTAGTTGCTTCATACTTCCTGCTTGTTTGCGGGTGTATGAAATAGAGCTAGACGACTCTGCGTCTACGAGGCTAGTTCCTAACCCCGGTAGTGTTCCTTTTGACCAATAAAGCATAACTTCGGCAGCAGCAATACAGCGTTTCCGGCTGTTATGAGGTACAGTAGCAGCAATTAGCAAACCAGTT
>NZ_CAWUDG010000049.1:0-15667 GCF_963920885.1 Anabaena sp. CCY 0017 | reverse complement strand
CAGTTTTTGCGATCGCTTGTTTTTTCTCCGACTTCACAAAATCGCGTTGCTCCCACTCAGATGATGAACTGGAGGAGATAAAAACTGCAATTACAGCCTTTGTCCAGCACAAAGCAGCTTTGAGTAGGCAGAAAATTAAACATATTGTGCAAGAAGTTAAACAGACAATTCACAATCTGGACGCTGAAAATTCCGAACTGCTAAATGATGGATTAAGGAGCATAAGCCAAGATATCAAAAGCGGTTCCGAACGCTTTCGCCAACAAACAAGACAAGCCCTCAAAGTATTTGCACTCCCACCAAGTAAGGCAGGATAAAAGCTTTGTAATCAGTTTTAACCCTTCAAAAGCCATATCCATCATTCTGATAATTTCATCCCTTGCTGCTGCACTCGTAGCCTTTGATAACTACAAATTTAGTAGGCATAGAGTCACCAAGCCAGAATACAGAGAATTTCAAGATCCTAATATTTATTTGGAGGTTCCGTCATGGTTCCAGAAATAGCTCAAAGCCCCGAACTGTTAGACCTAATTGACCAATCACTGGCACTGCTAAACAAAATACAAAAGCACCCTGATTTTAAGTCTGTTGAGTATGCACCCGACGTTACTTTAGGAGATGCCGAGCAAGCTTTAATCGAACTGCGTTGGGAGACTTTACCCCAATCTCCCATAATCAATATTTTTGCTCTTCAAGGTTTCACTAATTAACACTACAAACAGGAATCAAGCATCATGGATCAGAAGAGATTAAACCCAGCACAATCACCCAAAATCAAAAACCACGTTGCACCTAAAGCGCGTCGTATTGGGGCGATGCTTAAGAATAAATTCGGTGTTGATTTGACAGACTTTGACAAGGCGTGTCAGGGTGATTTAGCAGCAGCCCAAAGAGTTGGGGAGTTAGCGCGTCAGGGGTCGATGTATAAGGAGTTCGCCCCTCAAATTGCCGAGCTATATGGAGAGATTTTAGAGGGAAGTGAGGCTTATAACAAAGCTGTTAGCGATATTTTAGTTCAAGCTGGTAAGTCAGCCCTCGCCATTGATAAAGCTACCATGAAAGCCACCCTCGAAAACACCAAATATGGTCATTCCCGGAGTGAATTAGCGGCTGAATTTGTGGCTTCTAAGTCTGCGGAATCACAACGCCACAAATACCAGATGAACTACACCCAGATTAAGGGCTATATCGATGCACACTTGGTAGGAATCGACCAAAAAACCAGTTTATTAGAACAGTCCAATAGACCCGAAATCAAACAAATAGCAGCAGATGAACAGTATGAAAAGAAGGAATTAAACGAAGCACTGAATAAAGGAGACAAAGCCAGATATGACCTTATCCCTGAGAAAGACTATCAATCATCTCCAGGACTAAAAGCTAAACTGCTACAACTGAAAACTGCACTAGGTTTCTAACCAATAAATAACCCCAGTCGCTTGTCAATCAATTTTAGATTGCCGATTTTAGATTAAAAAAGAAAAAATCTGTTAATCCAAAATCATAAATCCCAAATTGATACAGTCAAGATTTCTGGGGTTTGAGTATGTAAAACCCCACCTATCCTACTATGCAGCCTGACCACCTTGATGAACTTCTAGATACTGAAGACTCAGAACCAAACCAAGACACAGCGAGATATCTGCAATACATCGAAAATAAATTGTATGAAGAGATAGAAGCGCGTAAACGGCTTGACAGTGGGGTGTTATTTCTAGTCTGTCAACTTGGTTCAGTCAGTCTCAGTTGGTTCTTATTTACCCTACAAGTTTCTATTAGTTTGATAGTTGCAACTTGCATTATTTGTGCATTGCTTCCCGGACTTATCGATGCTGGCGAAAGTTTCAATTTTGAATTATCTAGTGAGCGTTGGGAGGTACGCCACAGTAAACCATTGGTTGCAATTTCCAAACTTGCCATTGGTGGGGTTATTTCCTGGCATTCCACCCGAAAAATTAGCAGTGCAGTCTATCAAACTCATGCAGCCATTAAGGAAACTTACAGCGAGATAAAAGCGGCTGAGTCCTTGGGTAGTGGGGTTCAAATCCCAGGCTTAGAACTATTAATAGCTGGTGTAGTCGGGGTGGGGTTAATAGCCTTTTCAAACATCAGGAATAAGGGGAACTCAGATGTATAGAAAGAACGGTTTTTTAACTAATTTCATAGGGGTGCTAGTGTTCATCGTATCCGCCAACTATTTAATCATGGGATTGTACGACACTGGTTATAATTTGGCATTACTTGCAGATTGGATGCGTGAAAACCAAATAGATAGAAGCATTATTAATTTCATCAATGCTGGGATGATTCACATTGAGTTAATTATGATTGTGAGTTTTTTATTGGCTTTGTTGTTTGTATGGATTAAGTGAACAATTGAACCATGCAAGAGATAGAACAATTCAACCACCAACTGAAAGCACAACGAAGAACAGCCACATTCTTATCAACTGCTTTGTTTATTGGTGGTGTTTCGCTATGTCTTCCACTGTTTGCGGACACTACCAAATATCCTGAGACATTATTCTGCTTAAATTCTGATACTGACGTGTGCGAGGGTCATCAAATTAAGCGCGGAATTAGTTGGATAATCGACCGGGAACGGCGTAACTTCACTTTTGATAGCAAAGTGAAATTCCTGCGTGTACTTCCTCCAGAATCGCCTAAAGCGCCCCTTTATGGTGTACTAGGAACTGTTCTTTTAATTGGCGCGTATGGTGTAAGTAAATCACTCACAGATACACAGGAGAAAGCAATTCATTGTCAATTCTCACTGCTGAAAATAAAAGCTTTGGAAAATGATATTTATGTTTCAAATCATCTGGATCTAACTGCATTTAGTAAACAGCATCAATCACAAATAACTAAGGAGATAATTGCACGGGATACGGTAGGGGCAATCGAACAATTGAAGACTGAAGGAGAACAGCAGCTTGACCACATCAACGGACAATTACAAGGTGAAGTGGCGCTTAAAAGTCACGAGTTACAGATATCAGAACTTGACAAGGCTATTGCAGATAATCGGTTATCTACTGCTGAAACTAACCGCAAGTTAGACAAATTAAATAAACCGACTGGTGACACGGGAACTGCTACACAATCCCCTAATGATTCCTTGAGAAATAGCTTGATAGATGCCCTGAAACACCATGAAGACGGTTATTTGTGGAAAATTATCAATTCACTTAAACCATTGTGGCTTATAGGCAATCAAGGGTCAGGCAAGACTTATACTGCTGCTGCGATCGCACTCATCAGAAAATACTGCCTAGATGCCTCAATTTATCAATTAATCGACCGTCACGCCACTGGTGACAATGCGGATGTATGGAAACTGCTAGAAGCCAGCAGTAAGGCAGAATCAGAGGATGAAATCAGCACAGCTTTTGAAGATTGCTGTGATAGGTGGCTGCAACGGATTAAGGAGAAGCCTACCAAAAAGCAGCAGGTAATTTGTGATGAATTTACCAATTTAAAATCATTGTGTGGTGACAGTGCAATTGCATTCTTCAAAATGTCCCTCACCGACACCCGCAAAGCCAAAGAATACCTACTAGGAATCACCCATAATGCCACCAATGAATCATTCCCAGATGGTACAGCATCAGCCCGGAAAGCCGGAACTATCCTACTAGAGAAATTTAGCGCCAATGGTGAAACACCACTGTCTAGGGTAGTTGTCCGCTATGGGCTTGTAGATGAGAACGGAAACAATTTAGAAGATGAGGAGAGGACATTACCTAGCTGGATGCACCCTGAACGTATTTACCAGCACTTCAACGGTAAGCCAATCAATTTTGAAGATTAACGTAAATCGTCTGAAGAAAGTGGGGAATGATTACTGGCGGAAGGCGTGAGAAGAATATCGCCAAATTACAGGTGAATTACCTTAGTCCCTCAAGGAACTTTCAGATTTTTGTGAGTTAGACCTCTTTCAAGAACTGGGCGATAGCGGAGTGTCGGGGGCGGACTGCGGAGGCTGGTCATCGGTTACTCTGTGGAAAAACATAGTCTTCCACAAATATGACACCCCTTTCAAATCTGCATGGTCGCGCCTTAGAGTGCCTTATAACCGAATTGATCATTAAAACATACCCTGGAGTCAACCTAACAGCCAGAGCAAAAAATGATCAAGTTAGAGATGCCAGCAAGTTGGTACAGTTGGATTCATTACTCTTAAATGAACTCACCCAAGCGGCTAATGCACTGCTGCTCAAGTGGCTAAATCCTCAGTTTCAGTTGTCTAACCAACCATCAATCACGGTAGATCGACTACCAGATCAGAATAAGAATGATGTTACTGACATTTGTTTAACTTCAAGATCATGGACAGTTAATCTATCACTCAAGCACAACCATACCGCACTCAGACACCAACGTCCTGGGACAACTCCAAAACACTGCGGTTTCCTTCAGGGGAGTGTAGAAATGCAG
This sequence comes from Anabaena sp. CCY 0017, assembly GCF_963920885.1. Taxonomy (NCBI): domain Bacteria; kingdom Bacillati; phylum Cyanobacteriota; class Cyanophyceae; order Nostocales; family Nostocaceae; genus Anabaena; species Anabaena sp. CCY 0017. The sequence goes on along the minus strand of NZ_CAWUDG010000049.1, from coordinate 11,230 downwards.
CAGTTTAGACAACAATACCGAGTAATCACACAGGAGTTCATGCAACATATTGGACAGGCAAAGCTATTTGCCGAACTACCGTCTGCTTTGATTGAACAGCATTTGTATACTCCAGTCTGTAATTTGGTTAGCCAATTTATTAATAGCCATGCTTCCACTTGCACCACCCAGTTATTTCAATACCTTGTTGGTGATGTTAATTACTACAAAATTATTGTTGATACCCACGCCAGAACCCTGAGTATTCAGCAGTTTGCAGAAATCCAAATGCCTACTAACCTTATCGCCACCGTGAACAAACAGTATGTAAATTTGAGTTTTGACAATGGATGGGAAATTTCTATGCGCTTACATACCGCATCAAGCCAACTGAAAAACTCTCCTAGTTTGAAATTTGATACTAAGGCACTAAATAATCCGCTGACTGCTACGATAATTCCTTATGTTTAAAAGTCCATTACGTTATCCTGGCGGTAAGCAAAAGGCAATTCCTCAAATTGCTCACTATCTACCTCCTACATTTAAGGCATTCCGTGAACCTTTCGTTGGTGGAGGTGCTGTATTTTTTCATGTTTTACAGAAGTACCCTAGTATGTCTTACTGGGTCAATGATCTCAACCCAGAACTGTATTACTTTTGGCATCAGGTCAAAATTAATCTACCAGAGCTAGTTGAGTCAGTCTGGAAAGTAAAAAATCAGACAACAGATGGACGCGCCTTGTTTAAATCTCTCGCCGCCGCAGATCCGAGTAATATGAGTCCACTTGAGCGGGCTGTGCGGTTCTTTGTTCTTAACCGGATCACGTTTTCGGGAACCATTGAGAGTGGCGGTTACTCTGGTGCTTCCTTCAAAGGTCGGTTTACAGACTCTTCGATTGAGCGATTAGCAGCTTTGGATGGTTGCTTTGTTAATACCAGTGTGACTAACTTCGACTACAGCACCCTACTTACTGAACCTGGGGAAGATGTATTTATTTTTCTAGATCCACCTTATCTCAGCAAGACTCAATCTAAGCTCTATGGTAAGAGAGGTGATTTGCATACCTGTTTTGACCATTCTCGCTTTGCCAAACTGATGGCGGAGTGTTCACATAAATGGTTGATTACTTACGATAACTGTGAACAAGTGCGGCATCACTTTTCTTTTGCCTACATTTATGAATGGGAGTTGCAATACGGGATGAACAATTACAAACAGGAGAAGGCAGAGAAAGGCAAGGAGCTTTTTATCACTAACTATCCTGTTGAATCATACAAGTTGCCTACAATCATGGAGGTTGTGTGAGGGTCAGGTTAGAACTGGCGAATTTACAAAAATGATGAACTAATCGCGCTGCTCCCAACTGGTGCTGGCAGTGGTCGTATTAGAGAATGGTACAGCAATATTTTTTCTGATGAAACTAAAAAAAACTCGATAGAAACATAATGGGTCTTGAGAGAAGTATTCTGTCAAATTGTGAACCTTGGTCCGAGTGGAAAGTGTGCTTCTCTTACCGTAAATTATTTCTCGGATATATCTGGTTTTTGATTTTTGATTACTATCAGTGTTCCAATGGTGCTTATAAGTAATATATAGCACCATTTTTAAGCCAATTTACAGAGCTTACTGTTTAGGCAAGCTACCTGTATTTTCGACTATATCCTTTACGAAGTCATCTAAAACATTCTTGTCGTGGTTATCATAAACAAAAACAATCTGTGTTTTATTATACGTAATACATTGCGTCGGACTTGCCATTGTTCTTAATCCACCTCCGGGAGTCAGAAGATTAAACACTAAGTAAGGCAAGGTAATCACCGAATGTATACTTTTGAGCCTGTTACTCCACCGACACAAGATTCGTAAAGCCCCAGCTAATGGCACTTTCGCCGAATTTGGGGTATAATGAATGTAGGCTGAATTAGCCTCTGTTTTGGGCTTATTACAGTTATCAAACATATGTTATTTTTCCTAATTGTGAACGAAGGTGTTTCCGGTTAGCGAATATTAACTATCACGAAGAAGCGCTCTTGGATGGCAGTCCAGGGGCGTTTTGCATTGCGGCAAAAGTTGCCCGGCATTCTGGTGTAGTTTGCTGTCTCTATTGTAGCACCGGAAAAAGGATTTTCAAGAAAAATTTCGTCAGCACAAGTAAAACCGAACTCTAAAAAGGGGATTTCCTTTAAAGGCAATCCTTATTAGGATATATTTACGGAATAGCTTGTCTGTCTATAAATTAAGCCTAGTATTAGTTTGAAGGTAAAAAAATTACAATTACCCATGCAATATTGACGTAGGCATAGGCAAATATTGCACACCGTGCTACAATAGGGCTATTATGGCTGAAGCAAACAAACCCAAGAACTTACTGTTCATTCACTCAATTCTTGACGATGCCGGACTGTCGCCTGCTGAGTTTCGCTTGATCTGTCACATTGCTAGGCGTGGAGTTTGTTATTCCACTCTTGCAAAAATTGCGGAAGTCACAGATATGTCAGTTCGTACTATTCAAAAGACTCTCAAGTCTTTAGTTGAACAAGGTTTAGTGCTAAAGGAGACAAAACCTGGCCGTCCAGATATTTATCGTTTGCCTGAACCTGGTACTCTCTCTCAAAAGCTCAAGTCTCGTAACTCTCAAGAAAGTAAAAAGTCAAAAGAAAAAGGAAGCACATCGGAGCAACAGGAAGAAAATACCTTAACTAACGATTCTGTTCGGGATTTCTCACCAAATTTTTCATAAGTAAAAAGTGGAGCTTAAATCCCTTTGACCGCCGACTGAGCGCTCGTGTGTTGGGCTAATCTAGGCTAGGGCTGATGCTTTACAGTCGGTGGTTTCCCTGTAATCTCAAATCTTGCACCAACCGAATAAACCCTTTTTTCAGATATTCTAGTGAAACGCGACTCCATTTATTACCAAATATTTAAACGCTTCCCTGCGTTAATTTTTGAACTCGTTGATGACCGTCCTGAACAGGCGCAGAACTATCGATTTGAGTCGGTTGAGGTGAAAGAAACCGCCTTTCGCATTGATGGGGTTTTTTTACCTCCAGAGGGTGCAACACCCAGAGTTATCTTTTTTGCCGAAGTTCAGTTCCAGAGAGATGAAGCTTTGTATCATCGCTTCTTTACCGAGTCGATGATGTATTTGAACCGGAATCAATCTGAATACGATGACTGGTACTGTGTGGTAATTTTTCCATCACGCTCTTTGGAACCAAGCGATACAAGAACTCATCGAATATTTTTAAACAGCGACCAAGTGCAGCGCATTTATTTGGATGAGCTAGGTAATCCTAATACTCTGCCAATAGGCATCAATTTAATGCAGTTAACAATCGCCTCAGAGAAGGGGATGGCAGAACAAGCTCGTCTATTAATTGAGCGGGTACAATTAGAGTCAACGGATGCACTGCCGAAAAACGAAATCATAGATATTATCACCACGATTGCTGTTTACAAGTTTTCTTCGTTGAGTAGAGAGGAAGTGGAAGCTATGCTGGGACTAAGTTTAGAGCAAACAAGGGTTTATCAGGAAGCGAAAGCTGAGGGTCGGGAAGAAGGTCGGGAAGAACAGAAAGCTGAAATGTTGTTTGCAGCTGTGCCACTGTTACTAAAAACAGGGATGAGTGTAGAACAGATTGCTCAACAACTCAATGTTGATGTAGAAGCTGTCCGGCTTGCTGCACAGAAGAACACACAGAAGTAAGCGCACGGGAGATTGGCGTTTACAAGTTTACGTAAGTTTTATGTCCAGTTGATTTCGGTATAGACTGCCGTATAGACGTTAGTGGAAACTGCCGTTGATGGTAGACAAGGGGTGAAAATCTGGGACTGGGGCTGATGGGCAGCGTTGATATCAATTGCTCCTAAATTGGGTATTGCATCCAGCACACGCAGTCAGCGACTTAAGTAAAACTTATCAATCAACGAGAGAATCAGGATCACAAGCGGAGCGATTGATAAGCCTGAGTTAAGTGTGTGAAGTCGTTCACGAAAAGATCACCTTTCCAGGGATAATGGGATGTAATAGTAGGTTTCTACTCATCACACACGAGTCCGGGGAATGAGAACGCTGACTGAGTTGGTAGAAGAGTGGTTGGACGTGCATCACGGAAAAACTCGCGCATCGTATCACAATACCATTCGCAAGTTCTTAATTTTTACCTCGGTGTCGGCTCTTGCTGACATTCAGATCCGTCACGTCCGGGATTGGTTAGATTCCTTGCAAGAGGCAGACACGACTAAGGTTAAGCATCTCAACATTCTCAAAGCGTTTTTTTCCTATGTGACCAGTTTGGAGAAACCGCCGATTTCTCGTAGTCCGATTCCCAAGCAGTTCAAGTTGCCTAAACCGAAGGATACTTTGGTGGAGCGTATTCTTACGCCGGAGGATGTGGATGCGATGATTGCCGCGACGACTGACAAGCGCAATCGGTTAATTTTAAAGACTTTGTATTTAACAGGGATTCGGGTGTCTGAGTTGTGCGGGTTGCGTTGGAAGGATGCGATTGCTTCTCGCGGTGGTGGTGGGCAGATTAATGTTTACGGCAAGGGTGGGCGGACTCGTAGAGTTCATGTCCCCCAGTCGCTATGGCTGGAGTTAATGTCACTGCGCGGTGAAGCGTTGAAGGAAGCGCCTGTGTTTGCCAGTGCTGCGGGTAGACCTCTAGCACCTTCCCATATTGACAGGGTGGTGAAAAGGGCGGCGGCGGCGGCGGAATTAGAGAATGCCATGAATGTTTCAGCCCACTGGTTTAGGCACAGTCACGCTACCCATGCTTTGGATGAAGGTGTTCCGGTGCATTTGGTTCAGGCTACTTTAGGGCATACGAGTTTGGATACTACGAGTAAATATCTGCACGTAAGTCCTGATAGGAGTTCTGGGGAGGTTTTGGTTAAGCGATGGTCTGAGCCATTTTGAATTTTTAGCTTTAAATTGGGTCATCTGGTTCAGATGCACTAAAACCATCCAAAAATGCCAAGCCCGTTTTGTAGAAGACATTATTATCTACATAGTGTTTAGCTGCCTCGCTTAAAGCTGCTTTGCCACCGTTTAACCACCGTTCTCGATTCAATAGTTGTCGCCGAAATGTTTGCCATTTTGTCGGTTGATTAACTCTAATTTCTTCAAATTCTGCCTCAATAATTTCCTGAGCTTCTGCCTCACTTGCAGTTGGATGGTTTTGCTGCAATGTCTTCAAGATTTGAGTGATTTCGGTTAACGCCTCAGCAAAGCCTGGATCAGCAGCATATTTCTTAGCAATAACTTCCCCTGGGTTATTCTCGATAATCTGAACCACATCAGCTTTAATACTGTATTTATTACTATCTGACATTGCTGTGAAAGGTTGAAGTTCAACTTCATTTATAGCATTTTGCTGTTGATAAACTGGTGACTTGCGAAGAAGTTGCTCAAAGTCGAAATCATTAACTAATCTTTGAACACTCACCATTTGATAACTGACTTGACATTGAATCTGGTATTGTTTGTCTTCCAAAAATTTGTGGAGTATGTTCAAAGGATAAAAGTGGGGGATTGGGCTGCAATTGCATTCTTTGCAATTGCAGGGAACGAGAGTTTTGTATTTCAAACGTTCATATAATTTGTAAATTTTTTCAAATTCATGTCTAATAATAGTTAATAAATCCCGCCTTCGCTTGCCAGATAAACGAATTCTGATTTCCCCCTTATGATAACGGTAATACTCAATCACCTCTGCTCTGGTTTCATCTCTGTTCAAAACTACACCGCTTCTCCATACACAAGTCTGTTCCTCAATCCAAGGATGCATCTCGACAATGAACCGTGTAAGTATGCCCTTGGGCGTAAATTCATATTCATAATTTAAGAAAAGGTTATCAGTTTTATCCCAAGCATATTCTGGTTGGTTAGGACTGAGTAGTTGGGGAGCAATATAGATGCCTGGGCAACTAGGGATCTCATAGCACAGCTTGAAGTTCATCATTAGTCGTAGTAATTCTGGTCGCATAGTGGCGTATCGATCTTCATGCCATATGGTTGCTAGATCAGTGCGATCAAATTTACCAAGATTTTTAATCACTTGTTTATTATCAAGTACTTTGTAGACGGCATCTGTACCCCAAGTAGGTTTGAGAATTACCGTCTTATTCAAAAGGTCATCTTCTTGAAAGTGAAGACACACCCCTAAATCATGCAGGTAGCCACTGAGTTGGAGCTTATCTTGTTGGTTCGTAAACCCATTTTTCGTGCAAATGTCGAAGTATTCATTCAGACTAATATAATTGCGTGGATCTTGTTCTAAAACTTCTCGTACTTGCACCCAAGTTTTTGGAAGCTCTGTCCCAACATGAGGCAATTGATGAAGATAAAATTGAATAGTAGTAAGGATTTCTGACAAACCACGATTTGTGGCGAGGTTAGTAGCAAGGATATCTTTGAGATGAGTAAATTCACCCCGTAATTGACGCTCGTTGATTTCTCGCTGGCGATCCTGTTTCTCATTTTTTACGATGAGTAAGGGACTATTATTACTAAGCAGTTCAACAACTCTTAACCAATAATAAAAATCAGTATCTTCTTTACGGGTATCTACTACCAAAGCATATAGAGAACGTTTCGTAAGGAAGAACTGGTGGGTAGAGTGATAAATTTCCTGACCTCCAAAATCCCAAATATTTACACGAAACTCTTTACCATTGTTCAAGTGACAATACCATTGAATTACATCAATTCCTTCGGTTGAAACTTCATCATGTTGCAGCAAATAATTTTGGTCTTGAATTTTTTTTGCTAGTGATGTCTTGCCTGCCCCGGCTTCTCCAATGATTATCAATTTAGCTTCATATAGATAATCTTTTGATTGTTCTAACTGATCGTAAAAACTGAGAATTGCTTTCCAGCCTTTTATTCCTATTTCAGGTGGAATTTCAGGTAATAAATTATCTTGTATATCAAGTGTATGCAGCTTGAGAAGTTGCAAAATTGTTCTCGGCAGCTTACTCAGCTGATTTTCACGTAAGTTAAGTGATTTTAGATTGGTAAGTTGACCTATCTCAGATGGCAATTGAATTAAATTATTGCTACGTAAATTGAGAGATTTAAGATTATAAAGTTGACCCATCTCCGGCGGGAGTCGGCTTAAGTTATTGAAGCTACAATCAAGGTTTTCGAGGTTAACAAGTCGACCAATTTCTGGAGGTAAAACACTTAGTTTACTGTAATGAATCTTAAGTGTTTGCAGGTGGGAAAGTTGACCAATTTCTGGGGGTAACTCCGTTATCTCAGTGTAGCTAAGGTTGAGGGATTTTAAATTTTTAAGACTGCCAATTTCTGGGGGTAGGCTCTTTAGTTTATTTCCCCTCGGTTGTTCTTCGTCTATATCCCACTTTCCTAAAATGAGTGTTTCAAGATGAATAAGCTGCTCAATCGCAGGTGGTAAGAATGTTAATCTATGACCTGCAAGATCCAGTTCACGTGCTTCTTTTTTGGCTGCGCTTTGAATGATTTGAAATAATTCTGGCTCTGTCATAAATGGCTTATATTGAAGGTATGACAATTAGCATTGGTCAGAAATTAGCCGATTCAGCTTTTTACTGGGTCATCGTGGTGGATACCGTTCAATTTGTTTGTCAACAGGACGAATATTAAATAATTTGATTTGTACAGAATCAACTGTTGAAATTTGTACCTGATCAGTTTGTTCAAAAGCTTCACGCATCTCCACAAAACAACTTGTGTCATAGCAATGACTTGATGTAGCTTGATTCTATTAAGTTTACTGCTAAAATTACTGTCTTAGCTAGAACTTCTCCTCATCTGATACACTTCAATAAACTGGAAACAAAAACCGAGTTGATTGACCCAACGTCATTGACCCAACGTCAACGTATCTTCTAGGAACCAAAGCCAGTGTCAACATCTGACTCTCCATGCCGCATTATTGCCCTGTTTAATCAGGCGGGTGGTGTCGCCAAATCGACACTGACCCAAAACTTGGGATACCACCTCGCACAACGAGAACACCGCGTCCTCCTCATCGACATCGACCCCCAAGCCAGCTTAACCAAATTCATGGGGGTAGTACCATCTCAATTACAAAAAACCATTGCTGATGCCATTATCGATGAGCAGCCCTTACCAATTCATGAGGACATTCACGGTATGGACTTGGTTCCAGCTAACCGAGTCTTGAGTGGAGCCGAAATGCAGTTAGTCAGTGCAGCTATGCGTGACTTGCGCCTCAAGGAAGCCATAGAACCAGTTTTAGATGACTATGATTTCATCCTTATAGACTGTCCCCCCAGTTTAGGATTACTTTCTTATATCTCCCTAGTTGCAGCTACACACGTTCTTGTCCCCATTGAAACCCATCTCAAAGCTTTCGAGGGAACCGATGAATTGTTGCAAACTATTACCCACGTTAAAAATAAAGCTAACCGCAAAATTCAAATAGCTGGGTTTATTCCCACGCGGTATGCTCAACAAAACTCAGCCGATAAACGCGCATTAGCAGCTATCCAAACACAACTGTTAGCTTGGGGTCGGATATTTCCCCCCATTCCCAGAGCTACGGCTTTTGTTGATGCTACAGAAGAACGTGCGCCTCTAGCAGTGTTTGACCCTAAACATTCTATAGTCGCTATCCTTAAAGAAATTGCTTTTGCTTTGGAGGCTTTGTGATTAGACGTAAGCAAACTGATAAACCTTTTGGGGGTCAAATTACCACCCCACCCCCAGCACCTTGGTTAGACTCACCGGAGGTCAAGACAGCAGGTGCTACTGAAACTACTGTCAAGCTCAAAGATATTCGTCTGCCTGAGCAGCAACCCAGGCGATACTTTGACCCACAAGCATTAAAAGAATTAGTCTCGTCAGTTAAACAGCATGGCATTCTCCAACCTTTGTTGGTGCGTCCTGTGGCGGAAGGTCAATATGAATTGGTGGCAGGAGAACGACGCTATCGGGCAGCTACAGAGGTAGGACTAGAAAATGTGCCTGTGGTTGTGCGTGAGCTAACTGATGACCAAGCTTTTCAGTTGGCTTTGATAGAAAACCTGCAACGAGAAGACTTAAATCCTGTCGAGGAAACAGAAGGGATTTTGTACCTGTTGGCTATCCGACTTGGGTGTGATGCGGAATCTGTAAAATCCCTGCTGTATCGGATGAAGAACGCCCAGAACAAAGGGGAACAGGACTCAAAAAATTCATTAAATGAATCTAGGAGAAACGTTTCTCCTAACTCAGATGATGAGGCGGAATCTGGGGAAAACATTTCTTCTAAAAGAGATGATAAGACGGAATCTAAGAGCAACATTTCTCCTAAGTCAGATGAATCGAAAAAATCTAGGAGAAACGTTTCTCCTAACTTAGATGATGAACAATTTCTCACGGTAAAAGAGGTGTTTGAAAGCCTGGGGCTAATGAATTGGCTATCATTCACCACCAAGCGTTTACCTTTGCTCAATCTGCCCTCTGAGATTTTAATGGCACTGCGCTCTGGTCAGTTAGAATACACCAAAGCCCAAGCCCTGGCACGAGTAAAAGATGATGAACTGCGAAAACAACTTTTATCAGAGGCGATAGCTCAGGACTGGTCTTTAAGCCAAATCAAGGAACAAATCCCAGCCAGCACTTCGGCTGAATCACCCGACTCATCTAAAGCATCTAACCAAATACCGGAACAACTCAAAAATATCACCCAGCGCATTAAGAAGCGTCAGCTTTGGAAAGAACCTCGGAAGCAGAAACAGCTAGTAAACCTTTTAAACAAGCTGGAAGCGTTACTGGGTGATGAGTAAGAAGGGTTTGGGGTTTGAGGTTTGGGGTATCCCCATCAATAAATTGAGGGGCTTTAAACCAATTGGGTGTAGAGTAGAATGTTAATTTTATTGCTCAACTTTTTCTTTACCCCCACACCCTACACCCTAGCCGCTACACCCTAGTTTTAGTAATTTGGCAGGAAGTGCTTTTGTTTAGCACAAGTTGCTGTGTTATCAGGGGGAAGAAACGGAGATGGCAGAAAGATTACAGATTCGAGAATTACTCAATGCTTGGTTAGATTTCATCAAAGTCGAAAATTTGAGTAATGCCAAAGTAGAATCTGCCGATTCGGAACAACCCAATATCTGGGAGTTTGGGGTGAATCTAATCGGTGATAAATTATTGCTTGATGAGTCTTTATTCAAGGAACTCAAGGAACCGTTTAAAAGCTCAAAGAAAAAAGTTCAACCAAAATTACCATCAATTGCTGTAGCTTTCCCGCAGATTTATGAGATTGAAACGAATCGCCGTCAATTTCGCCCGTTGTTTACCATCGATATTTCTCCTATCTTTGCAGGCAATTATCGTACTGGGGGATGGGATTTAACTGATTACGAGTTTCAGCCTGTTATTCCCAATTTGATGCAGTGGTACGGGTTGGAGGAAGAAGGGGCTGAGGAGTTAGTTACTAGGGAAGGGTTGAAGGTGTTTCTGGAAACTACTTTTAATCGTCCTTTTAAAACGCTACAGGATTTTATGGGGCTGATTGAATTACCAGCCTTTCCTGTGCGGTCGAAACTTCTGCCTTATCTGTTGGACTTTGACTACTTTCCTTTCAATTACAACCTTAAAAAAGATTTTCTGAAAATTAGCGACCAGAGAAACTGGAATTGGGCAAGACCCGGACATCCGGCTTATGAATACTTGTTTGGAGAACCACTTGCACCTGAGCATGACATCCTCTTTTTAGGGGCTTTGACTCACTCACCACCGGATGATTATCAAGCACTGGCTTTGAAACATTCCCAGTCAAATCCTATTACTGCGGTAATTGGCCCACCGGGAAATGGCAAGACCACACTGTTGTTACATAAGATAGCGCAACAAGTGGTACGTCGTGCTGTGGAATTAGCAAGAAAGGGTGAGGATGAAAGTAATTTAACTTTGGTTACTAGCACGAATAACCATGCTGTCAAAAATGTTGAGGAACTCTTAGCCAGCCATTTCTCTCTTGACCAGGAACGGGTGGGGAGTAAGGAGCAGGAAGCGGAGGGTCAAGGCTTTCTCCCCTGCCCTCTTCCCCCTGCACCCAGCCTCTTCTCTGACGGTTTCTACTTATCAGGCGGTTCTTTGGAGTTAGTGGATAGCCAAGTTTTACCTCGCTTGCAAGCTGCACTGGATTGGTTGGCTACGGCAACGTTTAATTGTAGCGAACTGCAAACATAAACGCTTCAAACTGCAAACAAGGCGATTTTGAAACCACATTAAGGGTCTTGGCAACTTTTGGT
>NZ_CAWUDG010000048.1:0-15839 GCF_963920885.1 Anabaena sp. CCY 0017 | reverse complement strand
CCAGTGCTTCTGGTAGTAATTCTGGTGGCAGTCTATTAGCTAAAGCTGCTAGGGCATTGGCGCGGCTTGACTCATCTTGAATCTGTTCAACAGCAGCCAGTGCTTTTGGTAATACTTCGGGTAGTTTGTCGGCTAAACCTGCTAGGGCATTGGCGCGGCTTAACTCATCTTGAATCTGTTCAACAGCAGCCAGTGCTTTTGGTAATACTTCGGGTAGTTTGTCGGCTAAACCTGCTAGAACATTGATGCGGCTTAACTCATCTTTAATCTGTTCAGCCGCAGCCAGTGCTTCTGATAGTAATTCTGGTGTCAGTTTATTAGCTAAACCTGCTAATGCCTGGGCGCGATTCCACTCATTCTGAATTTGTTTAGCCATAGTCAGTGCTTCTGGTAGTAATTCTGGTGTCAGTTTATTAGCTAAACCTGCTAATGCCTGGGCGCGATTCCACTCATTCTGAATCTGTTCAGCAGCAGCCAGTACTTCTGGTAGTAATTCTGGTGGCAGTTTGTTTGCTAAGTCTATTAGGACATTGGCACGATTAAACTCATTCTGAATCTGTTCAGCAGCAGCCAGTACTTCTGGTAATAACTCTGGCATTTTGTCAGCTAAGACTGCTAGTGCGCGGGCGCGATACTCCTCATTCTGAATTTGTCTAGCTACAGCCAGTGCTTCTAGTAATAACTCTGGCATTTTGTTGGCTAAGACCGCTAGTGCGCGGGCGCGATACTTCTCATCCTGAATTTGTCTAACCGCAGCCAGTGCTTCTGGTAATAATTCTGGTGGCAGTTTTTTGACTAAGGCTGCTAGTGCGCGAGTGCGATACTCCTCATTCTGAATTTGTCTAGCCGCAGCCAGTGCTTTTGAGAATGCTAGTTCTTTTAGATTTGGTGATAAACAATCGACTAACTTTGTAAGTGAGCTAACTTGTTGCTCTGGATTTGAGCTTTGCATAGCGTAAGCTAGTCCTTGTGGGAGCAACGCGAAAATGTGAGATCGGATTTTATATCTCAATTACCAGGGCTGATTCCTAATAAACCCTGGTTGAAATTCCCTATTTTTACCTTTTCTAGGTAGCGATCGCTCAAAGCTTAGGTAACTTATATTACCAAATTTCCGAACCTCACAAAATCGCGTTGCTCCCGTCCTTGTTCGGGAGTCCATACATTTTTTTGAACCAATGCTACCAGCAGTTCTATTGGAACATTAGCCGCCAAGCTATTCAGGGATGAAATTATCAGAGCATAGCGACACTGTAAACTCACCACTTGAGACAAATTTGATTCAGTCCACTTTGCTTCTGCTAGTTCCCAGGCACGAGAAATATCTGTAATGTAGCCCGCAGTTTGTACCAATTTTTCTCGCGCTTCATACCAGCCATTATTCCCAGTCGTAGACTCCTCTAGTAACAACTGGTGAATTTCGTCTATTTTTCCAGCTTTCTCCAAATGCCAAACTAAATGCTGATGAATGTAATTATCATCAGGCAAGGTATGCCATAAATTATTTTGAGTTTTTTGCCGATATTTCTCCAACAAAGTAACGTGAGCATCAGCCAGGGCGATACCTAATCCTGGTAAATCACCTTGACGCTTGGGTGTTGTAGAAGCGGTTAACAAATTCCGCGCTAAATCGTGGAATAAGTCATGTAAACGATAGGTAGGCGTACCATTCGCCAGTGGTAATCCGGGCAATAGCAGTGCTTTATTGCGTAAATATTGCAGTATTTTAGCAGCGTCACGCTCATCCATTTCCCAGAGGCTTGCTGCCATCATCTTTGTAATATTTACATCCTCTGGTATTACTCCCAACCAAAAGAATTGATGCTGCTTCTCCTGTGGCATTCTTTTGACACTTAAATTTAGTGAAGCTGTTAAGCTCAGGCGTTTTAAACTAGCTTCATCAGTAATTTCTTCCGCTTCTGGTCGGTCAAAACTTTTTAATCGAGCTACTTCTTCCTGAATATCACTTAATAGTTCATTCCAAGTTGTACCATTGGCAACTTCAGCTGCTGCTAGTTCTAATGCCAACGGGAGATAACCAACGCTTTTGGCTAAATTCTCTGCTGATTGACGCTCTATGCCTGTAATCTCGCGTCCTAGTTTTTTCGTTAGCAGTTCCAATGCCTGGGCGGCTGTCATGATATCCAAACTATAGGTGCTGGCTGCCAAGGCATCTGCGATCGCACCTTCACGGGTAGTCACTAAAACCTGACATCGCGCACTGCCTACATTAAAGGCTTGTGCATCTTTCGTATCCCACGCATCATCTACCACCAACAACACAGCTTTGTCATAAAGCAGAGTCCGCAGATGGTTAGTAGTAGCTTCTACACTGGTGGGTTTAAAGTTATAATCTCCTAGTGCCTGTACCCAGCCACCAAGTAAAGAAAGAACATTGGGTTCTTGACCTAGAGTTGCCCAGAGGATGCCATCACAAAAGTAATTTTGCACATCTTTATCATGTGCTAAAGCCGCAGCTAGAGTGGATTTCCCTACCGAACCTAAGCCGTGAATTGCAGTAATTACTAATGCACGAATATCAGTAAATGAACCATTAAGAAGACGATTTTTTAAATCGTTACTGTACTCTGAGCGTTCTACAAAGTATGTGGGTAAGGGTGGTGCTTGAAATATCTTCCGCCCCCCTAAACTTGCACTGGAGAAGTTTAAAGAGGCTGCTGAGGGTTTTCGCTATTGTGGTAGTGATTATTAGTAACGTTAACAGTAGCATCTCCTTGTGCAGATGCAGGAGCGTACTCTGCTTGAATATTTTGATTAATATTGTTCATTTGTTGTGGTAAAGGACTTAGATTAGCAGCCGGAGGTAGGTATTTTTGGTTTTCGGATGGTAAGCATTCTTTAATAAATTTTTTGACACCCAAATAGACTTTGCTGTCTCCTGGGTGGGGTTTAGCAATGGAATCATGGTTTGCTTCTACTGCAATCGGTTGTACGTCTTTAATACTAGGATTAGCACTACTTGCGGTGACGATTAAAACACCGCAGGTCGGTTGGGTTTCATAATAAACTTTTGTTTGAATCTCCAATTCATCAACATTTTGGCGATACCATTCATCAAGCTCGCGTAATTGGGGAGCATGAGCTTGTAATTCTTCGACATTAACCGTAGTCAAAAAGCCTGCCAAAGATTTTACCCATTGAGCAACGTCAGAACCAAGGTGCGGAGTAGATAAGAATACTATTCCTTGAGTAGAGGAGAGGACTGCTTCTTTACTTTTGTTTCGTGAAAAAGTTTTCGCAGCATTCAACATTTTCTTGACAAGCAAGCCACCCATACTATGAGTTACGAAAACTACCGGGCGCTCGCCTATGCCAAAATTTTCTAAATCATCTAAAAAATTACTAGCTTGGTCAAAAAGTGGCATAGCTGAACCACTCGCTCTCAACCTTGCCGCACTGTAGCCAAAAGTCCAAATTCCAACATCTACTAAATCGTTCCCCAGCCAAGTTAACCAAAAGTTATCTTTTTTGTAATCTTTATCTTCTGGGTTTTGCCAATGCCAAGTATTCCACGCATGACCTGCCAACCCATGAACAAAAACTACATCCCCTCGTCGGCTGGGGTTGTCGCATCCTAATATTTTTATTAAACCAGTCATTTTACTGTCTTCATTGGGCTGTGAATTGGCAGAGGGTTTGCGACCAAACATACTAGCTTTCCTTATGACTGAATCGTTTGCATAATTGTGGGTGTGAGTATGGGGACCTTGTTCAAAGTAGTTTTGAGTGTAAATCACACGCTTGGGTTCTTCCGACACTTTTTTAATTTCCTGAGCAAGGATGCCTAGCTTATTATCTAGCAAATATTCTACTCTACTCCCTCTGCTTTCCGTTCTCAGAGGGGGTGGCAATCGCGTGATGTCGTAGTTGTAGAACTGATAGCTTGACTGAATTGAAAAAATTAAATTAGGTAAGTAATTAAATACATTATTTGATTGAGCCTCGAAAATAAGTTTATAAAATTGAGATATATTTTCAGGAGAACTTATTTCGTTTAACTTGGAAACTGCTTCCCAAGGATCATTAGAACTTGACAAAACAATTTCTATAAGGTCTGAAATTTTATAATTGTTACCAAGTTGACCTGCTAATTCATCATTTAAGTTATCAAAAGCTAATACTTCATTCCTATCAAATGCATCAGTTAACGAGTTTGTTGTGACAGGAGTAATAATTTTTCTGATGGACTTCTCAGCGTTTCGCTTTACCTGATAGTCCAAAGTATTTAGAGCTTTTTCCAGAGCAGGAAGAGCTGCTTCACCAATACAAATCAAAACCTCTATAGCATCTTCACATACTTTTGAATCTTCCCACCCTATACTGTTACGATATCCTAGTGCTTCAACCAAAACAGGAATAACAGCTTGCTCACCATTTCTTCCTAAAGCACAAGCAGCAGTAAAACGAACTGAAAATTCTTCATCAGTAAGAGCTTGAATTAAACCAGAACTTGCTGCACCAGTTCCAAGTATTGCTAGAGTTTTTACAGTTTCTTGGCGAATAGAAGGAAATGAGTGTTTTAAACCAGTAATGATAGCAGTTTCAAGATTTTGGATGCCAAGCTTGCCTAAAGCGAAAAGAATATGAAAAATAACATATTCAGCTTCTTCATTGTTGAAAATGTCTATAAGTAAATCAATTACATAAGAATCACCTATTTCTCCAAGAGCTTTAGCTGCAATTCCACGTAGTATAGGACTTTTATTTTTATCTTTTAAAACGCGACTCAATACAGGAATTGCTTCCCGACTACGAATCTGCATCAATGTAGTAACTGCTAATGAGTGATTTGAAGTATATGGAATTACTTCAAGCTCTTCTTGTTTTAGAACACTGGATAAGGTCTGTATTACAGTTGAGTTGCCGATTTGAATAAGAGCGGTGGAAGCGCTATTGCGAACCAAAAAGTCTTGATCTGAAAATGCAACATTGAAAAGTGCTTCGATAGCAGATTGAGATTCTGTACCCAATCTTCCTATAGTTTCTGCTGCTTTTTTACGAAGTGCGGAATCCTCGACCAAAAGAGATTGTGTAAGTTCAGATATTAAATCTTCTCTTTCTTGTCCCTTAAATGTCGTATGAACGAGTATTTGGACTGAAATATTTTCATCCTTCCAAAGTTTAGCTAGAGCAGATAACGCGTCTTCTCCTCCTTCATTTTTTAATATAAATGCTGCTTGATAGCGAACCTGCTTATCTTTATCATCTAATGCTTTTATTAAAAGAGGTACTATATTTTTATATTCACGTTTAAGAAGCATATGCAGAGTAATTACTGCCTGATGGCGCATCTCTAAGTTTCCTTTTCGCAAGACTTCATCTAGTGCAGCAATCAAAATCTCTCGATCAATTTCCTCTAAGGCAAGAAGGGATCTAAAATGAGATTCTTTATTATTTAGAGCATCGCAAAGGATTGGTATTGCTGTCTCATCACCGTAATGAGCTAATGTACAAGCAACCTTAAACCTAAGCTGAGAATCAGCGTTCTCTAGAATTCTTTTAAGAAAAGGGATGGAAGCAGGACTGTAAATTTTCTCTAGAGCATCAGCAACTTCGTTGTTTGTAAAGATATCACTATTACTCTGCAAGACTTGGCTTAGGAAAGGAATAGCAGCATCGGAAGTTGTCATACCTAAAAGTTTTATTTTGAACTTTTCAGGAACCTCCAAATCAGTAATCATGTTCACAATTCTGTTTTGATGCTTAGGCTTAACTCCTCCAGCTAGTCTTGCTCCTAGTTGTAAATCCACTTTCATCGCTAGCCTTACTATTCTTACTACCAAAGCCTCAGACTCCAGAAACGTCATCACCATTGCTAGTGGTTCTGTCCACTTTTGATAGTTCAAGTAGTAATACTTCAGTTCCTCGTCACTTAACTCTGCTAACTGCGAAGCCAGCGACTCCGCCGCATAATATTCCTGAAACAGTTGGTGGTGAAACTCAATGCGGTCGGGGTTACTCGCCACTTGGAGCAAATGCCATTCCAACAAATCCTCCAACCACTCTTTAGCCTTTGCTATAATCGCGGCATCGGGTGTGAGATCGCCAGCCAGAAAAGTAGCTAGTGTTCTCTCTGCCTGAGCCTTGGGAATAGTGACCCAAGAAGCGCTAGGTTTACAAGGATCGGTATGCGGATCACCCTGAACCATTGTAAAAGCGAGATAGCTCAGTAGGTCGAACATAGAACGACGCGAGTCCTCAGAAACATTTCTGAGTCGTTCAGGTTTAAATTCCTCATACCGTCGCGCAAATTCTTTACGGAACAGATCACCTCGGTTTGTGGGAATTTCACAATTCTGCTCAAAAACATCGCACAACAGCTTCAGTAACAGTGGCGTTTCTGTCAACTCTCGAAGCCGCCCCTTAATCTGCCGCCACAGTTCCCCACCCGTCTCCGACAACCGCTTTTGGACAAACTCCCACATCTGAGGTTCGCTTAGTGGCAACATTTCCAGTTTCTTAGGAATCCTCAGATTTGAGCCTGAACCCATCTCCCGCGTACTCAAGATTAAAGGAACCTTTAAATCAGCACATAACTGTCTAAACTCATCTACAGATTGCCAAGCTTTGTCATTGGGCAATTCATTCAAACCATCTAAGATCACCAACAATCGTCTATCGCGCAAGAGATATCTTAAAATTTTTTCATCTAGGTCAAGCCACCATTCCAGTTTTTTTTGAATTGCTACCAACACCGAACCGCTAAGACCGCGCAGTTCGAGCAGGATAGGGATTGCAGGAATCTCACTCTTGCCTTGCTCGATTGCTTCTACACAGCACCGCGATTCTTCCCATAGCAACCGCCGCAGCGAAGTCGATTTCCCTGAACCAGGCTTACCTACTAGCAGTACATGCTCTGGAGCGTACTTCCTTAGCCCCTCCAACACCGCGAACTGCTCTCGCTTTTTATTCTGCGGCTCCTGTGAGTCTGGCTTAGACGATGTACAGGTTTGTACCTGCAATGGCAATTCTGCCAGCGTTGGAATATAGCGATCACGTACCTCCTGCTGAGTATCTTTTAGTGACGCATCAAGGATAGATTGTAGATAACGCTGAAACTCGTTAGGGGCAATCATGCGAGAGTAAATTTATATACATCTCAAGAGAACTTTTCCTATAATAACGCAGGATACTAAGCACAACTAACTTGCGTGGCGTGGGGGGAAACAGCAGCCAAATTACCGTTGTTTTATTTATTTCTAACCACGGCGACTTCAATAACTATGTGTGCGCTGAGAATTATACCTGCAATCGCGCCTTCTGCTGCAAGCATAAGCAAGTTTTATCAGCCAACGACAGAATGAGGGTTGTAGCCGCAGGGATTGATAAGTTGCATGCATTTCATGGCTTGTTGTCGCTTTCGTGGTCACAACGAAAGTGATATACTTTTGGTCACTGGTTACACGATTGACCGAAATCGTTACTGCTAAGGTCAGTTAGTGATTAAGTGGCATAGAAAAATCAAAAAATAAGGGAAATAGAGGCTATGTTGCAGCTTGAATGCGGATTAGCTTACCCACCTTTAGTAAAGAACAGCATTTTTTTTTCAAAACTCTTGCACCCCAAGGTTTTTAGTCGTTGTGTAGCGGTAAACTTAAGCTTCAGTGTTTTTACCCTAATTGTCAAGTAGTCAAGAATCATGTTAGAAAGATATTTAACCAAGTAGCAAACTACACCACCCAGCGCCCAATGGAGAAAAACTGACAAAATGTTAGTATCGCCAAACTTTGGCTTCCTAGAAATCCATGACTTGCAACTGGTGCGACTGGGCGCTTTAGCAGAAAGATATTTTACAGAAGACCCCAACACTTGCCTGATCAAACTGCGGCAGTTTGGCGAACTCCTGGCGCAACTGATAGCCGCCCAGGTGGGAATGTACAACTATGAAGAACGCCAAATTGACTTAATGCGTCGCCTACGGGATAAAAACATCCTCAAAGGCAAAGTATATGAATTATTTGACAAATTGCGCTTGGCAGGCAATGAAGCTACACATGGATTTGCCAACGACCAAAGGACTGCCCTCAGCAATCTCAAATATGCCCACCAACTAGGAATATGGTTTCATCGGTTCACTACCAAAAATCCAGATTTTAATCCTGGTCTTTTTGTCCCACCCCCAGACCCAGCAGTAGAAACCCAAGCACTGCAACAAGAATTAGCACAATTACGAGATGAACTAGAAGCCAGTCGCACCGTCGCCGAACTAGCACAAATTACCGCCCAACAAGAAGCACAGCGCCGCATCTCCGCAGAAGAACTAGCGCAAGAAGCCGAAGCCGAAAAACAAGCCGCCTTAAATCGCCTTGTAACTATTCAAACCACAGCGGCCAGTCAATCTGCACAAACAATTCAAGCAACCATCCAGCAAGCACAACAAGCAAGCGAAAATCTTGACCTGGATGAACGCGAAACCCGTCGCCTCATTGATGATCAACTACGGGCAGCCGGTTGGGAAGTAGACTCAGAACAGCTAACTTATAGTAACGGTATCCGTCCCCAAAAAGGAAAGAATCTAGCGATCGCCGAATGGCCTACAAACGACGGACGCGCTGATTATGTTTTCTTTGTCGGACTCCTAGTAGTCGCCGTAGTCGAAGCCAAACGGCAAAGCACCGATGTTTATGCTGCCATTGACCAAGCCAAGCGTTACAGTCGCGGCTACAAAATCAAAAGTAATGAAACCTTACCCAGTGGCCCCTGGGGAGAATATCAAGTCCCCTTTGTCTTTGCCACCAACGGACGCGAATTTTTACGACAATTGCAAACCAAAAGCGGTATATGGTTTTGTGACTTACGCCGGACTGAAAACATCCGCCGTCCCCTCACCACTTGGTACAAACCAGAAGCCTTCACCGATGCCCTCAACCAAGATATAGAAAAAGCACACCAACGACTTGCCCAAGAAGGTTTTACCTATAACCTGCAACTGCGTGATTACCAAATCAAAGCCATTCAAGCCGTAGAAGCCCGATTAGCAGTAGGGGCAAGGGAACTGTTACTAGCAATGGCCACAGGTACAGGTAAAACTAAAACCTGCATAGCCCTGGTTTATCGCCTCCTCAAAACCAAACGGTTTCGCCGCGTCCTGTTTCTCGTAGACCGCACCGCCTTGGGAGAACAAGCCACCAATGTTTTTAAAGAAACGCGGATGGAGAATTTGCAGACCTTCGCTGACATCTTTGATATTAAAGAACTGGGCGACGCAGTACCAGATAGAGATACCAAAGTCCACATTGCCACCGTGCAAGCATTTGTCAAACGCATCCTCTACCCAAGTGATAACACGGACATCCCCACAGCTGACCAATATGATTGTATTGTCGTGGATGAATGCCACAGAGGATATTTACTAGATAGAGAATTAAGCGATACAGAAATTACCTTCCGCGACTTTAACGATTACATCTCCAAATATCGCCGCGTCCTCGACCATTTTGATGCTGTAAAAATTGGACTGACTGCCACCCCCGCACTGCATACTACCCAAATATTTGGTCAACCTGTTTACCAATATACTTACAAAGAAGCCGTAATTGATGGCTACCTCATCGACTGTGAACCCCCCATCCGCATAGTGACAGCCCTCTCAGAAGATGGCATGGTGTGGCAACCTGGGGAGGCAATGGAATATTTTGACCCCATCACGGGCAGAATTGATACAGCTAATGCCCCGGATGAAGTCAGAATTGAGGTAGAACAATTTAATCGGCAAGTTGTTACCGAAGAATTTAATCGGGTAATTTGTGAATTCTTAGCAGCAAATATTGACCCTTCACTACCAGGGAAAACCTTGATATTTTGTGTCAACGATAGTCACGCTGATATTGTTGTTAATTTATTAAAACAAGCCTTGATTGCCCAGTATGGCAGTGTTGAAGATGATGCAGTTCTGAAAATCACTGGCAAGGCAGACCAACCATTACAATTAATCCGCCGCTTTAAAAACGAAGCTAATCCTAAAATTACCGTTACGGTGGACTTATTAACTACTGGCATTGATGTCCCAGAAATCTGCAATTTGGTATTTATTCGCCGGGTGAATTCGCGCATCCTTTACGAACAGATGTTAGGACGGGCTACCCGACGCTGTGATGAGATTAAAAAAGAAGTTTTCTACATTTATGATGCTGTGAATTTATATACAGCCCTGTCCCCGATTTCCACGATGAAACCAGTGGTGGTTAATCCTAATATTTCGTTTACCCAACTGGTAGAAGAATTGGGGACAGTCAACGATAGCGCGGCTGCGGCTACCATTGTTGACCAACTCTTAGCCAAACTGCAACGCCAGCAAAGAAAACTGGGGGATAGCAAGCGGGATAATATTGAAGCCGCAGCCGGGATGCCAATGGCAGACATGATGAAACATCTGCGTCAAAGCGACCCCCAGCAACTCAAGGAATGGTTTGGGAAACGGGCGGAGATCGCCCAAATGTTAGATGCTAGAGATGGTGGTAGACGACCACTGTTAATTTCCCGTCATGCTGATCAACTGCGACGGGTAGAGAGGGGTTATGGTAATGCCCAAAAACCCGAAGATTATTTAGATAGTTTTGGGGCATATTTACGCGAGAATATTAACAAGATTCCGGCTTTGATAGTTGTAACTACCCGTCCCCGTGAGTTGACTAGGGCGCAGTTGAAAGAATTACGTTTAATGCTAGACCTTGCAGGATATTCAGAGAAAACATTGCAGGTAGCATGGCGGGAAATGACTAATGCTGATATTGCTGCCTCAATAATCGGATTTATCCGCCAAGCTACATTGGGGGATGCTTTAGTTCCCTATGAGGAGAGGGTAGACAAGGCAATGAAGAAAATCCTGGTTTCTCAAAACTGGACACCACCCCAGCGTAAATGGTTAGAACGCATTGGGAAGCAGTTGAAGGTAGAAACTATTGTGGACAAGGAAGCATTAGACCAAGGTGAATTTAAATCCCAAGGTGGTTTTGTCAGATTAAATAAAGCTTTTAATGGACGTTTAGAAGAGATTTTAGTGCAGATTAATGATGCCCTTTGGCAGGAGATTGCTTAGAAATGATTTACCGTGACTCAAGAGATTTCGATTTTCGAGGTGAAAATCTTCAAGGTAGAAATTTTCAAGGGGAAAATTTTGAATATTTTTATGTAAATTATCGGAATACGCCGATAGTAGCTCAATTCCAGGGTGCTAACCTCATAGAAACAAACTTTCAAGGAGTGAACCTTCACGGAGCAGAATTTCAAGGAGCATACCTTAGAAATGCCAATCTACAGTCAGCAATCCTTCGCGGTGCAGGATTTCAAGGGGCAGACCTTAGAGATGCCAATCTACAAAACGCAGACCTTCATGAATCGAGCTTCAAAGGAGCAAAGCTTCATGGAGCTAATTTGAGAGAATGCCAAGATTATCAGATTGCAGATTGGACTAAAGCTGAATATGACAACAAGACTCAGTTTCCTGATGATTTTAATCCGTATGAGCATGGGCTGATCAAAACACGTAGAAGAGGAGAGTCTGTCACTAGAAAATCTAAAGAACAGGTAACAGATGAACTACATACAAAAATTAATACTGCTTTAAGTGAAATTAGAAAATCTATTCAAAAGCGACAGGGACAAGAAAAGTTTCGGAACGCTTTAATTACATATTATGAGGGACGTTGCGCTATTAGTGGTTGTGAAGTGACAGGTGTACTAGAAGCAGCCCATATTGAACCTTATGGTTTATATAAAAACAATCATACTGATAATGGGATATTGCTGAGAGCAGATTTACATACTCTTTTTGACCTAAATTTAATTGTTATTCATCCAGAGTCTAAAAAAATAGAAATTAAGCCTACTTTACGTTCTAACGAGGACTACCAAAAATTTGACGGTATAGTTTTACCCTCTCATGCTTCTAAAATTTTTACGCCCGGTAACTCTTATCTTGAATGGCGATATAATAACTATGAACAATATATAGGAAAAATTTTACAACAAAAATTTATGTAATTTGAAGAATTTGTCAGATTTCTTTTTTGGTGTAGCTTTTACATTCAGACATTTTTATATAACTGTTAGATAATTGTGTTTTTTAGGGGAAACAATGGTTTACAATTAATATCCGTTGTTCCGACGTGTGACAATATTCACACAGAGACTTTGCTCTTTGTCTTACTTGATTTTGAGTGGCTTCACTAATATAACGATTCGCAGACAAATTTCTAATTAGCTATTGTTGGCAATTAATGATGTATTTCTAATAATTCGATTCACCAAACTCAGATAATCGTCTAATTCTTCATATTCATCTAATTCGGTTTCTTCTTCGGAAGTCAAAACTGATTCTTTTTGTTGAATTAATAAAGCTTCAATTCGCCCTTGGACTAAGCTAGATGCACGAAATATCGGCACGCCTTCTACTAACTCGATGCAAACAGCACCATCTAAGGGTAGACTATTGGGCAAGTGTGACAATTTCAGAGGTAAATTGATTGTCATGGTAATTATTTCCCATCAATTAGTTAGCAGCATCAAAAATCTGCTGTGCGGTTAAATTTAATTGAGGGAAGGTAGGTGATTTAATCGCTGTCTTACCTTGACACGGAGTCATTTGATATTCACCATCAACTAAATTACATACAAAAATAGTAGGTTGTTTGGGATTACCAATAAATTTCCTAGCTCCCAAAGCAGCATAATCAACAATCCAATATTCAGGAATGCCCATTTCTACCCTTCGGGAAGGGCTTCGCCCAACATAATCCCTAAGTTTGTTGTAGTAATCATCTCGCCAGTTAGTCGATACAACCTCAACCACCAATGGCACAGATGCAGCTTGGCTGACTGTTGACTGCTTTTGAAAAAGTTGTTCGTTGCTGAGGTTGTCGAGATTTAATAACAAGACATCGGGCGAATAAGCAGATTCAGCACTAGGAGTTTTGACGAATGTGGTTTTGGGTATAGTGTAAGGAAGGTTCAGGCGATCAAACTCGACAGTTAACTTACGGGCTATAAATCCCACAACTTTTTCATGTTCTCCGGATGGAGGGGGCATTTCAACAATTACTCCCCTGTGTAATTCATAGCGTTTACCATCGTTGGGATACCATTCACTAAATTCATCAAATGTCAGTAATTTTGGCAAAGATTGGGTCATAATCTTACCTCCATATATGTTTTATTTTATCAAAACATTCCCAATTTTCATGGGCATAATTCAATTATTTTTGATGTCATGGTATTTATTCCCCAATATTTAAATTAAAATTATCAATGGAATTTTTAGTTATATTCTTAGCAATTAGCATAATTAAACACCCATTACTTACTCTATAGTAAATTAATAGTAAATAAATAAATTTATCTGTTGTAACTGTTCTTTACGCCAATTAGCAAAACCATATTAAACTTTGACAACATTACATAATTGCGTATAATCACAAAACAGCATTTATATACTGATTACTTATTTAAAACATTGAGCGCAACCACTGATATCGTCCAAAAACTGTGGAATCTCTGCCACGTCCTGCGGGATGACGGGATTACCTATCTTGCTTATGTCACAGAGTTAACATACCTGCTGTTCCTGAAGATGGCGCAGGAAACGGGGACAGAAAGCCAAATCCCAGAAGGCTGTCGCTGGGCTGATTTGGTAATCAAGGATGGCATCGAACAGATGAACTTTTACCGCGCCACCTTGTTAGAATTAGGTTCTAACAGTCCGCTACGGGTGCAGGCTATCTTTGCTAATGCCCAAACTGCCTTGAAAAAACCGCAAATTCTCAATAAGCTAGTGAAAAGCATTGATGATCTTGACTGGTACTCTGCCAAGGAAGAAGGCTTAGGCGACCTGTACGAAGGACTGTTAGAAAAGAACGCCAGTGAGAAAAAATCTGGTGCAGGGCAATACTTTACACCGCGTCCCTTGATTGATTGCATGGTGGAACTCACCAAACCGCAACCGGGGGAACTGGTACAAGACCCCGCAGCCGGGACTGGTGGATTTTTAATTGCGGCTGACCGCTATATCAAAAAACACACTGATGATTTATTTGATTTAACCGAAGCTGAACAGTCGTTTCACCGCTACCAAGCATTTTACGGCATTGAGTTGGTACAGGATGCCCATCGGCTGTTATTAATGAATATGCTGCTACATGGCATTGAGGGCGATGTCAGCTTAGGCGATACTCTCTCTAGCGATGGTCAGCAGTTACCAAAAGCCCATGTTATCTTAACTAATCCCCCCTTTGGCACTAAAAAGGGTGGGGGACTGCCTACACGGGATGATTTTACTTTTCCTACGTCAAACAAGCAGTTAGCTTTTTTACAGCATATCTATCGGGGACTGTTACCCGGAGGACGGGCGGCGGTGGTCTTACCTGACAATGTGCTGTTTGAAGATGGTCAAGGGCGTAGCATCCGCGCTGATTTAATGAATAAGTGCAACCTGCATACAATTCTCCGATTACCTACGGGGATTTTCTACGCCCAAGGTGTCAAGACTAATGTGCTGTTTTTCCAACGGGGAACAACGGACAAGGGGAATACTCAGCAGGTGTGGTTCTATGACATGAGAACTAATATGCCTACTTTTGGCAAGCGCACACCTTTAACTAAGGAGCATTTTCAGTCCTTTAAGGAAGTCTATGGCGATGATTCCAATGGTAACAGTCCCCGTGTTGACCAAGGGGAGTTGGAACGTTGGCGCTGCTTTACGCGGGAAGATATTGCTAAACGCGGCGAAAACCTGGATATGACTTGGCTGCGGGATGAAAGTTTACAGTCGGGGGATGATTTACCTGAACCAGATGTAATTGCAGCCGCTATTATGGCGAAGTTGCAAACGGCGATGCAGGAGATGGAGGCTTTAACAGCGTTGCTGTCAGAGGAGGAAGAAACGGAGGAAGATTCAGCAATTCTAGAATAATAGCAATGAAGCCAATAGATTGGGCATCATTTTAAATAGTAGTCATATATTGATTGATTTCGGTGTGTTACTTAGTGCAACAAATGGTGTAAGTAGAATTAAGGTTAAATAGTAATGAACAGTATTAAATTAACAAAGCGTGTCGGTGAAGATGGTATTCTACATTTAGAAATTCCTGTGGGAATCACAGATAAAGAAGTTGAAATCATGGTTATTTATCAATCAATAGAAATACCAAAGCTGCAAAACACACCAGAAGAATTAGGTTGGCCTCCTGGTTTTTTTGAGCAGACCTATGGCAGTTGTCAGGATGACCCCATTGTTATTGATTCTGAGGGTGATTTTGAAGAAAGGGAAGAAATTGTGTGAGGTATTTGCTGGATAGTAATGTTTGCGCTCGTTATCTCAATGGTAGGTCACTGGCAATTCGGAAGCGTTTACAATCAACAAATATTGCTGATATTGCGGTGTGTTCTGTGGTCAAAGGCGAGTTATTTTATGGTGCGATAAAAAGCAATAATCCTGAGAAAACCCTAGCTAGACAGCAAGAGTTTCTCAAGTTGTTTGTTTCGCTGCCGTTTGATGATGATGCTGCCCTGATTTACGGAAGAATCCGTGCGGAGTTGTCAGCTAATGGTACTCCTATTGGACCCAATGATTTCCAAATTGCAGCTATTGCAATGGCGAATAATTTAATTTTGGTGACGCATAATACACGGGAATTTATTCGGGTGAATGGTTTGCAGATTGAAGATTGGGAGGAAGAGAGTTGAATAAAGGACGTTGGACAATTCCAGATAATTGGAATTGGGTGTATGCAGAAGAAATAGCAAATATTATTAGCGGTGGCACTCCTAGTTGTAGCGAACTGCAAACATAAACGCTTCAAACTGCAAACAAGGCGATTTTGAAA
>NZ_CAWUDG010000047.1:0-16147 GCF_963920885.1 Anabaena sp. CCY 0017 | reverse complement strand
CATAGCTGAAGTGGCTATAAGCGTTACCAATACTGCGATGCGGCGAATTTTACACCACTGCACGCCTCAAGTTAGGGCTAACTTGCTGATGATTATCTTGCGTTGTCTGCCCACCGAAGTTTACTCAGACTTTGCCCCTGTACAAGCCGTAACTAACCCGACAGTGACCTGAAAAAATTTATCTGCTTACATCTCTACTGACCTATCAGTAGTAAAAGATGCTCCAAATGATGATTGTCTACTTAATCATTAAGTGAGCGTCCCGTTCAGTATGCCTTGTCACGCCGCACCAAAGCTCTGTAAACCGCGAAACCACGTGACTTTTTCCACAGGCTAATTATCAATAGCTCTAAGTTAATGAAAATGGCTAACGTAAAAATGATGGTTTGAGAAAAGCTCAAAATGGCGTTTTCCAGATGCCGTGAAAAGTCAGCATAGCCCACACCCTTTTTTTTGACTTTCGCTGTATTGACTACTTGACTACTAATTTTTTTTCTGGCTCTTAGTGCTACTAGCAGGTTTCTGAGCCGCAGTAGTCCCACTCGCCCCACCAGAATTTTCATTCTCTAGAGTCTTTTTCTGACGACGAGTGCTTTTCCTCAACTCACCTATTAAATACTTAATTCGGCTACCACTCAAATTGATGCCCTGCCCAGCCAACATTTCTGAAACTTCATCGTAAGTGTAGCCATATTTATCAGAAGTCAGTTTCTCGATGTATCGTCTCATCTTGCGAACAGCTTCCCTGTCTGATACATCCTCTCGTTCCTTCGGCTTTTGCTCCTTTAAGACGCTAATCGCCTCATCAATCTTGCCCTTAGTAATCTTTTCAGAATCTTTTGGCTCAACCATTGCTATGAAATAAAATTTGTCATCATAATTTATATATTTTCCCCTATTTTTGAGATTGTATAACTCTACAATTTCCGCAGATTGCAGCTACGCTGGTTGTAATTTTCGTAATGCGGCTACGCCGTCAGCATCATTTATTAGATACTGATATAATTTTCCCGTTTTGGCTACGCCATTATCATCATTTTACTGATGCTATTTAACTGATGCTGATTGTCCCCCTCGCCACTCCCAGCTACGCTGCTTGTAATTTCCGTCATGCGGCTACGCCGTTATCATCATTTATTAGAGACTGATATAATTTTCCCGTTCTGGCTACGCCATTACCATCATTTTACTGATGCTGTTCTACTTTTCATGTCCGGCTACGCCGTCTTTATATTCATCCGATGCCGACTATAGCCGACTATTGCTAACCATAGCCTTGTCCCTCCGGCTACGCCGTCGCAGTAATTCAGCTAACACTGATATAATTATTATGTTTCAGCTTCGCTGTAAATGTCCTTCATCGACCCTGAATCACCAAAACCCTGCCCCCACTACCCCGCGCAGTTCCGCCCCCACTGACCTGTCCCCCACCCCCCGCAGATGGGCTATAAGCAAGCCGTGTCTTTTGCCTCCGGCAAACCTCGCTTCGCTCGGACGACAGGCTTGCCAAATGGGGAAGCCTCCCCCTTTGGAAACCCCCTCCCCCACCTCCCACAGTTATGCGCCCTAAACTGGACAAAAACCTCCTGCGTACCAAAACCCTAGAAGCTCGTGTCAACGCCATTGAACACGATATGATTAAGCTCAAAGCACAAGACGCAGGACTCTCAATAGCTGAATTCACCCGACGCAGCGTATTACTCAAACCCCTCCCCAAACGCACCAGCAAAATCACCCTGGCAACCTACCGCGAATTATCCCGCATCGGTAATAATATTAATCAACTTACCAGAGCCACCCACACAGCCATTAAAATGGGACTGCACCCACCCGCAGACCCAGAAGAATTAGCACAGTTACGCAACCTCCTACAACAGATAGGACGAGAACTGTCCCAAATGGAAACCGACCCCACCGATGAGGACGACATCGAGGAAGAAGATGAAGACTGGGAGACAGAATGATTGGCAACCAAACCAAAGGTAAAAGCTTTCGCGGACTCCTCAACTATCTCGAAAACCGAGAAAAGTCATCCTTAATTGGTGGCAATATGTTTGGCACAAATGCCGCCGAACTAGCCAGAGAATTTCGACTGTCTCGACAACTCAACCCAGAAGCCCTAAAAGTAGTTCACCATGTTTCCCTCTCACTCACCCCAGGCGAACAGCTAGATAACGAGACATGGTGCGAAATCGCCGACAAGTATATAGAGGCAATGGGCTACACAGCCAATCAATACGCCATCTACCGCCACAACGACCGCGACCACGACCATATACACATTTGCGCCAGCCGAATCAGCCTAGACAATGGCAAAATCACCAGTGATAGCTGGGAATACGTGCGCTCCGAAAAAATCATTCGCCAGCTTGAACTAGAATACAGTTTACAACAAGCTCAAAGTAGCAAAGAAAAACTCAACCGCGCCCCCAGCATAGGACAACAGCGACGCATCGAGCGAGAACAACTGGAATACGAGCAAGGTCAGAGAAACACACCGCCACAACAAGCAATCAAAACCCAGCTAATTGAACTAATCGACCGCGCCACAATAGACCAACCAACCATGCCCCAAATGATTGAAAGATTGCAATTATTAGGTGTAGAAGTTCGTCACGGATTAACACGCAACGGCAAGAGTAAAGGTATCTCCTACGCCTGGAATGAGCAAAAATTTAGCGGTACAAGTTTAGGTGCAGCCTACACCTTCCCAGGACTACAAAAACATAAAGAAATTGACTACCAACCACAACGCGACGACCAACCCATTCAGCAACTGCTGTTAAATCCAGTCAAACCGATACCTTCTGATGAGGTACAAAAGTTTCTCATTGAGATTGAACAGAAACAACAGTTGCCATTTACGCCCCCAGCAGAAGACGAGAGCCTATGGCCTACATTACAAAATTACCTGACTGAAAAACGCGGCTTATTACCTTTATTTGTGAAAACATTACATCAACAGGGGTTGGGTTATGTAGACCAGGAACGAAATATTGTGTTTGTCAAGCGTGATTTAGACGGTGAAAAGTCAGGCGCACTGATTTGGAATCCACGAAGGCAAGATAATCGCACTGTTGAATATGACAAAACCACCAAACCTTCACCGGGTTGGTTTCACATTCAATTGGGTGGAGAGCCAGAGGACAAAATCGAGAGAGTACACTTGTGTTCTTCTCCCATTGATGCCCTGTCAGTAGCAGAGATTGACATGATAGCACATGACGGGTTGCCACCAACCCGAACAATTTACATGGCAGTGGATGACCCGGATAACTTGCCCTTAGAATTTCTCAAAACTATTAAGAGAATGGCAATCTCATTTAATAACGATGAGCAGGGCAATCAAGCCGCGCAAGTTGTTCAGAAAATGTTACCTGTGGCTCAAAGAATTGCACCCGAAGGAGTGACCTGGAATGAGATGATTGTGGAACAGCGGCGGCAAGAGCAGATGGAAGAGCAACGGCAAAGACAGCAGGACAGAGGTTTTAGTCGGTAGTTTAGTAATCCCTCGATGCAGTGAAGTGGGCGCGAGGGAGGGGCTTTGCCCCGTCCCTCTGGACTCCCTCCCCAATGCCAGTTGTTGACCGAGCGCTGTAGAAACCCCCTGGTGAGGCCGACTAAATTCTTCGCAGCGCTCAGTCACCGCTTCGCTACAACTGGCTTGAGTAAGAGAATCTGGTAAGAAACAGCTCCAAATTACGTTCTAAAATAGTAATAGTCAACTTTAGGATAGTGAACAGGTTAAGACACACGCTCCATAAAATAAAATTCGTCCGATGTTTCGGTAACGACAAAACCAAATTTCTCATAGAACTCCTTCGCCGGATTGACCCTGAGAACGCGGAGACGAACTGGAAGATTGCTATGCGTTGCCTCTGCGATGATACCCGCGATGAGAAAGCTGCCGATGCCTTTGCGTTGATAATCAGGTAGCAGGTAGATTTGTTGAACTTGGATGTACGTTGGCTCCCGTTCAACCAAAAGAACTCCAACGGAAACGCTGCCGACTTGGATGATCTGTGCATTTGGCGAAGTACTGTCTTCTTCTGATTCGCGCTGAACACGCTCTTCGTTCCATGCACCCCAAGTGGCAACGATGAACTCACGCATTGTTTGGTCGATGACGCTGTAGAACAATGGTGCGTCAGCCTTCGTTGCCGGGCGAAGTGTAACCTCTTCCAATGACAGCATAACTATCCTACCTATGTTATTAAAGCGACTTTCTCAGTCTAACTTTTGGGAATTAAAATCAAGATGGCGATCGCCCCCAGCTTCGACAGCGCAATAGAGATATGCAGTTGTGGCTGTCTCAAACCTTTATAAGTCAAACTTTTAAGTAACTAATAAAATAAATTTTCTTAATTTTTTCTTACATTGATTTCTTTTAGATTCCCCTTTCTTCCCTGTTGGCTTTGATAGCTGCCTCAAGGTCTTGCAATGCTGCTTCTATACTTCGGTAACTTGCCTTGCCTTCATAGACAGTACCACCGAAATCATAGGCTCTAACAAAGGAGTTTATGTGTTCGCACATCGACAATTTCAATCCAGCCGTGTTCTTCTACAAAGCGGGAAATATAGGGATATTTTTCTTCAAAGGTGTTGGATTTTGGCATTTGCACTTTTCTGGACTTTATTCAAATTATCTCATCTCTCCAAATTCCTTAATATATTCCACCAACTCCCTCGTATGCCCCCCTTCAGAAATTCGCCCCAAATTCCCCACCAGGATAAACAATTCTCTTGCCCTACTCACAGCCACATTAAGTAAATTAGGTCTGCGATTGATAAACCATAGGCTATCAGTTGGTTGACATTGGCGAGTCGAGAAAATTATTACTGATTTCTGACCACCTTGGAACGTGTGAACTGTGCCAATGCTCTGCTTTGGAAAATCTGTCCAGCGAGATCGTAAACGTTGAATCAGTGTATCTACTTGATGGCGGTAAGGTGAAATCACGCCAATTTCGTTAAGAGAGTCAGTAGGATTTATGCAATAACCCGCTGCTAACAACTCATCAATTAACGCCTCTACCGCATCAACTTCTGCCCAATTAACATTATTCTCCAGCCGCCCCTCCACATGACAACCAATCAAATTAGTACCCAGTACGGAAGCTTTCGGTTCAGTCTTGATGATCATGCCGTAATTGCACAAGCGATCGCAAAAATCAGCAATCACCGGAGCGCAACGGTAATGATATTTTAGGATAATCCCCTGACCAATATCCCCTGGTTGTCCTGATGCCCCAGCCGCCCGATGATAGGCTGTGGTAGCCGTAGGACTGTAGCGGTCATAATCCGTATCCGTAAGTCCCTGTTCCAGAAAAGACTTGCTACGATATTCCTCTTTCTGCTGGTCACTCAAATTAATCACCGGCTCCAATTGCAATGGGTCGCCCACAATCAAAGCCCGATTACACCGCACCAAAACCGGAAAAACTTGATACGGTGGAATCTGCCCCGCTTCATCTACAATTACTTGATCAATGCAGCCACTATCGGGATAGGGTAACAAATTGCGGATGGAGTGCAAATTGCAAAGGAACACCGGAAATAACAGGCTGATATCTCGATAAATGTTTCTCCAATTTGAGCTTAACTGGCGGTAAGCTTCCCATTCCCCATTCAATAATGCAATGTAAATCCTAATAGAAGTTGTTACCTCATCTTTTCGCCGCCTAGCTTCCTGCTGTTGAAATTGCCAAGCCCACTCAAATAAGGGAGCAACGCGAAAATGTGAGATCGGATTTTATATCTCAATTACCAGGGCTGATTCCTAATAAACCCTGGTTGAAATTCCCTATTTTTACCTTTTCTAGGTAGCGATCGCTCAAAACTTAGGTAACTTATATTACCAAATTTCCGAACCTCACAAAATCGCGTTGCTCCCCTCAAATAACTCTACTTGCAGCGAGTGTAATTCGCTGTAGAAACGGCTGTAAAAATCTTTGGTGGGATAAGCAGCCAGTCGGTTTTCGACCTCTCCTCGGCGAGTAATCAGGTTAGTCAGTTGTTGCTGTAATGACTCTAACTGCTGTTGTGTGCTGTCAAAACTATTCTGTTGCTGCTGCCAAGAAGATGCTTCTGCTAAAAGCTGATTAACATTCTCCTGGGCTGCAATGAGAGATTCAGTTGTTAGTGGCATTTCAAAGGGGAATGGAGTAGCCAGCGTCGCCAACACAGGCATTTCTATTTGTTTATGTAACCGTTTGAGGACATGACGAGGGCTGGTTTTGGTTATCGAGTACCAAAATCGTCTAATCCTTTGCAAAATCTGGACAAACCAGTTAGCGTTTCTACTAGATGCCAGCCAGTAACCTTTAGCCGATAAAGAACGCCTAGCACTGTCAAGATGGTATCCTATCTGCTGGTAGGCTTCTAGTGGAAACCTAGAATAGTCGCGTGAAGATTCTAATGATGATTGCTGAATAAGAGAAGTATTTATCGCCGACTCAAACCATCGTATCTCTTGGCATAGCTCCTCTAATAATTGCTCATCAACCCTTTTCTGTTGAAGCTCATCTTCATCTTGTTTTTTATAAGATTCTATTTGCTGGACACCCGCTAACAACTGTTGCTTTAGTGACTCCCATTCATCGTAATTAAACGTTTCTTTGGCTAACCAATCGAGTGCAGCTTGCAAATTTGGTAATACTTGGCTCTCAACGAAATCCCTTGACCCTCCTGATAAGTAGAAACGGTCACAGGTCAAGTTACTGGCTAAAATTTTCTCAACGTTCTTTACAGCAAATTTGTTAGTGCTTGTTACCACAGTTAGGTTACTTCTATCTCTGCCAGTTGACGCTAATTCCACTGCTCGATGTACCACCTGCTGCGCTATCTTATGCAGTAACAGTGTGGTCTTGCCATTTCCCGGTGGGCCAATCACCGCAGTCAGAGGATTGGAGTGTGAATGTTTCAGAGCAAGTGCTTGATAATCATCGGGCAGTGAATTAGGAAAACCACCTAAAAACAACACTTCATGCTGAGGTTCTTTTGGTTGTCCAAATAGATATTCGTAAGCTGGATGTCCTGGTCTTGCCCACTGAAAGTAATTCTGGTCGCTGATTTTCTGAAAATCTTTTTTGAGGTTGTAATTAAAAGGAGCGTATTCAAAATCCAACAGATAGGGCAGAAGCTTCGACCGCATAGGAAACGGCGGTAATTCAATCAGTACCATAAAATCTTGTAACGTCTTAAAGGGACGATTGAAAGTAGTTTCGAGAAAAACTTTTAACCCTTCCCTTGTCACCAGGGACTCAGCCGCTTCTTCCTCCAGCCCGTACCACTGCATCAAATTGGGAATAATAGGCTGAAACTCGTACTGGGTTAAATCCCATCCACTAGCACGATAATTGCCTGTAAAAATAGGAGAAATATCGATGGTAAACAACGGGCGAAATTGACGGCGATTCGTTTCAATTTCATAAATCTGCGGGAAAGCTACAGCAATTGATGGTAATTTTGGTTGTACTTCTTTCTTTGAGCTTTTGAAAGGTTCCTTGAGTTCTTTGAATAAAGATTCATCAACCAATAATTTATCGCCTATTAGATTTACACCAGACTCCCAGATATTTGGTTGTTCCAAATCGGCAGCTTCTACTTTGGCATTACTCAAATTTTCTACGTGGATGTAATCTAACCAAGCCTTGAGTAATGCTCGAATCTGTAAATTCTCTGCCATCTCCGTTGCTTCCCCTTGATAACATAGCAATTCGTACCAAATTACTCATCACCCAATAACGCTTCTAGCTTGTTTAAAAGGTTTACTAGCTGCTTTTGTTTGCGAGGTTCTTTCCATAGCTGACGCTTTTTAATGCGCTGGGTGATATCTTTTAGCCGTTCTGGTATTTGGTTAGGTGTTTTAGATGAGGGAGATGGTTCATCAGGAGTGTTGGCGATGATTTGTTCTTTGATTTGGCTTAAAGACCAATCCGACGCTATTGCCCTTGACAATAGTTCTTGTCGCACTTCGTCATCTTTTATCCGTGCCAGGGCTTGGGCTTTGGTGTATTCCAACTGACCAGAGCGCAGTGCCATTAAAATCTCAGAGGGCAGATTGAGCAAAGGTAAACGCTTGGTGGTGAACGATAGCCAATTCATTAGCCCCAGGCTTTCAAACACCTCTTTTACCGTGGGAAATTGTTCATCATCTCCTTTAGGAGAAACGTTTCTCCTAGATTTTTTCAATTCATCTGAGTTAGGAGAAATGTTGCTTTTAGATTCCGTCTCCTCATCTCCTTTAGAAGAAATCTTTTCCCCAGATTCCGCCTCATGATCTGAGTTAGGAGAAACGTTTCTCCTAGATTCATTTAATGAATCTTTTGAGTCCTGTTCCCCTTTACTGTGGGCGTTCTTCATCCGGTACAGCAGGGATTTGACAGATTCCACATCACACCCAAGTCGGATAGCCAACAGGTACAAAATCCCTTCTGTTTCCTCAACAGGATTCAAGTCTTCTCGTTGCAGGTTTTCTATCAAAGCCAACTGAAAAGCTTGGTCATCAGTTAGCTCACGCACAACCACAGGCACATTTTCTAGTCCTACCTCTGTAGCTGCCCGATAGCGTCGTTCTCCTGCCACCAATTCATATTGACCTTCCGCCACAGGACGCACCAACAAAGGTTGGAGAATGCCATGCTGTTTAACTGACGAGACTAATTCTTTTAATGCTTGTGGGTCAAAGTATCGCCTGGGTTGCTGCTCAGGCAGACGAATATCTTTGAGCTTGACAGTAGTTTCAGTAGCACCTGCTGTCTTGACCTCCGGTGAGTCTAACCAAGGTGCTGGGGGTGGGGTGGTAATTTGACCCCCAAAAGGTTTATCAGTTTGCTTACGTCTAATCACAAAGCCTCCAAAGCAAAAGCAATTTCTTTAAGGATAGCGACTATAGAATGTTTAGGGTCAAACACTGCTAGAGGCGCACGTTCTTCTGTAGCATCAACAAAAGCCGTAGCTCTGGGAATGGGGGGAAATATCCGACCCCAAGCTAACAGTTGTGTTTGGATAGCTGCTAATGCGCGTTTATCGGCTGAGTTTTGTTGAGCATACCGCGTGGGAATAAACCCAGCTATTTGAATTTTGCGGTTAGCTTTATTTTTAACGTGGGTAATAGTTTGCAACAATTCATCGGTTCCCTCGAAAGCTTTGAGATGGGTTTCAATGGGGACAAGAACGTGTGTAGCTGCAACTAGGGAGATATAAGAAAGTAATCCTAAACTGGGGGGACAGTCTATAAGGATGAAATCATAGTCATCTAAAACTGGTTCTATGGCTTCCTTGAGGCGCAAGTCACGCATAGCTGCACTGACTAACTGCATTTCGGCTCCACTCAAGACTCGGTTAGCTGGAACCAAGTCCATACCGTGAATGTCCTCATGAATTGGTAAGGGCTGCTCATCGATAATGGCATCAGCAATGGTTTTTTGTAATTGAGATGGTACTACCCCCATGAATTTGGTTAAGCTGGCTTGGGGGTCGATGTCGATGAGGAGGACGCGGTGTTCTCGTTGTGCGAGGTGGTATCCCAAGTTTTGGGTCAGTGTCGATTTGGCGACACCACCCGCCTGATTAAACAGGGCAATAATGCGGCATTGCTTGTCAGAAGTTGACACTGGCTCTTGTTCCTAGAAAATACGATGATATTTGGTCAATCGGCTCGGTTTTTGTTTCCAGTTTACGTATATCAGATGAATCAAGTTTTATTTTAGATAGAAATCGCAGCAGCGTTTATATAACTTTATCGTATGTAGATGATACGGTGTTACAGAAGACCACTTCAAATAAAGGAGCTAGTGAGTGCATTTCAACCCCTCTGTGGTGCTGTAGTGGTTCTCAACGATGCAGGTGATAGGCTTAGGCATCCATCTAACAAGAGAGCTTGTCGATTATCCCGATCGTCTTATCAACTAAATTTTGTTATGAATAACATCAAATCACAAGCAAACGAAGAAACGAAAGTTGCCTGGAATGAGGTTGCTCGTCTATGGGACGAAAGAATGGGAGAAGAAGGTAACGATTTTCACCGCTACCTAGTATGGCCAGCTACGGAAAGATTATTAACATTAAAAGACAATGCTCGTGTTCTCGACGTTGCCTGCGGAACGGGCTTAACATCGAAACGCTTGGCAGCAAAAGGAGCTGAAGTATTGGCAATAGATTTTTCCCAAGAAATGATCGCACGAGCAAAAGCTAGAACCACAGCAGAGTCAGGACGAGTTGAATATCAAGTTCTCGATGCAACGGATGAACGAGCCTTAAGTAAGTTAGAAAATAAAACTTTTGATGCTGCTATTTGCGCGATGGGCTTAATGGATATGGCAGATATCAAGCCTTTAATGAGATTTTTGTCCAAGGTTTTAAGCCCAAGCGGTCATTTTGTGTTCACAGTAATGCACCCTTGTTTTAACAGTATGCACGTCAAAATGACCGCTGAATTTGAAGATAGAGAAGGACAGTTCGTGACAGAGTACGCCTTAAAAATATCTAATTATCTCGATTCTACCATTAGACCAGGACTGGCGTTTGCTGCTCAGACAAAACCTCACCTTTTCTTTCACCGCCCCCTCCACGTTCTTCTAAAGGAAGCATTTGAGGCTGGTTTCGTCTTGAATGGAATGGAAGAGCCATCGTTCCCTCCTGAGTATGTATCTAAAGGTTCTTCCCTAAGCTGGGGTGAAAATTTTAATTCCTTCCCTCCCGTTTTAGCAGGCAGATTGCAATTAATAAAACCTTGAGGGAATTACCATGCAAATTAAGTCGGATTTTTTTAAAGACTCTGTTAATTATACGAACCAATTAGCCAAACACTTATGCCCGAATGTTGTGGTTTAATCTGAACGATATCCGTCCAATTTAATTATGAATTAGGTTTTTAGCAGCAAGTACCACTAACTTATTTCTTGGGCTTGGCAAAGACTCTTAAGTTTAAAATTGGAGTAATGATCAATCTTCTTTAATTTGGACAGTTTCATCCTAAAAGTACCCAAGGTGTAAGAAATGAATTATATAATGCCTTCGTGCAAATGATAGACTACTTGTAATATAGGCTACCAAGTGGGCTTGGTATATTGGAAACCCTATTTAAAATTTATCTACCATTCAGTGATCCCAGTAAAAAATCCATTTGACGACTTTTTGGAAAAATGATTCAGATGGTGTTGGCTCTTGGCTATAAGAGACGCAACTGAATTGACCAATAAATAGGTACTAATCACCTTTCCAGTACCTATTAAATAGGTACTGTACCTATTTCTTCTGCCAACGCGCATCCGGGCCTCGCCCTAAACATTCCAGCCGCCCCGCAGTCCTCTCTTGGCGTAAGATGCGGCGAATTAGGTCAATCCCCACAGTCGGGCATTGTGACTGTAAATCCTTAATAGAAAAATCAAATGGCATATTGCTAATAGCATCAAGCACCATAGCTGTTTTAGCGCCCTTTGCCTTGGTGACTAACCCCACTCGCTGCTCAAAGTCCCGGTACCCTGACAGCACAATGACCCCCAAAAAATATTCCCACCAAGGCAACAAGCTATGCGACCCAAGATGCCAGTTCTGCGACGACTGGTAAAGCGTATCGTAGTAACTTTCCTTCGTCCGCTCGACAATCCGCTCCAAACTAATAAACCGTCCCACCTCGTAACCAGCCTTGTATAGTAACAGTAGCGTCAGTAGACGAGCCATGCGTCCATTCCCGTCAGTGAAAGGGTGAATGCACAGAAAATCCAGGACATAAGTTGGAATTAGCAACAATGGTTCAATTTCTTCAGACTGCCAAAGGGTGTTGAACCTTTCGTGCAAACTTTCCATTGCGGCTGGTGTGGCATAAGCAGGGAGTGGCTGAAATCTCACTATTTTCGTGCCATCTGGATGGATTTCGCTAATTTCGTTGTCTACTGACTTCCAGCGCCCACCTTCAACGACAGCAAACTGATAAAGGTCACGGTGCAGCTGTAACACCACCCCTGGGGTAAAAGGGATGTACGCATAGCTAGTGTGAATGGTCGTCAGCACATCTCGATAGCCAGCAATTTCTTGTTCCGAGCGATCGCGCGGAGTAGTTTTTTCGGCTACTAATTCCTTGATGCGTTCCAGTGGTGCGGTGATGCCTTCTATCCGGTTAGAAGACTCGGTACTCTGAATAATCGCCGCTTGGCGCAGGGTTTCCAATACTTGGGGTGACTGTTCCTTAAATAATTCTTGTTTGCCTTTATACTCACCAATCAACCGGATAGTGCGTAGTAAATTTTGAGTAATTTGCTGACGCTCAATCAAGTTTGGTTCAAATGATTTCATAAAATAGATTCCCAAAGATATGCACGATACGGGAGCTATCACTGCTGATACAGCACTTCCGGCAGCTAACAGCACTTGTTTTCTAGAATTACTGTTGGCTCACCAGTCCCAATCAAAAGACTCAAACCTTTTGGGGTTCTGAGCAGTGTAGCGGACTGTATGTTGAATATTTGTATGCCCCAGGTACGCTTGAATATCTCTGGTTGGCCGTCCTTGGTCTGCCAGAAAATAACCGCAACTGTGGCGCATCATGTGGGGATGTACCTTAATTGGCAACTCAGCTGCATCTGCGGCACGACTAACAATCTTCTGAATCGCTGCCACAGTCAAAGATTTACCACGCTCATTCACAAACACGTAGTAACCCCCCTGGTCTTTGTAGCGCTCCCTTAAAATCTTCAGTCCCTCAATCTCGTCACTTTGTAACGGATGATTGCCGCTCAAACTGCCCTTAAGACGGTTAATATAAATGATACGCCTCTCAAACATGATCGCGTCCCACTTGAGTCGGCAAGCTTCCCCTGCCCTCAACCCGTGGCGAAACATCAACAGTAGCAAACAGTAATCGCGCTGTTTGTGCCTGCCCCTGTTGCCTGCTGCCTCAATTAGTACCTTCACCTCCTCTATGGTCAGATACTCTCGGCTTCGATACTCTTCATTCTTCCTTCGCTCCAACATCAGCTGCACGCACCATTACTGTCCGCTTTAGGGTTGTATTACAGACAGTTTAACTCGCTACGATCCCTATGATTTCGTCAAGAGATCAACAAACTCCAACTTATTGCTAATCGTTCTCAATACACAATTATGCCCGCTTTTTCTTTCGGTAAGGGGTTAAGCCGGGATACCTTTGAGGACTATTCAAGAAATCTCTGGTCACAGTGACCTGGTGACTTTGCACCGTTATCTAGAGGTTACGCCTGAGCAGAAGCGCAAAGCTGTTTCTGTGATTGGGTTTTAGATTCTATACTGTCTTCTATACCAGCATCTAAACTGTATGTTGGGGTAGTGTTACAGCTTATGCCCTGTGATCCCGTGAGTAGCATTGTCACAGGAATGTACGTTAAGCCCAAGATGGCTGCTATCACTAACTTTGAGTCGTTGCACTAAAATTTGTCTATTCGTGTGATAACTAACCTTATCGGTGATTCGTTCTCAGTCTCCCACACAGGGCGATCGCTTTTCAGTTCTGGGGGAATTGTAGGAATGAAGGGTGCGATGGCGTTCCGCCCGTCGGAGGCGATCGCATAAGGCTAGACTGTACCAAATTGGGAGTTTTGTACGCTAAGAAATCAGAGCAATCGCCAAAAGCCTTGCCATTAAAGATTTTTGGCGTTTAACTGTCTTGGAATTTTTTAACGCTCATTGGTCTAAAATACAAAAAATTCCATTTGGATGACACTTTCTGAAACTATTGATAGTTAAGGGTTTCAACTTTTTGAAGTTTTCTTAGCGTACAAATTTCCCGTTTTGGCACGGTGATGCCTGTAAGAATTAAACAAGATAACTAATAGACGAGTGTACTTACCGAGCAATGACTCCAGAAAAACAACAAGCACTTCAAGAACATATCCAGGCGATAGCGAAAATATTATATGAAGACACGCCACCCTCAAGGCTAACCAGCCTTGCAGGAATCGAAAAAGCAGTGCGGGGTCAAATGCAGAAGCACGTCATGCCAAAAGTAGGGTTTTTTTTATCGAAACGATTACAGGCACAAGAGCAGGATACCAAAAACGACTGAAAAGTATTTTGGGAGAATTGCCAATCACTTGCAAGCAAGCGCAGCAATTGGGAGTGATGGACATGACGGCATTTGGAACATCATTGACCAACTAGCGCCTAATGTACAACGCCGAGAAGTGCTTGATTGGTTCCATTAAATGGAACACCTCCACAAAGTTGGGGGTTCACTCAAACGTTTGAAAAAAGCACAAGCTTTACTCTGTAAAGGTCATGTAGAGGCAGCTAAAGCCTTATTTACTGATTGTCAGAGTAAACAAGCACAAAATTTTTGTCATTATTTCAATAGT
Source organism: Anabaena sp. CCY 0017 (assembly GCF_963920885.1). Lineage (NCBI taxonomy): Bacteria > Bacillati > Cyanobacteriota > Cyanophyceae > Nostocales > Nostocaceae > Anabaena > Anabaena sp. CCY 0017. The sequence continues at coordinate 1,817 of NZ_CAWUDG010000047.1, read as the reverse complement.
TTGTACAAGATAATGGCTAAATGCTTTGTGCAGTAATACTTATAGCTGTTTGAGGTTCGTTGATATTGCTATATATAGGGGAATAGAGCAATAATTGCACTTATTTATAGATTTTTATCTATGCGCTGGTCATAGGCTAAACTCTATACTATGTTTAAAGAATAAAAAATATAACCGCACCGTTTCACAGACCATCATTAAAAATAAAATTTTAGAGATGTACCCCTATTCGGAAGATTGGGCATCTTCACCCCAGGACTGCAAAGCGGAAATCATAAAATTACTCCTCAAAGATTTAGCCTAAGCAATAGAAACAAAAATGTATGCTAACGACTGATTTCTGTGATAATAAAATCTCTACCTTTTCGATATCGCATTGACATGGTTTTCAGCCGGGATATCTGCACGATGGAAGCATAAGAAAAATGAAGAAAGTTTTTTACCTTATAGCTTGCGCCTCATTTTTACTAGGAGCATATAAAAATAACGTACCTGATGCAAATGAAATTCCCAAATTCAAAGGAGAAATTGGACATTACGAGGCGAGTAATGCGTTCACAAATTTTATATTAGAGAATCAAATGAAGCCAGTATTCATAGATGCTTATTATGTTCCTAGCGAAAACGACGAAATAGAACTTACTAATAATAGCTTCGGAGTTGATTTTTTTCATCTTTGGCATAGCTGCTTCGAGCCATTGGAAACCAATGAGATGCCTTCGTCGCTGAAATGCACAGGAACCAGCTTTTCAATTGATAGAGGTGATTCTTCAAAAGACGCTGACTTTACTTATATCCGTTTTACTTTGCGTGTTCAAGGTTATTTCGTGATTCGAGGCTGTGGTGGGCCGCACCAAGGCAGTATGGGCTGCACCCTAAGACCTCTGAATCCAGAGGACATCCGGTGAAAGCTTAAATCGGCAATCTAAAATTGGCACGGTCAAAACTGTATGCTTAATGGAAGTTAATCTTCAAAATTAATTGGCTTACCGTTGAAGTGGTCATATATTTTTTGGGGGTGAAACCATCCTGGTAAAGTCTTTTCAATGTCCTCCAGACTGTTCCCCAGGGCATCTACCAACCCATACCGAACTACTACCCTAGATAGTGGTGTTTCACCATTAGCGCTAAATTTCTCTAGTAGGATAGTTCCGGCTTTCCGGGCTGATGCTGTACCATCTGGGAATGATTCATTGGTGGCGTTGTGGGTGATTCCTAGCAAATACTCCTTGGCTTTGCGGGTATCGGTGAGGGACATTTTGAAGAATGCGATCGCGCTGTCACCACATAATGATTTTAGGTTAGTAAATTCATCACAAATAACCTGCTGCTTAGTCTTTGGCTTCTGTTTAATTCGTTGTAGCCATCTATCACAACACTCATCAAAAGCTGTACTAATATCTTCTTCAGTTTCAGCTAGTGTGTAAGCTTGTAGCAGTTTCCACACCTCGGCATTGTCACCAGTGGCGTGTCTATCAATAAGCTGGTGGACTGGTGCATCAAGGCAGTATTTTCTGATTAATGCGATCGCTCCGGCTGTGTATGTCTTGCCACTGCCTTGATTACCAATCAGCCACAATGGTTTAAGTGAATTGATGATTTTCCACAAGTAACCATCCTCATGACCTTTTAGGGCATCTATGAGGGCATCTTTAAGCTGTTCATTAGGTGTAGCGAACTGCAAACATAAATCGTTAAAACTGCAAACAAGCCATTTTTGAAACCACATTATTTGCAAATAAGAGGGGTCTCCAAACCACAATAAGGGTCTTGGCAACTTTTGGTGATCTTGCTTGGGGTAAGGCAGAAGGCAGAGG
>NZ_CAWUDG010000046.1:0-17275 GCF_963920885.1 Anabaena sp. CCY 0017 | reverse complement strand
GTTTCAAAAATGGCTTGTTTGCAGTTTTAACGATTTATGTTTGCAGTTCGCTACAAGTAGCAAGCATTAATTCTCCAGGGTAAAAACGGGTACGCCAAAATCTCCCACCTGTTTCTACGAGCCAACAGGAATAAAGGTCACTGATACGAGGCAAAAACGCATCAGTGGCATTATGAGTAATCATATTGACGGGATAGCCCAAATAGCGTTGGAAAGAAGCAACACCGCTACTGGTAATCCGTCCCGTAATTCTGTAAGTCATGTTTTGCATGATTTGAGCGCCTGTTGCACATTCACAAATGGTGTCTGGGTCTTGGGACAGTAGGATCACGGCAATACCTTCTTTTCTGCCTGTGGCGCAAGTTTCGCCGATAACTTGTGCAAAACCTTCTTTACGTAAAAGCACTGAAAGCTCATCACCAATGAACAAACTCTTGGGGTGGGATAAAGCGTTACGAATACAGGCAGTATGGGCATTAATCGCCATCAAGTAAGCATCCTGTTCGTTGCTTAATCCACTCAGGGCAAAGAATTTAATGGCTGGGGCTGGGGAAAATGTGCTGGGACGTGCGATCGCCTTTCCCAATCGAGATGCTAACAAAGCACTAACTTGACTGTGAATTTGGTTAAGTGCCTGCCGGTCAATGTCTTCAAAAGACCGCAGATTTAAACGCTCTCTGGTGCAAAACTTGACGAAATCTGGTAACGTCGGTATCTGCTGCCATTGTGGTGAAAGCCAACCCTGATCAAATGCTTGGTTATAGCGAGCCACAATATCTGAGTCTCGGATAAATATATCCAACGCTTTTACCAGTAAAGCATCAACCCGTTGTGCCAAATGAGGATTTTGGACTTTACCCATTGCGATCGCTGTTAATGCTTTGCGAATAAAATCCTTCCAAGATTCCATGCGTCGTTCCCGTTCCAACTTGTCAAACCGGCGCAAGTCTGGCGGTTCCATGAGGTTGCTACTACCACTGGAAATATCATAATATGCTCCTTGCTCCCCCAAAAGCTCAATCGCCGTTTTGAAAGTACTATGACCACCAGCAGAGATATCCATCCCCACCACGGGGATATTGTTAGCTAATGCCTCTAAAGCAAACCGCCAACCCAAAACACTCTTGCCTGAGCCGGAAGTACCTGTAATCAAAGCCCGTCCAATTTGTTGGTGAAATAAATCAACATAAATCGGCTTACCACCACGGCTGGTCAGAAATTCGACACCTTGTTGGTCAATGTCCTTGGGAACAGTGAGAGGCATGATCCCGGCAACAGTATGAGTATCCAACGTCATCCTGCGTTCACTGAGATTGCCTCCATGTAGCAACCATTTACAGGTAATTGGCAGAGTTTGGAGCCAAATTTCCCAGGCAATATTCCGCTCTCGAATTACTTTGGCAGTTTCAAAACTGTTCGCCAACAAGTTGCAAGCGTGGGTTAACTCTTGGGTGCTGTGGCGATAAACCAAAAATATCGGCGCACAGTGTAGCGCTTTCGTGCCTTGATAAAGTCGTCGTTGAGCTTCAAAGGATTCCTCTTGTTTGAGTTCTGCTCCAATATCCCTGCCCTGTCCTTTGGTGATAGCTAAACTCCGGGCTGTCTTCGATTGTTTCGCCTGACGTGCCAGATTATCTTGGATGAAAAAGTCATTGCTGCGGCTAATTTCAATCCATGCTTCTGTATCATGGACGTAGCTAGAAGCGAGGATTTTCCAAATCCACTTGAGCTGGTCTTGGGTATTAGACCAACCCACGGGGGGATCTGTTACCACCATGACTCCACACACCTTGTCCTTCCCAGTCAAGTAAACTCGGTCATGATCTCCCCGATGTTCGGGACAAGCAGAACGTCCTTGTTGTCCTTCAATCAGCAGCGTACAAATGTGCTTATCTGTGGTTACGGTTTCCGTTAATTCCAGTCCCGTTTCCGTCTCCTTCAGTGTAATTACTTGGGGAATAGGCGGGGCTGTACCTTGATTAAACCGATTCCAGCAGACTTGCCACAAATCTGTCGCATTACAAGGCGTGACCTCTAAACCAATTTTGGTATTCAGTAGCAATTCCCACTGGATGAATCCTTGCTGAAATCCTTGCAGTAACAGCTTTTTGAAAAATATTTCTTGGTAAAGGCGCTTGTTTCCTGTAATCTTTTCGACTGTCCAAGTACCAAATTGGCTGAATTTGGCAATCAATCCGCCTACAAAGTCGTTCTGTTGGTGGCTGGAATCAGCTTCACTCGTCCAAGTACAAAAAGCAATTTGGCTCCAGGTTTGGCGAGAACCTGCTGATTGAAGTTGTTCTACGCGCAATTGCTCATTGCGAAACAATACTGAAACTGGTTTGATTTGGCAATTGTCTGCGAGGGAAGTGAGTTGAGTTTGGCGAGAAATTCCTGGGGCGGAGTTTGTCCCTAAGATGGGTGACTCAGGATCATCACTATAACAGCCAGTACAAAAGGTGATTTTTTCACCGATGGGTAGTTCTTTTAAACCTTCTTCTATCGAGTGGGCAAATTCACTGACTTCATTTTCATTTAGTAGATCATGTAGTCCAGCGATGCGAAACCCAAACACGAGTTGATACTGAGATTTGCCTTTATCTAACAACAGGGCAGCTACTTCACGCTCATCCTTTTTTATCTCTGCAATACAACAGATATTTACCTCATTTTGGAAGGGCATAAATTTACTGTTGCCTCCATACTGTTTCGGTACAATCAGTGGTTTAAGTCGGATTCGCACTTGCGAGTCTTCGTAGCGCCGACGCATCCAAGGTGGTCGATATTGGGGAATTGGTGAGATGTAAATGCTGTTACCGTTGCACCATTCTGTCCCTGGTGGGTTACGCCATCGATCTAAAAATTCATGGGGTTGGTTGCCTGTTAATATCCACCAACTGACAATTAGCCAAAACGAGGTGGCGAAAAACCAACCCATACCCAAGCTGAGGAAACCATTGGTGGCAACATAGCAAACTATAATGATGGCAATCCAAGGAACTAATTGTTCTGAGGGAATTGGCCCAATGCTGGCTTGCTTACCTAGAATCCGGTTAACTTTGATGAATTCTTGATTGTCTTGTGCCATGTTTGTCTGATTCTTTGGCGTTTGTTCAATGACAATTACTTTTGAGGTGGGGGCGCAGTGCGATTTTGTCAGGTGTGTGCGATTCGGGGGCTAACATCGTGTCCGGTGAAAGACTTATCATTAAGGTTGCAGGGGAGCAGGGGGAAAGAGAATTTTGCACAGAATGATAATTAATTAGGCGGACATGATATAAATCACTATTTCGGAAGTGCGATGTCTTTGGCGGATTGAGCGATGGGCGATCGCGTAGCGTGTCCGCAGGACTTAGCGCATATTGTCCTATACTTATATACTTGCGTCACAGCTTCGGTAAACACTACGCAAATACTGGCTACAGTCAGGTATCGCGCCACAAATCAAAGAAACAGATTGAGATGGCATTGCTGACTGATAACTCGAACAGGTAAAATTAACGGCAAACAGGTGTTGTACTAGGTGATTACTCCTGTGCCGTTACCGATAAAGATGAAAGTGATTACATCGATGGCGATAACAATAGCAAAAGCCAGACCAACTTGAGTCACAATTGGTCGCCAGTCATTACCTTGCTGGGCTTGGTTGTAAGCAAATAGAGAAGCCGCCGCAACTAGCAACAAGAACGAACCTCGGATCAGGTTAAATGTCAAGCCTACAACGTTGGCATCTAGGGTGGCTGTAGAAGCACCTCCGGCTTGTGAACTTTGTTGAGCTAGATTGATGAAGAAGTTTTCCAACCCGTTTAAGAAAATAGCATGGGCTGGAGTGGCAAAGGTGTCGAGTAACGCGGTGATAGTGATGATAACCGCAACAATGTGCCAAAAACGGATTTTTCTCCCTAAGTATTTTTCTAAAATTGGTACTGTACGCATGACATAGCCAATACCCAAAAAGACTATACTGGCACATCCCAAAATCGTCACAAATATGGGTTTTGTAACCAACAAATAAATCGCCATCGCCAGACATAGTAAAATGAAGAGTAAGTCGGTGCGGTTGCTTTTTGTGGTGTTCATAATTTTAGAATAAGAATTGCGAGATGGTTGCATTTTCAATTGAGAACTTGGAAACTTCTGGTGATTCATAATTACAAATACCTGGAATAGTTCATTGATTAAAAAACCATTTTGGTAGCCCAATTCTTGCGCCATTGAGAGATGGTACTGACCTTTTAGTGAATTAATAATTTTGATTTTTTACCTCCACTAACTGTCTTTAATTTTGAATTTTGAATTTTGAATTGATTAGTTGATTGATTTAAACTTGCATTTCTGGTTTTTTGACTTTGGTTTTAGTTTGCTTCTGGCGTTGTTTTCCAGTGTCTTGCTCATCGACATCTGGAGTAGAGCGAGTTGATTGCTGGTTATTCAGTAAGGCTTCCATCTCGCGTTGGGGGATGCTGCACTGTAAAATCTCTGGAGGTTGTCCCGGCACTAAAACAGCATCCAGCACTTGTTCATCGTTGCGATTAGGGTTAAATCCTTGAAGTAGCTGTGTGCCATTGGGCAATTTGAGCATTTCAAACTCGTACTTGGTTTTACCCTTTTCCGTCCAGGTGAAGCTCGATTCGCCATTGCTGTTAAATCGCTGAGGTAGTTGTTCTTGAAATTTGTCAATTAATGCTTGAGCGCTGGCTTTGTGGGCATATTCTGCTTTCGATTGTGGCAATTTACAAATGCCAGTTTTTTCATCAGCACTCAGATTATCTTGCGCGATCGCCCATTCTCCACAAGTCCGAGTCGCCGCAAACAGTGTTTCACCTTGGGTATTTTCTAAAGCGATGGCTACCTGTTTGTTTTGTGTTTCTACCCATAAAGTTTTATTACTAGAAATGGCAATACCATCTTCGGCAGATTTCTCAAATAACTCACTAGCAACCTGAGCAAATCCCACCAAAGCATCGGCACAAGCAACTTGTTGTTGATGCCCTTGGCGTTGCTCTAAATTTTTTAAAATGTCAACTTCTGCTGGTGGTTGGCTGGTAGAATTAGGTAGAACAGTATTTTCTTCAACATCTGGCTCAACGTCAGCCTGGCTTTGTTGTGTTGCCATCTGTTTTTCTAATCGGCCAATTGCCTTTTCTAAACGGTCAAGTCGTTTGTCAAGAAGTTTCAGGTATGCTTCAATTTGGTCAAGTTGTTCGCTGACAGTGGCATCCTTATCTAATTTAAATGGCTGAGATTGGTATTTGGGGTCGAGTTTGACACCAATATTGTCTACTTTGGAGCCGATTTTGGTAGCAGCTACAGCCAATGGATTGTTTGCGGTTGGTTCTTCAGATATAGTTGGATTATTTTCAGACTTTTGAGACTGGGATGAGTCTGGATTGGCTGCTTGCAAGCGACTGGATATATGATCTACGCGGTCATTTTGTCGTTGCAGTTCTTTGAGAATGCGCTGGAGTCTTTTTGCATCAGCTTCGGCTGCTAGTTGCTCCAAAACACCCTGTCCCACTGCGATTCCTAGAGTTCCCAGTTGTCCTGCTAGTCCAACTACATTCACCCCATTTACTTCTCGTCCATTGGTGGCTGCTGTAGCACTTAAACGGGAAGCTTCGTCTAAAGGTTCTCTGGATTGGGAGTTTTTAGTTGCCGATTTATTGGTTTTCGCTCTCTCCTGAGTTTTAGCTTGTGCTTTTGGTGGGGATTTACTTTGGGTTTTTGTTGATGTTTTGGCTGAAGTTTTAGTTTGGCTGGCGCGAACAGAACTAATTGATGGCTCGTCTTCTTGATCTAAATCATCAAGTTCATCAAGTTCAGTGTTGAAATCTTCATTCAACAGGTCGTCCAATTCGTCGTCAATATCATCTAGTTCTTCATTTTCTTCATCTAAATCGAGCAAGTCATCTTCTAATTCATCATCGAGATCATCAAGTTCGGTCTCAGCAAAACCGCAGATTTCCGCAATGTTAGAAGGAGTGAAATAGTTTTCATCCTTGCTGGTGATTCCTTCCAGGTTTTTGATTAGGTATTTGCCACTGGTTCTGTGTCCAGGATCACTGGTGAGGTAGAAGCGATAGCCTCTAATCTCTTGATCATCGTCACCTCCTACGCAGAGTTCTACTGTGATGGGGGCTTTCCCTGATTCCTGGCTATAATTTTCTACACAGGTTTTAAAGTCTTCGTGAGACTGGATAGCATCATCTTGAATTGAGGATGCGATGCCTACGGCGAGCGAAGCTATCGCTTTATCCAGTGTGTTTTCAATATGGCGGAGTTTACGGCGGTCTGTGAGGTTTTCCCAGGAGCGAGTTTGAGAACTTTGTTTGCGCTTGAGTTTGGTCAGTGTTTTGGTAGCCATTGTGTACTCAAAGCTGATTGCCTTAGCAGTTAAGGTAACAAGGCTTTGTATAAGATGGCATATACCTATTGGCTATTTATCTGTTATCCAGTTGGCTATTAACGTCAGTTGCTAGTTGAGCGACAGGTAACTGGCTTGATTAGCCCTTTTTATTCTTCTTTATCGAGTAATTTGTGAAGCTTACCTGCTGCTGAGTGATACTTCTGCTTATGTTTTAGGTACTCGTACAAAGGTGGGTGCTGTAACCGTAAACTCTCGATCTGATCCTGACAAAAAGTATTATGAAGTGGATCTGCATAATTTTCTGAAAATTCCATAAAACTCCAAATTTCAAACAGCGATTTTTCTGACAAGCTATGTACAGAAGATAATCTATCCTTTGGCTCTCCATCTGTAGGAAGGCTGGATTGTTTTGCTGCTTCCTGAATATCCAAACTGGAATCGTTAACTCCGTAAAAAAATGCAGGATTAATCCGTTCATTATCTGGATTTAAAATTTCCCATAGTTGATGACGATATTGATCCATCTGAATTTGCAAAATACTTTTGTGTTCGTTCTCTGTAATCCTTTTGGAAAGCTTTAAGGATTGCTGAAGTATTCTAGCTGCCGAAATCCACTTAATCCGATCATTATTTCTATCATTCAAAAGATTAACAGTATGCTCAAAGCCTGCAATTGACTGCTCAAGAAAAAATTTAGAACGCTGTGTTTGCTTGTCTGCTATCTTCGATGACTCGTTTAAGAACACACCAAAAAGAGCAGCAAAAGTTCCTGCTATCGTCACATTGTTGAGCTTTCCTTGAAAGTAAAGAAAAAGACCACCAAGGGCTGCAAATAAAAAGAACCCTGCCAATATTCGCAATACCCATTTTATTATTCTAATCATAACAATTGATTTTAACTAATTAATTTGGTCTTATCTAATTTTTTCGGAAATCTTAAAATAAGTAGCAATAAGTATTACTATTTATTTGTTTTGTGACATAAATACTTATAAGCTGAAGTGTATATAACATTTATATTCTCATCAGAAGAAAATGCTTTTAGTTTTTGTTCAAGTGCTTTTTGATAACCATATTGTTTAATTTCTTCACAGGCAGTTCGACCAGCCAAGAGAATTGTTCTATCTAAGTCAGCTTTACCTTCTTCATTAATAACGCTTTCATCGAAACCTCTTTGGTTAACATCTGTTAGGTAGAGTTCCACAGCTTGAGTATCATTAAATGATCCACTTAAAGAATCATGGGGACAAATATACTCATCAGATAAAGCATAAATAGTTTTTAATCTTAAGCTTACTTCTTCCGCTACAGTATCTAACTCAGGGTGACTAAGTATAAGTTCTATCTGTTTCTCAATTAACTTATCCATTTGTGCCTTACTGTAGCCAGATTGTTTCGCACTACAATACGCATCAGTTTTTTTAAGGACATCCTCATTAGTAATTCTTAACCTTTTAGAGCCAGGAAACACTTTATAAAAAGCATTTAGCAAGCGAATTTTATTTTCACGACTTGAATCACTATTCATGATATACATATTGTATGGAGTCCACTTTTTGGGTTCCATAGTAATAGGATCATATACATTTATCAAATCTCCTATCCCGCAACCGGTGAAGATAAAAACAATCCCGAATACTAGTAAGCCGAGTGATAAACCGATCATTTCTTGAACTTTTTCTTTTTTCATAGCTACAGCAAAGGATGACTTCAAACTCGAAAGAATTAGTAATTACCAAACTTCAACAAGGATTACCCGCTATCACTCCCGCCTTTGGTGCAACATTAGCAGAAGCCTGTGCTGTCTGTTTAAACAATCAAGGTTATATTCAGGGGATAGAACTTACAGTCAAAGGAGAGTTTACCTCTGTTTTTAAACTATATTGGCAAGACGTAACAGAGCAAATGCTGCGCTGTTGGAACGATAGCGAATATACTACAGAACAGGCAGCCTATGGAATTGCTTTTTTAATTATACAAGAACTTACAGACTATACAGTTATCGAACGCTCTCGCAGAGGAACAGGATTTGATTATTGGTTAGGTAAAAAAGGTGATAAAAATGAACTACCATTTCAAAACGCAGTGAGGTTAGAAGTTTCTGGCATCCGTAAAGGCAACGACAGCCGAATTAAAGCTAGAATTAAACAGAAACTTGAGCAAGTCAGCCCCACAGATGGTACACTCCCAGCTTACATCGTGGTTGTTGAATTCAGTAACCCTTTAGCTTTCATAGTAAAAAAATGAGTCAGATTCAAGAGTTACATCAACAAGCTATGGATTTAGCCGAAATGGCACAAGTTGCTAAACTTAGAAATAACTTAGATTTAGCTGCTCAATTATCCCGACAAGCATTTGAAAAAGAACGATTAGCAGCAGAATTAATAGCAGGTGATTTGGCAGCAGAACCTACCCGTTCAATATTGTATCGTAGTGCTGCCACCCTAGCCATTGATTGTGGTGAAATTCAAAGTGCAGAACGTCTAATTGCTGTTGCTTTATCAGGAAATCCACCAACTGAAATTGCAGACGAACTCAAAGATTTATTTGTGCAAATGAACATTCATAAATATTTTGCCCGTCGAGGTATGGTATTTGATGAAGCTAATCTTCAGATTTTCAGTTAGGAATTAACCATGATTGATACCATCAACTCAATTCTATATTCTGACTGCGACTGTGGGTTCTATTATTTAATATCTCCTGTTTACTACTGACCGCTCCCTGGGTTGAGTACAAAGATTGCTGAGAGGATATATTAGCTGATAATCGCTTCCTCTCTAAAATCATCTCCTCTAATTCACTTGCGGCTGCTTCTGAAAGCAGAAATATCTCCTCACCCGTGTGCATATTCCCTCGACAAATCGTTCGCTTATCCTGATTCCGCACAATAAAATCACCACTAGACTGCACATAAGCTGTCCACCGTTCGCCAATTTTGAACTGCTCAATTTCATTAGTTGTAGATTGATTAGCCTGTCGCTGTGCGTAGGTAATAGCAATAGCTCCTACCAAATTTTCAAACATTTCTTTACGCCAAACATCCAGGTTGAGACTTCCAAATTGTCCAACCGTATCCACCTCAGCTTCCGATTCTGGTAATACTACCTCTGGCAAATGTATCGATTCTGGACTAACCTTGAGGATAATACTAGAACCATCTGGTTTGAGAGTAGCAGCAAATGTTGCACCAATCGGCAGCTTCGGACTATCAGGTGCAAAAGTGCCTAAATTTTTACCATCAATCTGTAATATTGGTGTCCCGTTGTAACGATAAAATTCTGGATGTGATTCAGGTAACTCAAAAATTCCTACTTCCAAAGTCACGCTATGCTTTTTCCACTGCTTACTAGCAAAGTCTTCATGGGCAAAATCATTGTATTTGATCCCCAATACCTTAATCTCATCAAACTGAAAATTCTGAAGTTGCTCACAGACTTCCTCAGTAAACAAGTTATATGCCAAAGCACCCACACCGGAATCATGACGTGATTCTGCCCAATTGTGATCGGCTGGTGGGATAATTCTTAAATCTTTGGGGATATCCAATTCATCAAAATCATTAACATTGTCACCAAATTTAACTGTTAATTTCTCAACTAATTTAGGCGATAAATCCTTGAAAGCAAATTCAATCACAGGTAATTGAGGATGAATAGTAGCATCAAATTTAATTGCTTTTTGCTCTAAAGATTGCTTCCATTTAATAGCACCTGCCCCAAAAGGAACACTCAAAACATAAGTATCTTGTGGTAATGCAGCACTGGGAAGTTGATAATCTTGCTCAAACGCAAAAGTAATTTCCATGTCTGCGGCTAATTGCAAACAGTCTTTGCGATGTCTATCTATTTCTGGACGAGTGTGTTGTGTATGCCATAGTGCCGCCGCGCCTGCAAACCTTTCTTCTGGTGTGAGAAACAATTCATCAATTTCCGCCCGATAGCTTTCGTAGAGTTTCCCTAGTTCCTCATTAAAAGCATCTCTGTCATCTCCCACCCGTTCCTTAATTTCATCTCTAGCTTCCTGAAATCTGGTTTTCAATTCTTCTGCCCATTCCAAGGCATCTACAGATAATGTCTCCTTGGGAAATAAATAGCGAAATTCATGTCTGTCTCGGCTGCGAATGCGTGTTGGTTCCCACAAGGGATTGACTACTTCTCTGGCAATGACATTAATTGAGCCGGGAGCATCCGCAGGCATAGCAAAGGAGCGATAAAGCCGTTCATCTTTTTTAAAGTCAAAAAAGTAACTGGGATGAGATTCTGACCATTGTTTCGCATTGGCTAATAAATTCGCACCATCAATTTCTGTGATGTCCTCCAGTCTTTCGGCACTTTTGGGCGAGTCTACTTCTACTTGCAGCGCCTGAAATAATCGATTGAGCAACTTTCCCTGACGGCGGGCAAATCGCTGAGGATTTTCCCCCTCATGAGGCATTGAGGACTGCACACGTCCAATGTTGGTCGCCACCAAGCCCACTTTATTTTGGTTGACCACAGCAGCAATTTGAGACAAGCTCCGGTATTTTAAGTTGCCTTCCTCATCTGTGATTTCCGTATATGCCAGCTTGGGACGTTGTTTAACTGGCTCAAATCGTCCTGGTTCACCTGCGCGCAGAGTTTCACTGGCAATGTTAGGCAGTTTACTGGCAGGACTGACCATTAATTGATCCCCGTCAAAATCGGCTTGGTGGTATTCTTCGGCATCTTTGGGGTGAATCCAAACTACGTTGCGAGTTTTTTTTAATTTTGGCTCGTGGATATTTTGGTAGAGGCGAATGTTGTCTGAGTTGACGATGGGGTAACGGGTGAGAATTACATCTCCTTCTGGTAGATGGGGTACACAAATTGTCCCACGAGTTAGGCGATCGCACGGCATAGCCATACCAGAATTATGGCTGTATCCACTCTTAATTGCTAGGTCACGCCATCGGTTAGCAATGTAATCTGTCGCAAATTTCCAAAATTTGGGGGTTTCAATCAATTGCCCATATTTATCGCTGCGGAGTAGAGAAATCCAGCGCGATTCCTGTGCTTGGTTATTAGTGTTACCTTCAATTTGGTCAACAGCTTCTTCTGATTGCTCTGGTTGCGCTCGCTGTTGTTTGTCATATTCTTGAATAATGTATTTTGCCAATTCCAAGGGATGACTCTGCAATTGGGCTAGTTCTCTAGCCTTGTTCTCAGTAGGTGGACTTAAATCTTGTTTGACTGCGGCTTCTGAGTACCAAATGGTGAATTGCCAACTATTATCGTAGCTGGTAGCTTTGGCATTACCTCGATTACCAATCACCGCTTGAGGAAATTCATAGTCACCACAAGGAATTAAACTTTTTAGATGCGATTTTTTAATGCCTTTAATTGAGGAACGATCCATAATGATGTCGTAGCCCTCAGCATCAGTCAACTGGGCATCAGGTAAGAAAGTGCCTTTAGACAAAAAGCTGCTTTTTGGACATTGCGAGTCATCAGCGTTAGCCCAACATTTCATCCAGGCAAACCGAAATTGCAGCGGACAATTGCGTTCTCCCCCTAGTTGTTTGGCGAGTCGAGGAGAAATTTTACCATGACAGTCTCCGGTTTTGTAGTCAGCGTATTGTGGATCTTTAAAGTCCACGATTTTTACGCGTAACCCTGTAAATGTTTCTGCGGCTTTGTAGCAATTACTGACTAATAAAGAACCATAGCGACAAGCAGTATCCGGTTCTGTAGCGAATAATCGTCTAATTTTCTTTCGCAGTGAATCATCAGCAAAGTAATAATTATTGCCAGAATTAAAAGCTAACTTACGTGGGATGCCATCTGCAAATGTTCTGTTTTTTAACTGATTCGCATCTGGAGTTTTACCATCAATTTTCACCAATAGTAGAGATGGTAAATCTTCGGCGGGAAACATCTGTTCTAGCAAGGAATTTTTGACAATCTCTGGTTCAGATAAATATCTGCCCTTGCCGTTATTATAAGACCCATCAAAGATAGGTATGCTCAGACCAGAACCTTCTAAGACTCTAGTAGTCAGATCCATTGCCAAATTTGTGAGCGCTTGCCTAGAAAGCGTGAGATTATTTGTTTAGTCAACAGGATTTTTCGCAGCCGCAGACATCGTAAATTGCTGTACTCTTTTTTAACTTGCTATAAAATCAGCTTATACGCAATTATCCAAGTGGATATTTTTACAACTTGGTTAAAAACGGTTTTCTATTCCCAATGTAGCTAGAGGACTCCCGTCACATCCGCAAGGGTTGATGGTGAGATGAATGGCCACCAGTGTAAAACTGAGAGCAGCGAATCATTGTTTTGAGTCACATTGCGACCGATGCGACCGAAAACGAGAGTGATCACAGTAAATACCTAGAGTGCCTATCTCTGAGGCATTAGAGAATTATTCTCATGAAAAATTGGCAGCACAAGCTTTGTTTTCTACCAACCAAGAATAAAAACCAGAAATAATTTTTCAAGTGGTTTGTGCGTCGTTGATAATCAAATAAGAGGAGTATGGACTGATTAACTCATCAGCAACAAGCTGTTTGTCCAGGTAAGTAAACTGTGAAAATACTGCCTTGTCCCGTAATAGATGAAACCAAGATAATTCCCTGATGGGCTGTTATGATTTGACGTGACAAATATAATCCTAAACCGTTTCCTCGACGCTGATGCTTGCCTTGTCGAAAGCGCTCAAATAAGTGTAATTGTTCTGCGTGATTCATGCCAATGCCCGTGTCTTCTACTTCAATTGTTACCCCTTTACAAGTGGAATTGAGACGAATTTTTACCGAACCAGTATCAGTGAAGCGAATAGCGTTACCAATTAAGTTAGTCAGCAGTCGGCGGAGTTCCAAGCGATCGCCTCTTATTCTCACCGCAGATGTTTCAATACCCTCTGCCAATACAGCTTGCAGAGTTAATTGTTTGATTTCAGCCAAAGTCATGAGTTCCTGTACTACCTGCTGACACAACTCCCACAAATCAACCACAAAGAAATCCAAAGTTTTGCATCCAGCTTCATACTGATAAACTTCTAACAAAGTATCGACCATTGACAACAAAGTTTGGTTACTCTGAGCCATGTGTTCTAAAGATTCCTTCATTGCTGATAAAGTATCACCAAAAACACCTCTTTGTAACAAGTTCAGGCATTGGTCAGCTGCTATCAACGGAGTTCGTAAGTCGTGAGTCAAGTGGGTGACAAAATCCTCGCGTCGTTGACAAAGAAGTAGCTGTTCGTCCATGCTGTGTTTTAGTCTCAGCAAGGCTCTGACTCTGGCTAGTAATTCATCCTTACCTACTGGTTTGCGAATAAATTCATCAGCACCTGCATCTAAACCTTTGACAACATTTGATTTTTCCGAGCCTGTTACCAGTAAAATTGGAATGAAAGGTATATTTGAGTTTCGCTTAATTTCTTGTGTGACTTCATAGCCATCCATATCCGGCATCAACACATCTAATATTACTAAGTCGGGAGGAGATTTGGTAATTTGCATTAATGCTTCCGCACCACTCTCGGCAACGGTGACGTTATATCCCTTCAACTTCAAGGTGATTTGCAGTAAGCGGAGACTGTCGGCTGAGTCATCCACTAGCAAAATACTGGGTTTTCTGGCTTCTAAAGTTGTATCGCAAGAGAATGTATTCATTAAACGCCTCTGTGAAACAATACCCTTGTCAGACGAGGAGAAAGCAGTAATTCAGCTAAATTTCGGGGCAAAAGTGGGATTTTCATTGCCATGCTGACCACAAAATCGTGTTGCTTCCCTTTGTTTTGTAGTTAATTCGCTTATGACTTGCAGCTAAAATTGTCAGTTAGGCAAAAGTTACATCCTCCTATGGGCGTGGTTGCAGACATAGGTTAGTATAAGTTGTGTAGACTTTAGTTTAACCCCAGTAGTTTTATATTGTTTTAATACTTTGGGAAGATTTTTTACAGCAGTTTTTAGGTTAAGAACATTGAAATGTGGCTTTGGATCTCAATAGCTACATTTTGGCTGAATAGCTCAAAATTTTCGTCCAATGGAGTAATCCGTTGTTTTTAACCATATTCGACAATGAAAAAAGTTTAATTACCAAGCTGTGAATTATGGGAAATATCCGAGTCGTAATTATTGAAGACCACAACTTAACGCGAATTGGGATGCGTAGTTCTCTCAACGAGCAAGAAGGTATTCAAGTTGTAGGTGATGAAGCTACAGCTAAAAATGGGTTGAAACTGCTGCAAAGTACGAAACCAGATATAGCGATTGTGGATATTGGCTTACCGGATCAAGACGGGATATCGCTGGTGCAGCAGTTTCGTAAATCTCTAGAGTCAGAATTAGCCGCACAGACTAAAGTAATTATGCTGACTTCCTTTGCCCAAGATCAAACCGTCCTGGCAGCGTTTGCAGCTGGTGCAGACTCCTATTGTGTGAAAACGATTAAATTTGAGTTATTGCTAGAGGCGTTATATGTGACTTATGAAGGTCAGTCGTGGATTGATCCGGCGATCGCTCGAATTATTCTCAAGCATACTCGTCAATCGGCTATGGTTCAACCAAATGCTGCTCAAACAGTGACTATCTCTGCTATCGACCCAGAGCAAGCAACTATTCTGGAAGCAGACCCACTCACAGATCGGGAACTGCAAGTATTGGAGTTAATTGTCCAAGGCTATACGAATCAAGAGATTGCCAATAAACTTTATATCAGCTTGGGAACTGTGAAAGTATATGTGCGGGGTGTGTTGAACAAACTTTGTGCAAGCGATCGCACTCAGGCAGCTGTCTTGGCATTACGAGCTGGTTTACTGAATTGAAGTCGTTCTTTGATTTCAAATGGTTGTGTTATTTAAGCCGTGCTGTAATTAAAGAATTGCTTCAATAATAGAAGCTTGCGTTGTGTACAGCGATTTTCCGCTACCACTCTCTAAATCAAAATAAGTCGCAAATCGCCGTAATTTTCCCGTTGTCAACTGTAACAAATAATCAAACGCCTCAGATGCAACTCGCTGGTTAATACTCAAAGACTGACTGTTGATTAAAGCTAGTTGTTCACAGGACAAGTTGTTGTCTGCCAACTCTTCTGGTTGTGCAATTAATAGCTCAGGTTGCTGTATGCTTGGGGCTGGTAAACGCAAGCAGCCCAAGGTTGCAAAATGGTAGTCATTGGGATTGGTTGATAGGTGCGAACCTAACAATACTTGACCACTACGCTGGGAGTTACCGCAATCCAAATGCCAAATATCAGGGGTAGGACGATGATTGTTGTACTGAAGGACTTGAGCAAATTTCCTATCAAATGTGTCCGAAGAAATTCAAGACATTATCGAGATAGATGACAGTAGTCCGCTACTAACCTCTATATCTGCACCATTGCTTGCAACTTCAAATGTCATCCTCATAGACAGCTCCATCGAGATTAGCCCCCTCGAAATTGGCTCCTTCCAAGACGGCTTCTGCCATATTGACTCCTTGCAAGTCAGCATTCCTAAAGTTGGTTTTAATGAGACCAGCACCGAGCAAAGAAGCATTTCTGAGATTAGCCCCCTCGAAATTGGCTCCACTCAAATCGACTTCCGACAAGGATGCATTTCGCAAATCTGCTCTTTCGAGAATAGCACCTCTAAGATAGCCGTAATCGAAAGTAGTATCCCTCAGAATAGCACCTCTGAGATTAGATCCACTCAAGTCAGCGGAGTGCAAGGTAGCGAGCCACAAATTGGCTTCACTCAGGTTAACTCCTCTCAAATTAGCACCATACAAATTGCTTCCTCTCAAATTGGCTCTACTCAAATTGGCTCCGCTCAAATCAATTTCCCTCAAATTCGTGTCAGCCAACTGAATCTCGGTGAAATCTCTCTCCCCGGCAGCGTATCGCTGCAACAATTCCTCAGCAGTTATACTCATCTATATACCTCGGTATTAACCAACACATATAAAGATAACCTACTAAATCTATTCGACCCCACCTTCAACATCACCCTCCAAATCACCGACCTCCCCACAGGACAACTAGCCGAAGCCCAAATCACCCAATTCGACTCCTTTGGCTCTAGCAAAGATACCATTTCCAGCATAAAGGTACTCTAGTCCACTGCTGGTGTGTGTTGGCAGAGATGAAGTTGTGACAATTTTGTAACCAATAATACTTTCAATCAATGGGTTTATTGAGGATTTCCTGCACAAGCATAGCAACGCTTTTCTGATTGCCGATAGGCATAAGGTCAGAGACAGGATAGGTTGAACGTCTGTATCTTTTGTGCAGTTTTAAAAGCTGCTGGCGAACATCTTTACGATATTTGTGTGATTTATTTATGGTGAAATGGTTAGTGAAAACACTGGAAATAAACAAATTCCAAGCTTGGTTAATAGATACACTATTGGCAGCAGGTGGTTCATTTACTCCCCAGCACACTTGTCCAGAACTGTAGATATTGGGTAACGGCACATGAAAAGCTGGTGCTTGAGGAGTAAATTCTTTGTCTTTAATTGCCCAAACCCAATACTTGAATTTTTTGCCTGCAAACACCATTGCAGGTAGAGTAACCGTTAAATCACCGAGTTGGTCGCAGTTAATTGTATAAATGGCAGGTGGGATAAATTTTACTAAATATGTGTCTGTACTGCCCGTACCCCAGCGCACAATTCCTGGTTCCATCCAGCCTGTATCAATTGGTTCATGGCTGAAGGCAGTTCTCAAAGCTGCGGGCGAGATAAATTTGTACACATGGGCATCGGGATTTTCTTGATCTCGGTGGTGTAAAATGTAAATGCCATCCAAAAATAGCAGTTCTGCGGAAATGGCGGGAGATTTTCGGGGAGGATCTGTTAAAATCGCTCGTAAAATCTCGCCAGAGATAACTGCGGTACAATTAGTCTTAATTGGGAGCAACGCGATTTTGTGAGTTTGGACAAAAAACAAGCGATCGCTAATA
>NZ_CAWUDG010000045.1:0-18312 GCF_963920885.1 Anabaena sp. CCY 0017 | reverse complement strand
TCATCATCTTCATCTTCTTCTACGAGGTCGCTCACTTCATCAGCAATCAATTCATCATCTTCATCCAAAATAGGTCTTTCGGTGCGTCGTTTGCGAGCATCGAGCGAAGCCGAAGTGCCAAATCCAGTTTCCGCCAACCCAGGAGAATCTAAATTGTAAGTGCGGGCTGTGCGGTCATCCAGCACCATATCCAATGGGTCATCAACTTCATCCAACACGGCACTGCTTTCCAAAGCCGCATATTCATCAATCGCCCCTGGTTCCTCATAGGTATTGTACCCAGTACCAGCCGGAATCAAGCGCCCGATAATTACGTTCTCCTTTAACCCCCGCAGCCAGTCAGATTTACCCTCAATGGCGGCTTCAGTTAATACCCGTGTTGTCTCTTGGAACGAAGCTGCCGAAATGAAGCTGTCAGTATTCAACGAAGCCTTAGTAATACCGAGAAGCACAGGGGTATATTGCGCCCTCGCTCCGCCAGTAATCGCCATCGCCTCATTCACCTGCTCCACTTGACGCAGTTCCACCAACTCCCCAGGCAACATGGTAGTATCTCCACCATCATCAATCCTCACCTTATTGGTCATCTGGCGGACAATCACCTCAATGTGTTTGTCAGAAATCTCAATCCCCTGGGACTGATACACCATCTGCACTTCATTCACCAAGAAGGTCTGCACCTTCTGTAAAGCATGGCTGGCACAAGCATAAACCCCATCCTCAGAACCCAGGCTAAAGAATACCTCTAAAATTTCATGGGGGTTCGATGGTCCATCACTCAACGGTTCACCCGCCGAAATCATCGAGCCATCCGGCATCATCAGATTCTGTCCAGGTCCCAAAGGATAATCAGTCACCACACCATTAGGTTCAATCACCTTAGCAGCGATCGCTTCATCACCACCTTCAGCATAAACCACCTTCAGTTCACCAGAGCGCTTGGCTAAAATACAAGCTTCCTTGGGTTTACGAGCTTCCAACAACTCCTCAATCCGAGGCAACCCTTGAATAATGTCTCCGGTTTTCGCTCTTTCAAACACCAACAGCACCAAATTATCGCCCCGTTGTACCAAATCCCCATCTTCGATTTGCAACACAGCCCCAGGGCTGACTCGGTAGGGACGACCAACACGGATATTGATGGCATATTGTTGAGCAGTCAGCGCCGATTCCCCAGCCGCCGACCCAGCCGGATGATTAATCACCTCCAACACTTGCCCAGAGTCCTCAGCAAAGATTCCCGGAGCGATTTCTGCACCTTCTACCAACAAATCACCCCTCTTCACCGTCGGTTGAGCGCTAGTAGTCATGGTGATTTTGTCGCTATCGCGCAACACCAAACAACGACGCACGGCTTCAGTGTCAGTTCGCACACCCCGAACTATCCCCCCTTCTTTACCCAAAATTTGAGTCCGGGCTACCACAGACCCAGGAGCGATACTGTCTCCATCCTCCACTTCCAAACTAGTTTCGGTACTGCCTTGGGTAGCATCCGCCGTAATATCTCGACGAATTACCAAAGATTCCAAAATTACCAACTGCAAGCGTTGAATTTCGGAATTTTCCGTATCCTCCACCAACTCAATATCAGCAGCCAAAGGCGAAGCAGTATGGTCTTGTTCCCCATCCTGTTCAATTTCCAGCACTAGCTGAGTCCGCAACAGTTCTACACCATCCACAGACTTCACCCGTTCTGAATCCTTATAAGGCAGACGCTGTACAGCCCGCATTTGAATCGAACGTCCGGTTTGTTGACTAATAGATGTAGTGGATGGCACATCTGGGTTATTGGGGACAGCAAATTCCACCACCGGACGGCTCAACAAGGCTGGCCCCTCAGTTGATTCCACATATTGGATGTAGCGTAACTCTGTGGCCACAACGCCTTGGAACTCCTCACCAGGTTGGACAAAGGTATTATCCCTTCCCATCACCGCCTCTGGATCATCCACCATCAGCAGTTCCCCAGGCTTGACCACAACTTCCCGCAGGATGTCATTTTTCTGAGTAACTTCAATCACCCCACTGTTTTGGCAGAAGATATCCTTCACCACCTCGGTGCCGGCTTCCACAAACTGCCCATCTTCCACCAACAGCAAAGAAATATCCTTATTCACTTCGTGGGTTTCTTCGGGAATCCACAGCAAAGTCCCACCCTGGACTACTTCATAACCCAGCTTGGCTTTACCTTTCTTCTGGACTTCCACACCCCCAAACTTCAGGAATCCCCCAGTATTAGTGCGGTAGCGCTCATCAATCAACTCCGCCACCACTTGACCATTCTGCACCTTCGTGCCAGGAGTTGCCCGGAGGTTAAACACCTGATTATTGCCAGTAGTAATCAAATAGTGGTTACGACCTTGAGAACTTTCCACAGTCACTGTAGCTTGGTCTAAGACCACAGAAGCCGTGATAATTTCAATTTCTCTGGTACTCTTACCTGGGGTAGCCTCTGGCAAACGCACCACACCACCATGCACACTAGTTAACTTGGTTTCTGCCAAAACTCCATTTTCGGCAACTTGGTCGCCATTTTTCACCACCAATTCCGCACCAGGAGGCAAGTTATAAACTTCCCCAGACAGCACCCAAATCAAACCACCCCGTGCGGCTGTAGTTGTAGTATTCCCCTGACGGTCAGTTTTTTGTTCTGGAACCACATCAGCAAACCGCACCTCTCCCGCCAAATTAGAAGCCACATCTTTGACGGCTTTTTCGGTATTTGTCCGAGTTGTGCGTCCACCCAGAGCCACCTCTGCCAATAACTGCCCGATTTTTACCTGCTGTCCTTCATGGACATAGAGTGTAGAACCTTGAGTTACATGAATCTCTTGATGTTCTTTATCCCCAGAACCGTCTTTTTTCGGCTCCAAGTTAATGATGCCATTTGCCTCTACATAGAGAGCATCTTCCCCGTGGCGAGTGCGATAGGTTCTCGTTCTGAGTTTCCGGGGTAAACGAATTGTGCCTTCTGTTTTAGAACGGACTTGCTGCGCCACTTCCCCAGTAAACACACCCCCAGTGTGGAAAGTCCGCATGGTCAACTGCGTACCTGGTTCACCGATACTTTGAGCCGCAATAATCCCCACAGCCTCGCCCAAATCCACCATCTTGGCGTGGGCTAAACTCCAGCCGTAGCAGTGCTGACACACCGAACGCGCCGCTTCACAAGTCAGAGGCGATCGCGTCACCACTTGAGTCACTCCCGCTTTCTGAATTTCTATAGCCAAGTCATCAGAAATTGGCGTATTCCGGGCAGCAATCACTTCCTTGGTGGTGGGATGGATCACATCCTCAGCCACTACTCGTCCCAGTAAGCGTTGCGCCAGGGGAATCAAGATTTTGCCCCCTTCGGTCATCGCCCGCACTGGAATGCCTCTAGTCGTCCCGCAGTCAAACTCCCGAATAATTACATCCTGGGATACATCCACCAGACGACGGGTGAGATAACCAGAGTCAGCAGTCCGCAATGCTGTATCTACCAACCCTTTCCGCGCACCGTAAGAGGAAATAATATACTCGGTGACAGTCAGACCTTCGCGGAAATTGGTTTTAATGGGTAAGTCAATAATTTCCCCTTGGGGATCTGCCATTAGCCCCCGCATCCCCACCAACTGCCGCACCTGAGAGATATTACCCCGCGCCCCAGAGAACGCCATCATGTACACCGAGTTCAGAGGGTCAGTTTTCTTAAAGTGAACGACTACCTCATCCTTGAGCGCTTCACTCGTACCATTCCAAGTATCAATTACCTTTTGGAAACGTTCCACCTCAGTAATTTCGCCCCGTTGGTAACGAGTTTCCGTTGCCAGAATTTCCTCCTCTGCTGCCTCCAGGAGCGATCGCTTAGTGGGCGGAATCATCAAATCATCCACACTAATAGAAACCCCAGCTTTGGTGGCGTAGCGAAAACCCAACTCCTTCAACTTATCTGCCATCACAGCAGTCCGCGCCGTACCATAATGGGTAAACGCCCAGGAAATTAACTTTCTCAGTTGACTCTTATCAACCACCCGATTGCGAAAAACAGCCTTTTCCTTAGTCATTAATTATTAGTCCTTAATAGTTCGTAATTCGTAATTCGTAATTCGGTAATTCGTAATTCGGTAATTCGTAATTCGTAATTCGTAGTTCGTAATTCGTAATTCGTAATTCCGTAATTCCATAGTTTTGTCAGTAATTCCTCTTGGGGAAGAGCTACACTCTCAGCACAGCTATGCCGCAGGCTTTACGTAATTCGTAATTCTTTAACTACGAATTACGTTCGCGTAGCGTGCCGGAGGCTCTATTAGAAATTACGAATTAAACAGCTAGTGCTTCCTGAATAGCATTGTTGTAAATAACCCGACCAGGCGTAGTATGTACATACTGAGAAATTAAATTCCCTTGGGCATCTTCTCTGATGCGGCGGTATTTATACAGCAAAGTCCGAGTTCCATCAGCATTTTCGGTAACTTCCAGAGGTTCCTTCTCTGGTTCGTCAGATTCCACCTCACCGTCATACCGCACATAGACGTAAGCGTGTAAATCCACCTGGTCTTGCTGGAAAGCCATAATTACATCTTCCATCGACGCATAAAAATTACCAGTACCTTTTTTAGCACCAGGGTTTTCCGCCGTTAAGTAATATGCTCCCAACACCATATCTTGGCTAGGTGTAATAATTGGTCTACCCGTAGCTGGAGACAAAACATTATTAGAAGCCAGCATCAACAACCGGGCTTCTGCCTGACTTTCTAAAGACAAAGGCACGTGTACCGCCATTTGGTCGCCATCAAAGTCAGCGTTAAAAGCTGGACATACCAACGGGTGTAATTGAATTGCTCTTCCTTCCACCAAAACCGGTTCAAAAGCCTGAATGCCCAAACGGTGCAGCGTTGGCGCACGGTTGAGCATGACTGGGTGTCCTTCAATTACTTCTTCTAGCACATCCCACACACTGGGGTCATTGCGAGAAATCAACTTCTTAGCAGCTTTGATATTATTCACCATGCCGCTCCGAATCAGGCGATTAATCACAAAGGGCTGAAATAACTCAATAGCCATTTCTCTGGGCAAACCGCACTGGTGAATTTTCAGCTTCGGTCCCACCACAATCACCGAACGTCCCGAATAGTCAACCCGTTTACCCAACAAGTTTTGCCGGAACCGTCCTTGTTTACCCTCAATAATGTCAGACAAAGACTTCAGGGGTCGGTTATTTGCCCCGACTACCGTCCGTCCCCGACGACCATTATCAATCAAAGCATCCACCGCTTCTTGCAGCATCCGCTTTTCGTTCCGCACAATAATCTCCGGTGCGAGAATCTCTTGCAGACGCGCCAAACGGTTATTCCGGTTAATTACCCGGCGATACAAATCATTTAAATCACTGGTGGCAAATCGTCCACCATCGAGCTGTACCATTGGGCGCAGGTCAGGAGGAATCACCGGAATCACTGCCATCACCATCCACTCTGGTTTAGAACCAGTCGCGATGAAGTTGTCTATTACCCGGAGTCGTTTAATCAGTTTGGCTCGCTTCTGTCCTTTGGCATTACCGATTTCCTCGCGCAGGTTTTCGGCTTCTTGCTCTAAATTAATATCAGCCAGCAAACGCAGTAGTGCTTCTGCACCAATGCCTACTTCTACTCCCTGCAACAGAGAATCTTCACTATATATTTGGTCTTCAATTTCCAACCACTGGTCTTCACTGAGTAGCTGTTTGTAGCTTAATGTGTCCGCATTACCAGGACTCAGGACAACATAAGAGTTGAAATAGACTATCTGTTCCACATCCCGCAAAGGCATATCCAGCAGAATAGAAATGTAGCTCGGAATACCTTTGAGATACCAAACGTGGGCGACTGGGGCAGCGAGTTTAATGTACCCCATGCGGTGACGACGCACCCGCGACTCGGTGACTTCTACACCACAGCGTTCGCAGACAATACCACGGTGACGGACTCTCTTATACTTACCACAATGGCATTCCCAGTCCTTCGCCGGGCCAAAGATGCGCTCACAAAATAAGCCGTCCATCTCTGGCTTCAGAGTCCGGTAATTAATTGTCTCTGGCTTGGTAACTTCACCAACTAGCTGACCATTAGGTAAAGTGCGCTCACCCCACTGCCTGATGCGTTCCGGTGATGCCAAGCCGATTTTAACGTAGTCAAACTGATTAGTTTGGGCGGGTCTCATAATTAATGCCTCCTCCAGAGGAGCTTCGCTAACGTAATTCGTAATTCGTAATATTTCCTACGGAAACGCTGCGCGAACGCTTCAGCGATACGTAATTAACAATCGGGATGGGAACTGGGGAATAAACATTCTGGTATAAGCCCAAAAGCTTCCCCCCTGCTCCCTGCTCCCCTGCTTCTTCTTCTTCCCTACTCTTCCTCTTCTAGCGATTCGCGGGAGAGAGATTCGTAGGTTGGCCGAGGAGGTGTCCGTCTGGCTGATTGGTCTGCCATTAAATCGACTTCCACATCTAAGGAACTACCATCGGTTTGGGTTTCTACCTTGTGTACTGCAATGTCTAATCCTAATGATTGCAGTTCTCGCATTAGCACCTTAAAGGACTCTGGTGTTCCTGGTCGAGGAATTGACTTGCCTTTAACGATCGCATTTAGGGCTTCATTCCGCCCTTGCATATCGTCTGATTTCACAGTCAGCAATTCCTGCAAGGTGTAAGCTGCACCAAAGGCTTCCAAAGCCCACACTTCCATTTCCCCAAAGCGCTGACCACCTTGTTGTGCTTTACCACCCAAGGGTTGCTGAGTTACCAGCGAGTATGGCCCTGTGGAACGAGCGTGAATCTTGTCGTCAACCAAATGCACCAGCTTGAGAATATAAGCTACGCCTACAGTTATCGGTCGGTCAAAGGGTTCGCCTGTACGACCATCAAACACCATGATTTTGCCAGGGTTATCGGGGTTGTATACCCAGTCTTTGCCTGTTTCGTCCCGTGCTTCTTGCAATTTGCCATGTACAAGGCTGCGGGATGTTTCTTCCCCATACATTTCGTCAAAGGGAGTAATTTTAAACCGGACTCCCAAAGTATGAGCAGCCCAGCCCAACATACACTCAAATACCTGTCCGACGTTCATCCGGCTAGGTACACCCAAGGGGTTTAGCACAATGTCTACTGTGGAACCATCTGCTAAGTAAGGCATATCTTCTACTGGTAATATCCGAGAAATAATCCCTTTATTACCGTGACGACCTGCCATTTTGTCGCCTACTTGGATTTTGCGTTTCTGGGCTACATACACCCGCACCACCATGTTGGCTCCCGGTGGTAATTCATCGCCTTGTTCACGGGTAAATAAACGCACGTCAACGACGCGTCCTTTTTCACCGTTGGGAACTCGTAAGGAGTTGTCCCTTACATCTCGCGCTTTTTCACCAAAGATGGCACGTAAGAGTTTTTCTTCTGGTGGTTGGTCAGATTCACCTTTTGGTGTAACTTTTCCTACCAGAATGTCTCCAGCTTCTACCCAAGCACCAATGCGGATAATTCCCTGTTCATCTAACTGACGCAGAGCATCTTCCCCCACGTTGGGAATTTCTCTGGTAATTTCTTCTGGGCCAAGTTTGGTTTGTCTAGCTTCAATTTCATATTTTTCAATGTGAATCGAGGTGTAGACATCATCTTGTACCAGTCTTTCGGAAATCAAAATCGCGTCTTCGTAGTTATACCCTTCCCAAGGCATATAGGCGAGGACAATATTTTGACCCAAGGCTAATTCACCGCCTTCAGTGGCTGAACCATCAGCTAACACTTGACCAGCAACTACTCGCTCACCGATGCGGACGAGGGGTTTTTGATTTAAACAAGTGTCTTGGTTGGATCTTTGGTATTTAGAAAGCCGATACCTAATTTCTGAGTTACTGCCTTTGGGACGGACACGAATTTCTGTAGCATCCACATAAGTAACATCGCCATCGGTACGGGAGACAACCACCATTCCGGAGTCTCTCGCGCCTTGGGCTTCTAAACCAGTACCGACCAAAGGGCGCTCCGGCTTCAGCAGGGGTACTGCTTGCCGTTGCATATTGGAACCCATCAGCGCTCGGTTAGCGTCATCATGTTCCAAAAAGGGAATCATGCTGGTAGCTACCGATACAATTTGCACTGGGGATACGGCTACGTAGTCTACTTGTTCAGGCGTTGTTGTAGCCCAGTCTTGGCGATAACGCACCGGCACTTGCGGTCCTTTAATGTAGCCATTCTCATCAACGGGAATGTCACCTGTGGCAGTCCGCAAATCGTCTTCTTCGTCGGCTGTCATGTAGACAGGCGGTAAGTCAAACCGCACTCGACCATTTTCTACTGGTCTAAAGGGGGTTTCTAAGAATCCATAGAGGTTGACTCGCGCATGGGTGGCTAAGGAACCAATCAAACCGGCATTAGGGCCTTCTGGGGTCTCAATGGGGCAAATTCTGCCGTAGTGAGAGGGGTGAATATCTCGCACGGCAAATCCGGCACGTTCACGAGTTAAACCACCGGGACCAAGGGCGCTGAGACGGCGTTTGTGGGTCAGTTCTGCTAAGGGATTGGTTTGATCCATGAACTGACTTAATTGGCTAGAACCAAAGAATTCTTTGATTGCTGCTACCAATGGTTTGGGGTTGACTAAGGAGGCTGGGGTTAAAACTTCGGCATCGGATACGGTCATGCGTTCGCGAATAATCCGCTCTAGACGGTTTAAGCCGACTCTGACTTGGTT
Source organism: Anabaena sp. CCY 0017 (assembly GCF_963920885.1). Classification (NCBI taxonomy): domain Bacteria; kingdom Bacillati; phylum Cyanobacteriota; class Cyanophyceae; order Nostocales; family Nostocaceae; genus Anabaena; species Anabaena sp. CCY 0017. The sequence continues at coordinate 9,601 of NZ_CAWUDG010000045.1, read as the reverse complement.
TTGCAGTAGTTCGCCGACGCTTCTCACCCGACGATTACCTAAGTGGTCAATATCATCGATGTTGCCGATGTCATATTCCAGGTTAATCAGGTAATCAACTGCGGCTAATATGTCCCCAGGTGTTAGCACGCGCATGGTGTCGGGAACAGACAGCCGTAATTTTTTATTGAGTTTATAACGACCAACACGACCGAGGTCATAACGTTTGGGGTCAAAGAAGCGGGAGTCTAATAGCTGTTGTCCACCTAATACTGTGGGTGGTTCACCGGGTCTTAATTTCCGGTACAATTCCAAGAGTGCTTCTTCTTCGGAAAATTGCCCTTCTTTTTCGATGGTTTTTTGGAAATATTCAGGGTGGCGCAGGGCATCAAATATTTCGTTGTCTGATAAGCCGAGGGCTTTTAATAGTACCTGGGCTGAGAGTTTACGGGTTTTGTCGATACGAACCCACACCAAATCGTTACGGTCTGTTTCAAATTTCAGCCAAGCGCCCCGGTTAGGGATTAAGCTAGCTGAATAAGTCCGCCGTCCGTTTTTGTCGATTTCTGATTTATAGTAAACTCCAGGCGATCGCACTATCTGGTTGACAATTACCCGTTCGGCTCCGTTAATAATAAACGTGCCTCGGTCTGTCATTAAGGGCAGATCCCCAATAAATACTTCTTGTTCTTTAATATCCCCTGTTTCTTTATTTAACAGCCGGGTGGGAACATACATTTGTACAGCATAGGTACTATCTCGCCGTTTAGATTCCTCAACGCTGTATTTTGGTTCTTTAAGTTTGTAGTTGTTACCTAAAAAGTGCAGTTCTAGTTTGCCTGTGTAGTCTGTGATGGGACTAAAGGAGTTGAGTTCTTCTATCAGCCCTTCTTCTAGAAACCAGCGAAAACTTGCACGCTGAATTTCAATCAAATCTGGCAATAAAAAGGCGGATTCCATATATGTATCTGTAGTCATGCCTTTACCTTCATCAACCTGGTTAAACTTTTTTTGAGGACACTGCTGAATTTTCTGTTTTTTTGGCTTGTTCCCTGAGCCAGTGTTTTGTGTCCATAACTATTTGGGAACTTCTCTTGATTTATGCCTTATGCTATTTCTAGGTCTAGGGCTAACGCCGCTATTGAAGCTGCCAAGAGAGATTTTGGCAAGGGGGGTAATCGCCCTTTTTTTCTTTCAAAGTGCGTTAAAATCCAGATATTAAGTTGATTTATCAACAGTATTTGGCTGAAACATTGATGAATTTGTTGTGCTTTCCTCACTTCCCCTCCCATGAGTTTTATTACTGCCTAGAATTTTCTAGACTATTTGTGTCGTCAATTTACCGTCTATACTTACGGTAGTTTCCTCAGACACGGGGAAAGAGCCGCATATTGTTTCGGCTCTGATTTGTAACTGCGGGCTTGATTTTGGTGGGTTTTGCTCACAAGATAATTTACGTTTAACAATTTTCTATAGGTATAGGTTAAGTGGGGTAGGCGCGCAAGGCCTTGTGTCCCTACTTTTTGGCCAAAGTCTCGGTGACTGTCCGATCCTGACATCAGTCGTAAATTCCGAACATCCGCTTGTGGAGATGAGGTGGATGATCAATTTGATAACCGTACAAAATCAATTTTAAAAGTTTTTAGTTCTTTCCTTTTTCATTATGACGTATTTAAATTCTTTTGGAGGGATTAATTTTAGCATAATTCTGTCCTCCTAGAGTTTAATTTTTTCAGCAATCCACTGTGGCGAGATTCTGTGTCTACCATCAGACAAAGATGACCAGAGTTTATAGTGCTAATCCAAATAATTCACAAGCATTTTTTGTGGTTTGAGCAGCGATCGCCTCTAATGTCTCACCACGCAAATGAGCTACTTGTTCGGCTACATAACGAACATAGGCTGGTTCATTGCGTTTTTCACCCCGTTTGGGGACTGGAGACAGAAAAGGGCAATCTGTTTCAATTAGCAGGCGATCGCTTGTTACCATTGCGGCTGAGGCTTGGATAGCTTTAGCGTTTTTGAATGTTACCGTCCCGCTAAAACTAATGTAGAAGCCTAAGTCTAGAAACCATTGGGTTTCCTCTGGTGTACCGCCCCAACAATGCATGACACCTCTAGGGGTTTGTCCTGTGTTCTCCTGCCATTTTTGCAGAATTTTCCTCACTTCTGGGGCTGCATCACGACAATGGATAATCACTGGTAAATTCAGTTCACAGGCGATCGCTAGTTGGGCTTCAAAGGCTATGCGCTGAACTGCATAGTTATCGGCTTTGTAAAGATCCATACCCATTTCCCCAATCGCTACCACTTTCGGTTCGGATCTAGCCAAAGATTTGATTTCTGCGGCTGTCTCGCTGTGCCATTTTTCCACATCTAAGGGATGTAACCCAACAGCAAAGCTGAGTTCGGGAAACTGGTGGGCGAGGGATTGAATACTAGAAAATTCTGATGGTTCGACGCAGGAATGTACAAGGCGTACTACACCCGCTTCTTGCCATCGCGATCGCACTGTGGCTAAATCCGGCTGAAAGGTATCAAAGTTAATGTGGACGTGAGTATCAATCAGCTGCATTGTAGTTATCAGTCATGAGTCAGTTGCTAGCACTGAGCGCAGTCGAAGTGAGCGAAGCCGAAGTTTCATGATTTAGTGAGCAGTAATCAGTCATACACGAATATATTTACTGATTACTAAACAGCTTAACTACTAAGCCGATGCTGGAGCCAGTGGCTTGAGCTTACGAGCCAACCTCGATTTTTTTCGAGCGCCATTATTTGGATGGAGAACACCCCGTTTTACAGCTTTATCAATTTTGCTAACTGCCTCAGACAGGCGCACCTGTACTTCTTTTTCTAATTCTGAGTTAGGATTAGCTGCATAGACATCTACTGCACTAAAGTATTTTTTCATCAGCGTTCTTACTGCTGATTTGTAAGCTTTGTTACGCAAACGATTGCGTTCTCCGATTTGGGCGCGTTTGAGAGCAGATTTTGTATTCGCCACGGTCAATTCCAAAAATATTATTAATATGTACACACACTACTAGACTTACTAATATAGCATTCATCCTGCCAATGTCAGAATTTATTAAAAAAGTTTCTGTTTGGGTGCAGGGTGCAGGGGGGAGAAGAAGGTAACTTCCTCATGACTAATGACATTGGGCGTGCAATCAGTTGAGAAAATGCGTTAGAATAAGTTACTTCGATTGAATGTTAGCGACTAAAGTAGAAAAATACGTAAAAAATATACTCAGACCCTATTCCACCTTCTTGTTCAAGGCAACTGGATGTGCAAATATGTCACCAGGAAACCCGCAAGGAGTTTAGGCTAGGTTGTAAGGGTTGGGGGTATTGGCCACCTTCTCCCTGCCGTGTACCAAAGAGCTTCCCTCCAGGGTGGGCTAACTAGGTGAATCGGACTGAGCAATCATAGTCACCTTCTCAAGCAACCTATATGCTGGCAGCCTTGGAAGTATCAAAAAAATCCGGGTTAAGCTAGAGAAGAGAATTAGAATTAGCTCAACAACCTCATTGGTTAAAAGTTAAGACTGATTCTCAGGCGGGAATATTCTAAATTTTGGCATTCTCCTTACTCCATGCTGCGAATCATTACTCAGCAGGCAGATGTTGTATCAGAACTACAACGTATCTGCAATCGTACTCACGATGAACACGTGCTTCACAAAGAAGCAACTGTGCGCGAAGTATTGCAAGCAGTGCAGCGCCAAGGCGACAAAGCTGTTTTGCATTATACAGCTGAATTCGATAACCAAACTCTCAAATCAGAGGAATTGCGTGTTACCGGGTCGGAAATGGATGCAGCCTACCAACAGGTATCCAAGGAGCTACTTCAGGCGATTCAGTTGGCTAGCCGCCAAATTGAAGCGTTTCACCGTCAGCGTGTCCCGAAAAGTTGGGTACACTTTGGCGATGATGATGTGGTTCTGGGCAAACGCTATACTCCTGTAGATTGTGCAGGGTTATATGTGCCTGGTGGTCGGGCTATCTATCCCAGTACTGTACTGATGAATGCTATTCCGGCTAAGGTGGCTGGTGTGCCTCGTGTGGTGATGGTGACACCTCCTGGTGCGAGGAAAGCGCTGAATCCAGCTGTTTTGGTAGCTGCACAAGAAGCAGGGATACAAGAAATTTACCGTGTTGGGGGGGCGCAAGCGATCGCTGCTTTGGCTTATGGTACAGAAACAATTCCTAAAGTAGATGTAATTACTGGTCCCGGCAATATTTATGTTACTTTAGCCAAAAAATTGGTCTATGGCACTGTCGGCATTGATTCCTTAGCAGGGCCGAGTGAAGTGTTAATTATTGCCGATGAAACGGCAAATCCTGTAAATGTGGCGGCTGATTTGTTGGCGCAAGCTGAACATGATCCTATGGCCGCAGCTATTTTGTTGACCACTGACACTGCTTTAGCTAAAAATGTGCAAGTAGCGGTGGAAAGACAATTAGTTGATCATCCCCGACGAATAGACACAGAGAAAGCGATCGCTCACTATGGCTTAATTGTTGTTATAGAATCTTTGTCAGCAGCAGCAGCATTTTCCAATGAATTTGCCCCCGAACACTTAGAGTTAGAAGTTAAAGATCCTTGGGCATTACTTCCCGATATTCGCCACGCCGGGGCAATATTCTTGGGCTATTCTACACCAGAAGCTGTAGGAGACTATGTAGCAGGGCCTAACCACACCTTGCCGACTTCCGGTGCTGCTCGTTATGCTTCACCTTTAGGAGTGGAAACCTTTCTCAAACATTCTAGTATTATTCAATACTCACCTACTGCACTGCAAAAGGTAGCTGGGGCAATTGACGCGCTAGCAACAGTCGAGGGCTTACCGTCTCATAAAGATTCAGTCAGACGCAGAATTCAGCAGGAAGAGTGATGAAGAATGCTGAGTTCTGAGTATGATGAGTTCTGAGTATAAATCCAGCTAGGCTGTAACTGCTAACAACTTGTATTAAATACAAATATTAAAGGGGTCTACCTTTGAGGAGATGAGTGGTGCTAAAAAATGTTTTGGTAGCTCTTGACGGGTCGGAAATTGTAGAACGAGTTATTCAAAGTTTAAATGATTTGGTGTTGGCTAGTGATGCCAAAGTCATTCTCTGTCATGTGTTTCCTACACCTGTCTCAGAGAGGGAACTACCCGCAGACCGCCCTCAAACAGAATCTTCTAAGTTTCCTGATTTTCATATTGAAAAACAACTGTTAAGTTATAAAGAAAAGTTATCATTCAACAGTGAATTAGAGTTGGCAACAGGTGAGCCGGCGGTGGAAATTATTCGGATTGCCAATATTTACAAGGCTGATTTAATTATTATTGGCAGTCGTGGGTTAGTGGGGATGAAGCGAATTGTCTTGGGTTCTGTCAGCACACAAGTAGTGGAAGAAGCGAATTGTTCGGTTTTGGTGGTCAAACCAACTTCTTGAGTGCTGAAATGGCGGTTAGATTTCGTTTCTCAACCCAACGCCAAAAATTTTCGATTTTGTTGGGTTTGATTGCTTAATGATGATGGTGGGTTACGGACTACCGTCCTAACCCACCCTACAAATTGGGAATTTTTTTATTTGTTGGATGTAGGTTGGGTTTGGTTACGTCAACCCGTTTATACTCAGCCCTCCCGACTCAGGAGTTTCCCAAAAACTGGCGCAAACTCAGCAAATTCAAGGTTTGACCTAAGTTGAGGGGTAGAATGGAAATTCCCTCTAAGCGGGACTGCACCCAACCTTCTCCCCAGTACCATTCATGAAAGCCATCAATACCTCCACTGAGTAGCAACCGGAGACAGTTGGGTTTTGCCACTTCTACTTGATGATGAATTGAAATTGGCCCAGTCCAGGTTGTAAACTGAAACCCAGTATGCAGTTCTTCTGGCATTCCGGGGGCGAAACTTTGCCCTACAAGCCATTTGGCTAGATTTTCAGGCTGTTGCAAACTATCACGAATCGCACTGGCAGAGGCGGTGATTTCTATCCGTAGTTGACTTTGTTGAAAGTTACCTAGCATTTTTTAATAATTGTTTAAAGGTCAGGGCTGACTTTTAGTGCGTTGTAGTTCTAGTATTGCAAATACAATCACGAATCACAGTGTAGTTTTTCTGCTAGATGAGAATTTAGAATAGAAAATGTAGACTTGTTAAGAAATGTAAGGTTTTTCATGGCTGACCAATTAATTCGTGCGACAGCTGCCGACGGTGGAATTCGTGCCGTAGGTGTGATTACTACTCGTTTAACAGAAGAAGCACGGCAACGTCACAAGTTGTCTTATGTGGCAACGGCTGCACTAGGGCGGAGTATGTCGGCGGGTTTATTAATGGCTTCTAGTATGAAGCGTCCTGGTTCTAGGGTTAATGTCCGGGTTAAGGGCGATGGGCCTTTGGGTGGTCTTTTGGTAGATGCTGGCTTGGATGGCACTGTACGTGGTTATGTGGCTAATCCCTCGGTGGAATTGCCTCCTAATGCAAAGGGTAAGCTCGACGTTGGTGGCGCTGTCGGTAATGGTTATCTGTACGTAGTGCGAGATATCGGTTATGGCTATCCTTACTCTAGTACGGTGGAACTAGTATCGGGGGAAATAGGCGACGATGTGGCTCATTACTTGGTTAGTTCTGAACAAACGCCTTCAGCTTTGGTTTTAGGGGTATTTGTAGGAGCAAGCGGTGTAACGGCTGCTGGTGGTTTGTTGGTGCAAGTTTTGCCGAAAGCTGCTAGAGATGAAGCTTTAGTGGAAATACTGGAATCACGGGTAGCTAGTTTGTCTGGGTTTACACCGTTATTACAACAGGGGAAGACGTTACCAGAAATTTTTAATGACTTATTAGGAGATATGGGTCTGTCAATATTTCCTGAACGTCAAATGTTGCGCTTCCACTGCGGCTGCTCTTTTGACCGTGTGCTAGGGGCATTGAAAATTCTGGGACAAGAGGAATTGCAAGACATGATTGTTAAAGATGATGGTGCTGAGGCAATTTGTGAGTTTTGCGGTGAAGTTTATCAGGCAAGTAGTAATGATTTGGCTCAGTTAATTGTGGATTTACAAACAGAATCTTCAGTTTCTGGCTAAAGTATAAACTAATACTAAAAAACCATAAAATTTATGCTATCTGTGGTCAGAGGATATTCAATCAAGTAGCTTTAAAATGATCAGGAAGTTACTATGGCAGCATCAGAATTATCAGCCTAGAAGAGATCGCTATTCAACTATTTTGGTGTGAGAGATGACAGAGAGGGATATTCCAGAAAGTTGGCCCCCATCCAGAGCCGGAGAGCCAGATGATATGACAAGATTATCCCGAACGCCACAATTCGGTGAGTCTCAAGCATTTGGTGTCTCGGCTACTGGTTCTACCTCTAAGTCCGTGAAGCAACAAAAACAAGACACTTCTGAATTACCTTTAAATCATCAGTCAGCAGAAACTAGTTTACCCCCTAGAAATTCTGGCAAATCCCGACGTTGGATGAAAAGCTGGGTTCTATGGGCATTAATGCTGACATTCATTCCTGGCGGTGTGGGATTTGTGGCGATGGCAATGCTGCTGAAGCTACCAAACGCCCCCAGTTGTCCTGGGATTTCTCGACCTTTTGTGAGTGCTTCAGTCAAGTTACATTGCGCTCAGATATCAGCTTCTAAGCAGAATGTTAACGATTTACTGCAAGCGATCGCGATCGTAAGTAAAATATCAGACGATCACCCGTTGCGGGGCGAAATTGATCGTTACGTAAAGGAATGGTCACAGGATATTTTGCGGTTAGCCGACCAAAGTTTTCAGGCGGGAAATTTAGAGGAAGCGATCGCAACTGCGCGTAAGATACCTAATGAACTGCCGGCTTATGAATTAGTGGATGAGCAAATTACTGAATGGGAGAAAATTTGGTCTCAGGCGGAAGGTATATATCAAAATGCTGAAGGGGAATTACAAGAACGGCGTTGGCAATCAGCGTTTATGCTATCGGCTAGGTTACTGCGTGTAGATAATCAATACTGGTCAACTGTTAAGTATGATCAATTAAATAACTTGATTAACTCCGCTAGAGAAGATGGTGATAAGTTAGCAAATGCTGAACGTTTAGCAAATAGCAAAGTAGTAAATAATTTACTAGAAGCGATTAAAATATCTGAATCTATTAAATCAGAAAGCTACCTTTATGAAAAAGCGCAGGACTTGATTCCCCAAATTGGCCGAAAAATGCTGGATTTGGCACAGGCAAGTCTGGATAAACAAGATGCGGATACAGCTCTAGATATTGCGAGACAGATTCCAGAGAAGACTAGATTACAGGCAGAAGTAGAAGATTTTATATCTTTGACTGATGCCCAAAGAAATGCCTGGATTGGTACAGTATCTGGATTGGAAACAGCTATTTTTCAGGCACAACAAATTGATATTTCCCGGCCGACTTATGGTGAAGCGCAGCAGTTGATAGCTCGTTGGCAAATGGAAATTGAAGATGTGGCGCGGTTAGAAAAAGCCCGGACACTTGCCAGCCAAGGGACTATCGAATATTTAACAGCTGCAATTTCTGAAGTTCAAATGATTTCTTCTAGTAATCCCCGTGGTTCAGAAGCGAGGAAAGAAATTAACCGTTGGCGTAACCAAGTGGAGACTATTGAAGATAGACCTATTTTGGAACGCGCTCAACAACTGGCATGGCTAAATGATTTAAATTCGTTGCAAGCTGCCATATCTGAAGCTCGACAAATCCGCCGGGGTCGGGCTTTGTATTCTGAAGCACAGAGCAAAATTAGTACATGGACGGCAACTGTGCAGCGAATACAAGATCAGCCGTATTTAGATGAAGCCAGAATGATGGCGCGGAATGGCGATTTAACGGGTGCGATTAATACTGTTCAGCCAATTGTATCATCTGGGCGATCGCTTGCTGGTGAAGCTAGAAAGGCTATAGATGATTGGCAAGGGCAAATCCGTGCTAGAGAAAACTGGGGTAGAGCTACGCAGGTGGCTGCTGCTAGTACACCGGAAGCTTTGTCTCAGGCTATAGGACTGGCTGATAGGGTTCCCAGAAATAGCACTTTGCGGATGGATGCGAATATTGCTATTAATCAATGGAGTCAGCAATTGTTAGATATTGCCCGTTCTCAGGGTGAGGTTAATATTCCTCGTGCTATTGAGACGGCTAAGTTGATTCCTCGCAGTAGTTCTGTTTACAGTACGGCGCAACAGCAAATTCAAAATTGGCAGTATGTTCTCAATCCTGAACCTCAAGTATTTGAGCCTATTCTCCCGATTGTTGAGCAGTAATTTTTAATCAAACTTAATCAACCTTTTGCAAATTTTATTTTTGTGGGAGGTTGATTTTGTTTCAAGAATTAGTTTCGCGCAAAGGCGCAAAGGCGCAAAGCAAAGCAAATATCACAGGCGATTAGAAATCGCAGCTACACAAACGAAGTCCGCCTGCGCAGAATCTAGAAATTGAAATTTTGTTGTTTTAATCCCTGATAGGGATTATTAGTAATTGGAACAACTCATCTTATTTTGGAGGAACTATTAGTAAAATGGGTTTCAATCCCTGATAGGGATTATTAGTAATTGGAACCTGAAGGGGGGACAAAATCAGCTACAAGACAGACTCTATAAGCCTCATAGC
>NZ_CAWUDG010000044.1:0-19602 GCF_963920885.1 Anabaena sp. CCY 0017 | reverse complement strand
TTTCAAAATCGCCTTGTTTGCAGTTTGAAGCGTTTATGTTTGCAGTTCGCTACAAGTAGTCCTGGGTCTGCATCAAATCCTGGAGCAAACGGAAGTCGCTGACCATAGTATAGAAAATGTTCTACACCACATCATCAACCGACTCTCAGCACTGGAAGCCAATCAGGTACATAATACAAACAGTGTAGAGAATCGCTTACAACAAATTGAAACAATGTTGGGGCATCTCACCCAGAGTATAGAACAGGGTATAGAATCGACATCACCTCAACAACAAGCACAACAACCGAGTCACTTGTCAGAAAAGTTAGAAACTGTTACTAAAAGCCTTGCCCAAATTAATCATACACTTGGGCAGCTGCGTCACCAAGGAAATGCAGGCAGAAGACAATTTTCATCATCTCATCCATTCCAGGGAAGACAAGTAGAACTTAACTTCTGCACTGGGGAAAGTTTAGCTCGGAGATTGGGTGTTGATGAATTAAGTTTGTCTAGGGAGCGAGAAAATCTCACACCATCTGAGTTCGAGTCATGGAGCCGTCATCGAGATCCTGGTACTCGTGGCTGGCGCTTTGGTGACGATGGATTATATTACCCGATCAAGTGATCTTACACTGTGAATGATGGCGTTCTGCCCTACCGTAGGCGATGGGCTACGCCCCACTGTAATTGATTGATTGCCTCAGCGCGATGGGCTACGCCCCGCCTCCGGCGATCGCCGCGATCGCACTCCACCCCACTGTAAGCAAGCAGATCGCGCCGCACCATCGCCAGAAGTTAAACTAGCCATGTATATATATGTCATGGAAATTGTTGATTAACTTTTTATGTCCCTTCAGGTTTACGGTATCCCCAACTGTGGCACTTGTAAAAAAGCTTTTACGTGGCTCCAAGACAACAGTATTGAGTATGAATTCATTAATACAAAAGAAATGCCGCCCACCCGTGACATGATTCAAAACTGGGTGAAGTCCTTGGGTTTTGCGCCCATGCGTAATACCTCTGGCCAATCATACCGTGCTTTAGGTGAAGAAAAGAAGACTTGGACTGACCAACAGTGGATTGACGCATTCGCTCAAGATGCCATGCTGCTCAAACGTCCACTTTTCGTCAAAGATGGCACAGCCATACTGGTAGGCTTTAGAGATGAAAAAGTCATTCGAGCCAAATTAGAGATTTAGTCCCCAAACCCCGACTCCCAAACGTATTGCCTTTAGATCGGGATAACCCTATTAACCGATCTAAAACGGCTGGTATTGTTCGTTTTGGGGACTTGGTTGACCATCTAAATCCGTGGACACTGGGGTAAGCATACTCAACATGGCGATCGCACCCCGAATTTGCTCGGATTCTACTTCCAGATACCGTTGCAGCTGCTCCAGGTTGCGATGTCCACTGATTTCTTGAATGACTCGCAAGGGTACGCCATTTCTGTGCATGATTGTTAAGGCTGTGCGGCGACAACTGTGGCTACTTGCGCCTTCAATGTCAACCTGCTTGCATCCTTCGCGAAAGATCAGGGCTGCATAATCTTCATGCAAATGCCCCCGTCCCCAACGTCCGGGAAACAGGTATTGATCTAGGGAAGTTTTGTGTTTGTAGGCTTCCAGGAAGCGCCGCAAATCCTCTAGGACTGGGATGGTACGCGTGGCTAGTTTGCCCTTGGTGTTGCCTTTGCGGAGAATTAGCTCTGGGCGGACTTTACCTTTGCGATCGTAAACATCTGTAATTTTTAGGGTGACGCATTCTTTGACACGACAAGCCGTGTACAGCATGACAGCACATAGGGTTCTGTCACGCACTGTGGTTAAACCTTCGGTGAACAGGCGTTGAATTTCTTGTTGAGTCAGAACTTTGGCTTTGCCGTGTCGGTCGATTTTCACACTTGATCCACTGCCCCTAATGGTTAATCATAGTAGCAAGTATAAGCCCACAATATTTAAGGGGATGAAAAATTGACCTGTAAATTTTCCATTGATTAATCCCAAGTGCTATCTCTAAATTCAACACAAGTTATTTATTTTTAACGCCACCATCGGGCTACATCCTGTATGGTATAATCTAATCCGTCAATTACTTTTTGACAGACTACTAGAGCCAAAAAAATTTCTGTTATTTTACTGTATCTTATAGCTGCAAACTATACCAGCCATACCAGTGGCGCACTGCTAACCAAATAACTGAAAGCAAGCCTGCAACACTGAGAGTTAGACCACTGAATGGTACTAATAATCCGAAAACTGGCAATACTGCTCCTGCTATGGTGCAAATAATGGCAGCAAGAGAAGTATTGCGGTTGTAACCTAAACCATAAGTCAGCGCTAATAATACTAGGGAAATCATTGTCCAAGCTAACTGTGCATTCATGAAGCGGCTGAGATAAGTCAAAGTCAGCAGACAAGCAAAGAAAATACCAGCTGCGATCGCCACATTTTTAATACTCATTGGTAATGACCAATACAGCAACAAGATCCACCACAGAAATAACGCTGGTGCTAACAATAAGAGCCGAGGAATAATCCCAGTGTTGCGAATGGGGTTTGTGTTGGTAAACACACCAAATGGGTTTCTCACTGCGACATTATCATCAAATTTCCAAATAAATTCCGTGCTGCGTCTATCAACTTTCGTCTCATTAGGAACAATCCCACTGGCAAAATCAGCAGAAGCAAAGTTGGCAATTGCTGTCAGGCGAAAATTAGATAGTAACTGTCCAGCGCTGTCATATACCCAGCGTGATCCTCCTTGCGCCTGATAGGTAACACGAAAGTTGGTTTCTGCTCCCGGTTGTAGGCTGAAGGGAAAGCTATATTCCCCCGGATTATTGGGTTCTAATCGCGTCTGATCTCGCTCAACTTTATAGTTAGAAAGTAATGAGTAACCGTTGGGTGGTGGTGCTTCAAAAAAGAAATTATTAATGTCTTTGAGTCTGTTAATAATCTTGTAATCAGCAATGTAATCAGCGCGATAAACAGCACTACGATTTTGAACATCTGTGTTTTGGTCAAGCTTTACCTGAATTTGTGAGCCAGCCAATGCTAAATAGCGGCTAACTTCTTGTGTATCAGTTACCTTGATAATCTTGCCATCAACTTGGGTGGTATAAGTAAATGGTTGTTGAGTAACATAGCGAATCCGGGGCGCAATTTGCTCTAACCTTTCGCCAGCCACACTTTGAGCTACTTGAGCCACCTTTGCTTGTTCCCAGTGGTGATATCGATTGCTCAAAGTGGAACAGAGAAAAAATCCTACTACTAATAGCACCAAGACTACAGTTAGATGCTGCAATCCCCCCAAAATTTGGGAGTAACGAACAGACCACTCACCAACGAAAATTACTTGTTCCGATTCATGGCGACGGAGAGAAAAACTCACCAGAGCGATCGCTATTCCTAAAGCTATGACCAAAAATACCAATAACAACGAAGCTTGCAGTACCTGAGAACCAAACTGAATTAGCTCTGTAGGATGTGTCAAATCAGGTAAACCGGGAATACCCTGAGTGGAGTCAGACATTTAGGGGTTTTTACATAAGTTGGAACATCAGACTGATGAAATACCGGAAAGGTTTCTGAAAAAATGTTCTTAATAGCACCACAGATTGCGATATTTTGACTTTGGAGGAAAACGTTTTCCTCCACTTTTTGACCACGATTTTGGGCATGGTTGACACGATGTAGCAGCAAATCTACCTCTGTGTTGTGTTGATGATCCTGCTGATTTTTCTCCAGCACTGCGGCGATCGCCAAAGGCATCGTTTTAGCTTTCGTTAACTCAATCTGACCGAATGGTAGTGCTTGTTAAATCTCAAACAGCCGATTCAACAATGGTCAACAACTGGTAGGAAAGGATTTCACAGTTACACAACCATTGCCAGCTAGGACTGAAGAGGTAGTTGGAGGAAAACGTTTTCCTCCACTTTTTGACTATGATTTTGGGCATGGTTGACACGATGCCGCAGCAAATCTACCTCTGTGTTTGATGAGCCTGCTGATTTTTCTCCGGGCGCGATTGGATTGCTTGCCTCTGGCACTTAAAGCTGAGTTGGATTCGTTTATGAAAGCTTCAATAGCAGCGACCAGATTTTCTAAACGTTTCTGCTCTTTGGGGTCATCCCATATCTTTGACTTTTTAATACCCTAATGCTCAACGACTGGTAGGAAAGGATTTCTCAGCCACACAACCATTACCTACTAGGACTGAAGAGGTAGTTGGAGGAAAACGTTTTCCTCCACTTTTTGACCATGATTTTGGGCATGATTGACACGATGCCGCAGCAAATCTACCTCTGTGTTGATGATACATTTGGGCAATGCAACCGATTTTACCTACTTTGCCCCTGATGTGATTTTTATCATCTCTAATCTAATATTTGTTTTTGGAAAAGGCTTAATACCTTACTCATCAGTCTTTTTAACTAAATCTTCTATTTGAGAAAGCAGAGTATCTAACTTAGCTCGTTTATCTGGGTCATTCCAAATATCTGCTTTCTTTAATTGTTGACCAATCTGGGAATATCTCTGAACATAGCTGGTACTAGATTTTTCTTTTTCAGTGACATTCAGTTCTTGGATTTTTTGCTTAATTTCGCTCAAACTCAAATTCTTGGATACTGCTACCTTAAGTAAAGTTTTTCGCTGCTGCTCATTTTTCACACGAGCGATCGCTCTAGCTTTGGTAAACTCAATTTGACCTTCGCGTAGTGCGCGCATTATCTCAGCAGGCAGAGTCAGCAACGGTAAACGACTGGTACGAAAGGACTCCGCAGAAAACCGACCAATGCCAGCCAGAACTGATTCGATAGTTTGAAGTTGGAGGAAAACGTTTTCCTCCAATTCTTGACCACGATTTTTGGCATGGTTGGCACGATGCAAGATAGAAGCCACCTCATCATTACTGATGTTGAGGGTAATCGAAAGCAGGTCAAGAATTGCCTCGGTTTCCTCAACAGGGTTTAAGTCCTCGCGTTGTAGGTTTTCGATTAAAGCAACTTGGAGAGCCTGTTGGTCGTCAAACTCCCTACTCACTATAGGAACATCAGGTAATTTCAGTTCTTGCGCTGCGCGATAACGCCTTTCTCCGGCGACTAGCTCATAATTACCATTTTCCAATGGGCGAACCAGCAAAGGTTCCAAAATGCCATGTTCCTGAATTGATTTAACTAACTGAGCTAGCTTATTGGGGTCAAAATAACGACGGGGTTGTTTGGCTGGAAGTTGAATTTGTTCAATTGGTATCGTTTGAGAAGATTGAACACTTGCTGGATCTGCAATAAATTTTTGGGCAATAGAAGCAGCAAGTCCTTGACTAAGTGGTTGCCTTGCTTTAGGCATTTAAAACCTCCAAGGCTTGTTTAAATATTTGCTCAATTTCACGTCTAGCAATTCCTGCTGTGGAGCCAGACAAATCAAAAACTGTAGAGTTTTGTCCGTAGCAGTCAGCAATAACTTGGCGCTGATGAAGCACATTTTCCAGAACGATAACATTTGGCATCAGTCGCAGAACTTCAATCGCTTCATCCTTTAATTTAGTTCCTTTGACTGCCCGATTAACAAACATCACTGCTTTCGGCTCTCCACGGCGAATCCTTTGAGCTTGCTGAATCAACCGTACAGTATCTGAAGCGCTCTCCAAATCAACACCCGTAGGTTGGCAAGGAACAATCACTAAATCAGCAGTTAAAATTAATGCTCTAGTTGTTTCGGACAGCGCGGCCGGCCCATCAGCAATGACCCAATTGTACTCATCTATCAATTTAGGTAACTCATCCAACAGTGCATCAGGTGCTTGAAGAATCTGGCAAGGAACATCTTTTTCTAATCGCGCCAGCCATTTGGAAGATGAGCATTGAGCATCTGCGTCCACAAGCAACACAGATTTACGTTGTTTTTGCAGCCAACGCGCTAGATGCACGGCAACTGTTGACTTGCCGGCTCCTCCTTTTTGATTAATAACTGCAATAATTGGCATAGCTAGGCTCAAAAACACATAGTACAGTTTACGGTAAATCTTCTCGTTTAAAAGTTGTATTGTACAAAGCTAGTACAGCACAGCTTAAATAGCACAACCATTTGAAATCAATGAAACGCCTATAAAATCAGCTTTTTGGCTTTTGAATTTTGGCTTTTGACTTTTGACTTCACGGCGGTACTAGTCATGTCAAACTAGCTAAAATATCCAAAAAGAAACAATACTGAATAAGTAGCCATCATCAGTAAACCAAAAAAATTTTTAGAAGCCTTGCCATGCGGACATTTCGCTTAAATATAGGGAGATTACAAAACAACCTATTAGTCAGCATTTCAGGCGATACCCCTAGCACTGATGACGGCGATTGCTCTATTCCCAATGGTGAATAAGGAGTATTCACGATGGCTTAAAACCCTGTTTTTACGTTAGTTTTGAAAAGTTTGTGGTTTACTGATCATGAACTGCGTACACCAGAACACATGAAATTGGAATAAGCAAAAAAATCACAGTATGCCAATCTAGCACAAACCCTTCTGTATTAAGCTGATCAGCCAAATCTGTTTTTAGTTTCCCTTGACTATTTCTAAGGTTAATATCCCTTGAGGTTTATTGACGACCAGTTGCATAATGTCCAACCACGCAGAACCCATGAGGGTATCGGGAATATCATCCCCAACGTGAACGGGAATAGTAAACTCGGTGTCATCAATGATCACCTTGCCTTCATACAAATTGAACTGACCTTCCCCTCGTGCTGTTGTCATGAAGATTTGGGCAGCAATTCTTAACCACTCCAATGCTTCCAAATCTTGGGTATTAATAGCCAGCCACCCCGCAGTAAAGCCAGTATCAAATAGAGCTTCCACAGAAAATACATCTCCATTGGCGGCCTGCATCTGGATTTCAAACCATAGCTCACCATTGTCCCCAAAAGCACCTACACCCATAGTCTGCCACAGGTTCCAGTATCATTTAGGCGAAAGATGGTAAGCTTGACATCGGTATCGTCATAAGAATGACGGATTTTTTGGGTTAGTCCTGGCAAAGTTTGATCAATCAAATAATTTTCACTTTCGGGGTCGATGGCAATAAACCAGTTGTAATGCGTTTCTATCAAATGCTCCCGCAGGCGTTCAAACACAGCCCGACATTGCAAAGCCAGAGTATTGCTGTGTTCCCGGCGGTGATCAAGGTCTGACGGTGCGATGACCGATGGTGCTAGAATACGGCTTCGACGACGGGGTTGGTAAACTTGTGTCATATCAACAGTTAATCGCTTGTGTGATTTCATTATGGCGCAATGCCAACTTGCATTAGTCATCAAAATTGATTGGCTGACCGTTGAAGTGCTGGTAAATACGTTCAGGGTGCATCCAGTCTGGTAGAGTTTTTTCAACATCTTCTAAATTATTGCCGTTCTCATCAACAAGGCCATAGCGGACAACTACCCTAGATAGTGGTGTTTCACCGTTGGCGCTAAACTTCTCCAGTAAAATTGTCCCTGCTTTACGTGCTGATGCTGTACCATCTGGGAATGATTCATTGGTGGCATTATGGGTAATGCCCAGCAAATACTCCTTGGCTTTGCGGGTATCGGTGAGGGACATTTTGAAGAATGCGATCGCGCTATCACCACAAAGTGATTTCAGATTGGTAAATTCATCACAAATTACCTGCTGCTTTTTAGTGGGTTTCTCCTTAATCCGTTGCAGCCACCTATCACAGCAATCTTCAAAAGCGGTGCTGATTTCATCCTCTGATTCTGCCTTACTGGTAGCTTCTAGCAGTTGCCACACATCCGCATTATCACCAGTGGCGTGACGGTCGATTAATTGATAAATTGGGGCATCGAGACAATATTTTCGGATTAATGCGATCGCTCCGGCTGTGTAAGTCTTGCCAGACCCTTGATTACCTATAAGCCACAATGGTTTAAGTGAATTGATAATTTTCCACAAATAACCGTCTTCATGGTTTTTCAGGGCATCTATAAGGGCATCTTTAAGCTGTTCATTAGGTGATTGAGTATCAGATTTACTGTCAGTAATTGGTTTGGATATCTTCTCAATTTTACGGGTAGTCTCAACAGTTGATAAACGATTATCTGCAATAGCCTTGTCTAGTTCTGATATCTGTAACTCATGGCTTTTCAGGGCAACTTCACCTTGTAATTGTCCGTTAATGTGGTCTAGTTGCTGTTCTCCTTCAGTCTTCAATTGTTCAATTGCCCCGGCTGTATCCCGTGCAATTATCTCCTTAGTTATTTGGGATTGGTGCTGTTTGCTGTATGCAGTTAAGTCTAAGTGATTTGAAACATAAATGTCATTTTCTAGCGCTCGTATTTTTAACAGTGCGAATTGAGAATGAATTGCTTTCTCCTGTGTATCTGTGAGTGATTTACTTACACCATACGCACCAATTAAAAGAACAGTTCCCACTACACCATATAAAGGGGCTTTGGGTGCTTCTGGTGGGAGTACGCGTAAGAATTTCACCTTGCTATCAAAAGTAAAGTTACGCCGTTCCCGGTCAATTATCCAACTAATCCCCCGCTTGATTTGATGACCCTCGCACAAGTCAGTATTAGGATTAAAGCAGAATAATGTTTCAGGATATTTGGTAGTGTCCGCAAACAGTGGAAGACATAGCGAAACACCACCAATAAACAAAGCAGTTGATAAGAATGTGGCTGTTCTTCGTTGTGCTTTCAGTTGGTGGTTGAATTGTTCTATCTCTTGCATGGTTCAATTGTTCACTTAATCCATACAAACAACAAAGCCAATAAAAAACTCACAATCATAATTAACTCAATGTGAATCATCCCAGCATTGATGAAATTAATAATGCTTCTATCTATTTGGTTTTCACGCATCCAATCTGCAAGTAATGCCAAATTATAACCAGTGTCGTACAATCCCATGATTAAATAGTTGGCGGATACGATGAACACTAGCACCCCTATGAAATTAGTTAAAAAACCGTTCTTTCTATACATCTGAGTTCCCCTTATTCCTGATGTTTGAAAAGGCTATTAACCCCACCCCGACTACACCAGCTATTAATAGTTCTAAGCCTGGGATTTGAACCCCACTACCCAAGGACTCAGCCGCTTTTATCTCGCTGTAAGTTTCCTTAATGGCTGCATGAGTTTGATAGACTGCACTGCTAATTTTTCGGGTGGAATGCCAGGAAATAACCCCACCAATGGCAAGTTTGGAAATTGCAACCAATGGTTTACTGTGGCGTACCTCCCAACGCTCACTAGATAATTCAAAATTGAAACTTTCGCCAGCATCGATAAGTCCGGGAAGCAATGCACAAATAATGCAAGTTGCAACTATCAAACTAATAGAAACTTGTAGGGTAAATAAGAACCAACTGAGACTGACTGAACCAAGTTGACAGACTAGAAATAACACCCCACTGTCAAGCCGTTTACGCGCTTCTATCTCTTCATACAATTTATTTTCGATGTATTGCAAATATCGCGCTGTGTCTTGGTTTGGTTCTGAGTCTTTAGTATCTAGCAGTTCATCAAGGTGGTCAGGCTGCATAGTAGAATAGGTGGGGTTTTGAGTATGTAAAACCCCAGAAATATTGACAGGCAACTGGGGTTATTTATTGCTTAGAAACCTAGTGCAGTTTTCAGTTGTAATAACTTGGCTTTTAGTCCTGGAGATGATTGATAGTCTTTCTCAGGTATCAGGTCATATCTGGCTTTGTCTCCTTTATTCAGTGCTTCGTTCAATTCTTTCTTTTCATACTGTTCATCGGCTGCTATTTGTTTGATTTCGGGTCTATTGGACTGTTCCAATAAACTAGTTTTCTGGTCGATTCCTACCAAGTGTGCATCGATATAACCCTTAATCTGGGTGTAGTTCATCTGGTATTTGTGGCGTTGTGATTCCGCCGACTTAGAAGCCACAAACTCAGCCGCTAACTCACTCCGCGAATGACCATATTTGGTATTTTCGAGGGTGGCTTTCATGGTCGCTTTATCAATGGCGATCGCTGACTTGCCACCTTGAACTAAAATATCACTAACAGCTTTATTGTATGCTTCAGTCCCAGAGATGATTTGCTCATACAATTGGGCTAGTTTAGGTGCAAATTCAGCGCTTAAACTACCTTGCCTTGCCAGTTCGCCTATTTTTTGGGCAGCTTGGACATCACCGTTTAAAGCAGCATCAAAGTCTGATAATTCCACTCCAAACTTGTTTTTCAGTATGGAGCTAATACGTTTCGCTTTTGGCTGAACGTGGTTCTTTATCTTGGGATTTGAAACTGCTTTGAGTAATTTTTTTGTCATTGGTTATTACCTTTGTTACTCGTTTAATTATTTGATGATTGTTTGAACTAATTCCAGTTGTTAAATTATAGGAATTGTTTCGGTAATCTGTTGGCTAAATTGTTTGAGCAAGTTTGATAGTCTATCAAGCCAAGCATTGTGTTTACTTTCTAACTGGTGAACCCTTCGAGTGAGAAAATTTTGATTGGTTCGGACGGTGGTAAAGTCTGCCAACGCAGTTCAAGCAATGCTTGCTGGGCATCTCCTAATGTTAGGTCTGGGTGATACTCTGTTGCTTTGAATTCTGGGTGCTTTTGGATTTGGTCGATTAGCGCTAGGGATTGGTTAATTAGTGTTGACAGTTCCTTACTTTCAGTCATTTTTTGAACCACTGGGGAACCTCCAAGTAAATATTAGGATCTTGAAATTCTCGGTACTCCGGCTTGGTGACTCTGTGGCGACTAAAGCGGTAGTTATCAAAGGCTACAAGTACAGCAGCAAGGGATGAAATTATCAGAATGATGGATATGGCTTTTGACGGATTAAAACTGATTACAAAGCTGTTAGCCTGCTTTAGTTGGTGGGAGTGCAAATACTTTGAGGGCTTGTCTTGTTTGTTGGCGAAAGCGTTCGGAACCGCTTTTGATATCTTGGCTTATGCTCCTTAATCCATCATTTAGCAGTTCGGAATTTTCAGCGTCCAGATTGTGAATTGTCTGTTTAACTTCTTGCACAATATGTTTAATTTTCTGCCTACTCAAAGCTGCTTTATGCTGGACAAATGCTGTGATAGCTGACTTTATCTCCTCCAGTTCATCATCTGAATTTGTACTGGCATAATCGAAGTTTTCAGCTATGGCTGTAACGTCTTCAAGGTTTAGTGCGATACCCATGCTTTCGGCAGTAGATGCAACTAATTCAGAAGTTTCTTGCAATTCAATGGCGGTGGCTTCTGGAGGATCATCTTCACAGGCGATCGCTTGCATCTCAGATTGTTCTATACTTGGTTGGGCTTCAGTGGTTTCATGGGCGATATCCTCTTCTAAATTTTCTTCACAATCGAGTGCGGTGGCTTCTGAAATGATGTTCGCGGAGTGTTCCCTTGGGAGCGCGGTTTCTTCTGGTTGCTCTAGTTCTGACTCTATTTTTGATACTTCCTCAGTTTGGGTAGTAGCTAAATCACTGGGGGATAAACTTGCTGATTCATTTGAAAACTTATCAGTCAAATAATCTACCCCAGCAATAATCTGTTCAGTGGTTACATCATCTAAGTCACTGATCCCCAAATGTTCTGCTGCTACTAAATACTCAGCTTTTGAAATGCCCTTAATACCTTTTCGATTTAGGCGAACTTTTACATTGTTATAGAATTTAGTCATCGTTTTAACTCCTATTTACTTACTGCAAGTGAATTAATAGTTATCACAGCGTTTTCGACGCGCTTTAATTCACGAGATTTAATACATTTTGCCGCTTGAAAGGCTACCAATGCCAAATCAGATGCTTTATACTTCTTTTCGGCTTTGTAAGGAATGCCAGCATTGATAAACCAGTTGTATCTAGATGTTTTAGATACTTGGCTTAAATCAACTTTTTGCATCAAATCTGCTAAAAATTCGGCACAAGTAAGCTGTGTTTTCTGCTGGTAGTAGTGCTGAAATAGTTGCCAGCATTCCGCAAAATTCTCTGAATTAACTCTGAAGTTTCTATGTGTGCGCTTTAAGGTAGCTATATGGTGAATTATTTTGCTGGCCTTCGGTGATTCGATATCCAAATTGAAGTAATTCTTCAACTGAGAAACCAAACGATGCCAACTAGTATCTGATATCTGTTTTTTGCAGATGTTTTCATAATTTCTTTTTAGCTGCCTATATTTTTGGCTGTATTTCTTGGTTGTCATTGTCAATTTATTTACCCTCTCTAATGAAAACCTGAGATTTTGGGTTAAAAAAGCACATTCCATCTAATTCCAGTTACTTGCATATCCAGATAGCTTGAATCAAGTAAATTGCATAGCAATGAAGGTTGAAAGACTGTTACTCTTAGATTGGTAACATTGCATTCATCTACGTATCGATGGCTGTAACGCTTGCTAGATGAGGAAAGTATGCTTTCATAGCCAGTGGAAAACTGCTTTTTATCCCCTTAAAAGTGAATGTCTAGCAGAGATTACCTTTATTTCTCTGAGTTTGACTGAATAGCTGGGTATTCATTTTTATACCTGTGCTACTTAAGCTAGTTGGCATTTCTTGACTTCAAAAAATCGACAGTTGCAATGATTCTTGACTGAGTACAGATGAATTGGTACTCATACCTTCTACTTCATAGCAACGACTAATCAAAGTTTTGTAATTTAGCTGCAAATCTGCTTTCTTGCGTTGTCCTTCCAGTGGTTGAAAGTGGTACTTGGGATGCTGAACTGTGCCTGTTTTGTAGAGATATCGGTAAAGTGTTCGGTCGATTTGGTAAACTTTAGATTTGCTAAGTAAAGTACTGTCATAAATTCTGCTTAAGTTATTCATTAGCACCTCTCAAAGACTTTACTAGGGTGTCTCCATAGTTAACCAACAGGATGGTAAATAGCTGTGAATAAGTGTTGATTCCTGTCTGGTTGATAATTTCTTCGGCTCTGGGAATGTACTTCTGATCTAGAACTATGCGTTTTTGATTCATAATTTGAAATTCCTAATTAGTGCTAACCTTTCAGGTTTTCTATGTCTAATTATTGCCTTGGTTCTTGTGGGGTAGGTTTAACGCTTTCTGTCACAGTTATTGGCGTTTGCGGTGAGAAATTTATCGTATTGCCCGCTAAATATTCACTAATTAACAAGTTGGTGGCAGAGGTTATATTTATCCCCCTTTCAATTGCATATTGGGACACCCAAAGCTGATGACGTTTATTTAGTCTCACTTTGAGATTATTGGCCTCAATTTTGGGCTGATAAGAAAGGTTCAAATTCCATTGATGTCTAATTGCGTCTAAAAGCAGATTTACGATGTCGCTCAACTTTGAATAATTGAGTGATTGTCTGATTCCTTCAACTTTGCTGGCTACTTGTGCCGCTAACCTGATTTGCATTTCACATCGCCAACTATGTATGTTGGTTGTTCCGTTCCCCTGATCTCACCTAGCTGGAGAAGCCAGAATTTTACTCACGCTTCAGAGTTAAGCTACTTGGGAAATACTTGTTGAATTTGATTTTTGTGTTTCTGATTTTTACGTTTTTGATTTTTGAATGAATTTTTTTGTTTACAAGCGTTTGTGGTCACTTTTAGGCTTATACTCAGTCCAGCAACCTAGTTGTCCTTGGTGTGGCTTTTCACGCCCTTGTGCGTCCTTTTTACGCTCACATTTATAGAATAGCACAGCTAATCAACTAACTGACTAGCTTATCAAGAAAGTAATGATTGAATAATCTTATGATTTAATTGCTGAAATTTTAGTTAACTTATGATTTAACTAGCTAACTAATTAGCTGTAACATCTTATATAGAAGAGAGTTTTGGATGTGAAATTGGTTTGTAAATTAAAAAATTTAATGGAAGAAAGGCATATTAGCCAAATAGGACTGGCTCAAGAGACTGGTCTAGCTCCAGGAACAGTCGGTAAGCTGTATCGAAATCAAATCAATCGTATTGACGAGAACACGCTGAAACAGCTTTGTCTCTACTTTGGGCTGAAAAGTGTTGCTCAACTTATTGAAATTGAATGGGAGCCAGGTGATGAATCTCCAATTCGACATTGAGACTAGAACAACGTCAACGATGATCCGTGTTTTGGTTGAACAAGCGCTAAAGCAACGTGCTACTACCAGCACAAGCAAGCTAAAGGCGATAGCTTCGCTCGCCGCAGGCATCACTTGGAGCCATAAATCAGTACAAGACTATTAATTAGGAGGATTTATGTACTACTAATTTCGTAAATTTTATACATTTTCAATCCTTATAACACCCATTTAATAAGGATCATGAATTTTATTGACTCTATCAAGCTTATTAGTAGAGTGATATAAAATCATGCTTTTTAATAGTAATTAAAATTAGTCAAAGCTTTGCTGTATATGCCTTTGATACAAAGATTTCAACGTTTTCTTTGAGAAAATTTGACAAAACCCTAGTTATTTTTAGAAGATATAAACTATTATGTAATCAGGCTATATCCTTAGTCTGAACTTTTCTCAGTGTTATGTCACTAGATATACATAAGAAAAGAATGCCTCCCCTGGACTCAACTTGTTTCAGCAAGTTGTCATACAGTCCGAGAAGACAAACCTAATGTTACTTTTATTTAAATTTCTTATGATCTAATCCTAGCAGGTTAGGTTGACCAGTGACAACAGGTTCTAGAGAAATTTGATTAAAACTTTGGTGAATCTTTAGGGGGAGGTAGGGCGCATATCATCTACCTCACAGGGATTTTCTAATGATTTTCACCTTTAATAGCTCTGCTACTCCTTTCGCGTCTCCCAATCAGTGGAACAAGTTTGAAAATTTTGAGCAATTCCAGAATTTTCTAAAAGCTGCATTGATTGAGGGTCGTGGGATTATCAGCTGCTTAGACAGCAGTCCAACCACCATACAGATATCCCCACTAGTTACAGCTAGAGGGGATACGTACCAGCAGGGGCTGGATTTTTATTAATTCAAACACAACGGGTAACTCCTAAAGCATAGAAAAGTTAGAACCCTTTTCTATGGAGGTAGACCGCAACGCTGACTCTAACAGCAACGTTGACTCTAATAGCAACGTTGACTCTATAGTAACTAGTTTTGTGATCGCGTTGCAATAGTTGGAGTTACCCAAATTAAGAAAAATTTGAGGTAATACAAATGTCTACTACACAAGCAAGTACAAGACCGACCGCAGCTAGCCCAATTACAGCTTATCGACTTACTCACGGCTATGAACCTGCATATACGAAGCTCTATTGGAGCGTAGCAAAAGAAGTAGGTGTTAACCAAGCTGTATTGATTCAAGTTATAGAAAGCTGGTGTTCGAGTAATGCCAAACTCAAAAAGCATGGCTACTTTCATGATGGGGAATGGTGGACTAGCGCTACTTACAGAGAATGGGAAAGTGCATATCCCGCACTAGGGTCACAACGTAGTATTCAACGTTCCTTACTGGGGCTAGAGGAATCAGGCTACGTCATTTCTTGTCAACCAAAAATGCACAAGGGCAATGCAGTTAAGTTTTATCGCGTTGATCCCGTAAAAGTTGGCGAATTACTGTTGTCAGACTCATCTGTAGTGCAGAACCTGAGTGATGCAAACAATACAAATCCTCATTCAGTATCCATGATGCCAAAAATGGATGATGCAAACAATACAAATCCTCATTCAGTATCCATGATGCCAAAAATGGATGATGTAAATAATACACATCGACCGATAGTGCCAAAAATGGATGGGGTAGTGCCAAAAATGGATGGGGTAGTGCCAAAAATGGATGGGGTGCGGCTTGAAACTCAGTCACAGCAAAGCTTTACCGCCTCTAATAAGATTAAAGAAATAAAATTACCTCAATCGATCACTGGAGGGACGGAAAAAAAAGCGGAAGAGAAGAATAAAGCGACCGGCCAGGACAAAGTAGTTGAAGATCATGGCTACGTTGTTAATCTTGAGGCCGAAGAAGAGAGCAAAGCGACTGGTCAGGACAAAGCAGTTGAAGATCATGGCTACGCTGTTAATCTTGAGGCCGAACAGAAAAACACAGCGATTGATCAAAACGAAGCAGTTGAAGATCATCGCTACGCTGTTAAAAAAGACAAAGTTTCTGCAACTAACGAAAAATCTACTCATGAAGGCCATTCTTCCGGCGCGGCGCGTGAGAACAATTCTCAAAACTTAACTTTCAGCGATAACCCAATTAAAGAAGTCAGTTTCCTGCTTTACTATCAGACCTATCAGCGATCGCAAGGCAAAGAAATTAACAACATTGCCGCATACGTGAATACCGTGCTTTCTAAAAAAGATGAAGGTAGTACAGAGGTATTCTGCTTATTCGAGCAATGGAAAGGGGTTTGCAGGACATTAGAGCGCAAAATTAACAACTTCGCTGATGACCCCGCAGAGAAAGAAAAAGAGCGTAAGCGCTACGATTTTCCCAACTGGGAAAAGTGGTTGCATGAAGCCTATTACACTAGGCTTCTGTCTGAGGGACTATCTAAGTTTTGCACACATAAAATATCTGCCAAGTGGTACGAATGGGCGAGTGCCAAATATCCTGATAGATTTGTAAATCTTCCCGCTTTACAGAACTAATAGCGACTGCTGAATCAGAAATTTTATTAGTTCTTCATAACGGAACTAGTAATCATACTGAACTGAATTAAATAGTTTGTGGATTGACACTATTGCTCATACTTACTGAGTAAATATGTGTACAAATTTAAACTTCATTGGAATAAAAAAAGAATATGTACGCCACTGACAACAATGTAGTCCCTTTTGCTACGACGGCGAATAAACTACCACCACAGAACATTGAATCTGAGGAGGCGATACTTGGGGGCATTTTACTTGATCCTGTAGCCATAGAACGTGTCCGCGACATTTTGAAGCCGCATCACTTCTATATCAGCGCTCATGGTCGAATTTACAACGCTGCGTTGAGACTGAATGCACTTGAATTGCCTACAGATTTGTTGATGATCACGAACTATTTAGCTGAAAATGGCCTGTTAGAAATTATTGGTGGGCGAAACAAGTTAGTATCACTGGTTGATAGGACTGTATCAGCAGTTAACATTGATGCCCTTGCAGCTCTGGTGGTGGAAAAGTGGCAGCGTCGGGAACTGGGTAGACTGGGAAGCCTTGCCATTGAGTTGCAGCACAAATCCCATGAAGAAACGCCTTTAGAACAGGCTTTGGAGCAATTACAAGACTTTATTTACAAATTGCAGCGCTCATCTGATACTGTGGGAGCTAGCCACATTTCCGATGTAGTGATTAATGTGTTTCAAGATATTGAAGACCGCAGCCAAGGTAAAGTGTTAACTGGTATTCCCACGGGTTTTTATGATTTAGATGCCATGACTTGCGGGTTGAACCGTAATGATTTAGTCATCGTTGCGGGTCGTCCGGCCATGGGTAAGTCTGCCTTCGCAGCTCAAATGGCTTTTCATGTGGCCGAGGCTCATCGCTTTCCGGTTGTTATGTTCAGCCTAGAAATGTCTAAGTTACAAATCGCCATGCGATCGCTTTCGGGTGAATCTGGTATAGAAAGCAGCCGTTTGAAATCAGGACGGATCTCTGATACACAATGGGAATCACTATCAAAGGGCATTGGTGTATTATCAGAGCTACCTATTTACCTTGATGATCGTCCAGACCCATCACTGTCCTATATTGAGAATGAGTGCCGTAAAATCATGGCACAAGAGCGCCGTGATTTGGGGTTAATCGTCATAGATTATCTGCAACTGATGGATGGCCACGGCGGAGGCAACAGAAACAATGAGATAGAGAAGCTAACACGCGGACTAAAACGATTAGCAATGAAGTTGCAGACACCTGTCGTGTGTTTATCTCAACTATCAAGAGCAGTAGAAAGCCGTCACAACAAACGCCCTATGCTTTCAGATTTACGGGATAGTGGCGGAATTGAGCAAGACGCGGACAAAGTAATCATGTTGTATCGTGATGAATATTACGATGAATGTACGCAAGAGAAAGGAATTGCTGAGATTATCCTTGCTAAAAACCGCGATGGGGCTACAGGTACAACTAAGCTGCTGTTTGATGCACCAGTGACAAAATTTAAGAATTTAGCGCAATCAGCTACGCTGGGCGGAACGCCATCATCGCAGCCAGCACAAAGCAACTGGGATTAAAAAGTGTAGGGTGGGTAGAAAAACCTCCCACATCCCCCAAAAATACTTTCATTAAACTCAGCGATCGCGTTGCACCTTTGTTCCCTTGGGTAGCCGCCGAGAGTTAGAGTTAAGCGGAGTGTTGCCCTTTCCCACAGAGATTTAGTCAAAATATAGTTACTAGCATCATTTTTAGCTGTTATTTCTAATGATTTCAGCAAGTTTTGTGATGTAAATTTTACTGCTGCAACGTGAACACCAACTTATGTTGAAATTCTATCTGCCCCCAAAAATTTATTGATGCCCCAAAGTGGGGCAATGAGTCTTAAAAATGTTTTGTTGTAGTTGTTTTTTATCAGCTTTTGCTAATCAAAGACGTTACCTTGTTTTTATTTTTTGTTACTCTTTTGCAACTTTGTATAACAGAACGCTTGACGCATTTACTGTTTTCAAAGATATTTGTCTATATACCTTTGGAACTAAATAATTTTTTCTCAGATACCATAATGTAATTAATTTGTCATCTTTACTTATAGACAAATTTCATTAAAAAATATTTTATCAAAGTAAAGATACGTAGATTTACTTTAATTTTTATTTAAATAGTGCTATCAAATAATATTCTATGTATTAGAGTTCTTTATATTGTTTAGATAGCTAGCTAGCAAGTAATTGAATTGAGAACACCTTTAAGAAAAAAATAGAGAAATATTCAAGTATTTGAGGCAGAAATATGAGCGAAACATCATAAAAAATGCTCCGCCATGATGTGTTTTATGTCGGGTCTGCTAATCCTTAAGATTTTGTCAAATCAAGTTTTTTGTTTCCTATTATCTTAAGCTTCTCCTATGCACCCAATTGAATTTAAGGAAAAGTGGGGTTTAACCTATCAGGATTTAGCGCTTGTCCTTGGTTATGAAAGTGACTACACCTGCCGATGCTGGGGAATGAAAGGATGCAGCAGGCGAAATCCTCAAAATGTTGTGCGGGTTGCTTGTCATCTTTTAGACCAACAGTGGTCAATCCACGGAAAGAAGTTGGAGGTTGTTTTAAAAGTCCAAGCGGGTCAACAATTATGTAAATCTCCTGACCATGTTAAGACTCATCGCAACATAAATAAAAGTCTTTGAGATGTTGGGTAGTCTAATCAATTCTTGTTCAAATGCCGACACTAATATCCACAAGTAAAATATTTTCTGAGAATTTTGCCTTGGAGTTGCAAATGCAACTTCCCCACTCTGATAAGCGGTGGTATTTTATATCTATGCAAATTCTAAGAAGTTCCAAAACCCAAAACTGATGGGAGGGTTGCAAGTCCAGCCAGAATTAACAAGATCACAAGTTGCAGCGATGATGGAACCCAAGGTTTCTTCAAGGCAACTACAGAAATACTTAAACATAGCTAGGTTATATGTTCCTGGCTTTGAAAAGTTTACCGATCCGCAGACAGGACGCTTGAGAGGAATGGCAAAGTTATCTGAAGGGGGGACAAAATCAGCTACAAGACAGACTCTATAAGCCTCATAGCTC
>NZ_CAWUDG010000043.1:0-19813 GCF_963920885.1 Anabaena sp. CCY 0017 | reverse complement strand
GAAACTGGTTTGCTAATTGCTGCTACTGTACCTCATAACAGCCGGAAACGCTGTAAGACTTGATCTAACAGGTTTCTAGCAGGTTGGGCTTTAGCTAAAGCGGCTTGATGGTCGCTATAAGCACGAATGAGGCGAGAAAGACCACTTACACCTGTCTTAAGTTGCTCAAGTTCTTCGCCAGCCATCAGTTCTCCATCCAGCATCCGCCCAATCAAAGGTTTGACATCACCCACTTCCTGGCGAATTTTTTGGAGCTTTTCTACACTGCTCAATAAAGTTTTGAGTGAGTTCAAAATGCCGTCAATATCTTGGACATCCGCCACTAATTCACCCTGTGCTTCACTTGCTACCGGATCTTGAATATCTGATATTGTAGGCAATTCTTGTGCAGATGTTTGATTTTTCACCCCGTTTGACTGTGCCATTAATACTTCCTCAAAGAATTTTCCCAGTTTATCGCTGATCTCAACTTACCGGAGATATTATAATAATTTGTTATGCAAATACTTGTACAATTCTTGCGCTACAGTAAATTAAAACAATGGGCTATCTCCTGAAAGTGTGAAGATAAAATTTTGTTTCCCCTGGGTGAAGTGTGCCTTTTGAAAGCATAGTCTGGAAAGTATTGCAATACAACTAGCTGTCAACCCCAATGTCAAAACAGAATAAGAATCAGAGCCATCAGGAAGAAGATTTGGGTAGTGTGGGGAGTCGCATCCAGGCGGCGCTAACACAGCCAGAAATTTCGCAGTTACTCAATGTCCTGTTTGCAGTTTTATCTAACGATTTGCGGGATGTGGCTTTAAAACAACTTCCAGCAGATACTCAAGAAACTATCAAGCAAATCCTCACTCCGCCACTAATAATTGCACAGACTCAAGAAGTTCAACCCAAACCTGTTTCTCAAGCTAAATTAGCCCAAATATGGTTAGGATTGTGGCAAGAATGGGAGGAAATTATTGTAGAGGCTGCGGCTGAAGAAGGGGAGTATATATTACAAGAAGCCGATTGGGAGCCTCCTTATTTTGACACTTATCAATTTGCCGAAAATCTAGATCAAGTTGCTCAAAAAATGCTGCCTCTGGTGGAAATAGCTTTTGCAAACAGGTTTAATCCCGATTCAGGTTTTACTTCAGCACTTGTGTTAGCAGAAAGTGAAATCATATCTGGCATACCCGACTGGATGGATATTGATGATGGCATTTATTTAGAAAAACATCTAACTACTTGTTTATTGCATTGGGAATGGTTGAGAGTCAAAAATGCCGGAGAGGATGCTTTCAATTTTGCCCAGAGCATCAGGCAGCAAGAAGAAAATTTTGAACATATAACTTTAGATGATGATGCGATCGCCGATTTTTTATCGCAGTTATCTGATGAGGAACAAAAGTGTATTCTAGCGGGTCTAAATGCTAACAGAGAAACTGCTTTATGGCAGAAACCGTTAGACAATACCTATTCCCACTGGCATGATTTTTACATGACAGCCACCCAGCAATATGCACCACCAGAGATATATTTAAACAACCTACGGGCAACCATTGGGCAACAATGGCAAAATGGGTTACCAGTCATCGCAGATTTATTGGCTAAACAAGACTTTACGGCAAGTTTGGCTGTCATTGAGGAGACTGTAGATGCCTTGCTAAAATCCCAACATAGGGGTCAGTCTTGGCAACCAGAAACTTCACTGCTGTTTACCATTGTTGATGGGTCGGGGAATAATCACGGACATTGGCAGAATGAGAAAACTTTACTTTGCTATTATCAGCAAACAGCCGCAGGATTGGGACAAACAGAACGGATTCAGGCTTTAAAGATTCAGCAGATCGTCTTTGATAGCTGTTTCGATTGGTCAGTGATATTGGAAACTTTTACAAATATACCTATCGCTGTAGAAATCCATCAATCTTTATTTTCATCCTGGCGTGATTATGCGTGATGATACCTTCCGAAAAACATATTTACAGCAGTATGCACCCAATGACCTCTGGGATCAGGTGGTGGCTTATTGGAAAACACAGCTACATAACTTTGTACCCAGGCCAGAACTATCCCGCAATTCAGATTATACTGAACACGCTCAATGGATGTCTGCACTCAAAGAATTAGCACCAAAAGTTTATCAAAATCTGCTTGCTCAATGGCGAATCGAGCATCAGCGACGGCGAAATCTATGGAAAGCGATGGAAAAGTTAGAGCTTTGCTGAATTGGAGTATAAAATCACATTAACGGAAAACAATCTTGACCTCAGATTATAGGTAAGCGAATCGCATTTCGACATAAGTCCTAACGTTTCGCGGAAGTCCCCACCCTCAACTTGTAAGCGCTGCGATTTCACTATAATTTTTAAGTGCTGGCTGCTTCCCCGAAGCAGATAATTAAGAATATATTATTGACACTCCCCTACCTGAGCAAGTTTCGCTACGCTCACTTACTCTGAAAGGAAGGGGATTCTTCATTCACCGTCAGAATTTGCCCTAGCAGGTTTTCACCAACTAGCGTAGTGATTCCAACTCCTGAAGCGTTACTTTGGGATTGCCCATCCCTAGCTTGTTTACCAAGATTCAGAATATTTATTGCAGCGTTCACATCTCTTTGCAACTCACATCCACAACTACATTTATGGGTACGAGTCGAAAGAGATTTTTTAACAATTGCACCACAATCACTGCATTTTTGAGATGTCATTCTCGGATTGATGGCAACAAATTTAGTGTTAAATTTACCTGCAAAATATTCTAACCAACGACGGAACAAACCCCAGCTAACATCATTAATTGATTTAGCAAGATAGTGGTTTTTCACCATGTTCTTAACTCTTAAATCTTCGTAGACCACTAAGGTGTTAACCTTGCATACGTTACGCGCGACTCTCTTAGCGTGTTCATTCCGTTGTCTACTTACTTTTAAATGTTTTCGAGCATACCTCTGTCTAGCTTTCCGTCGTTTGTTTTTACCTTTCTCCTTTGTGTAGATTTGTCTTTGAGCGTGTTTAATTGCTTTTTCAGCTTTTCTAAGAAATCTAGGATTAGGTTCATGATGTCCATTGGAATCGGAGTAGAAATACTCCAAACCAGCATCTAAACCAATCTCACCATCGGCAATTCTAGTTTCACTTGATGATTCAGTTTTAATTGCAAACTGGCAATAGTATCCATCCGCTTTTTTAACTAACCTTACCCTCTTAATTAACTTAACTGGGTAGGTGTGAATATCCCACTTACCGAGTAATTTAACTTCACCAATACCTTTTTTATCAGTGAAAGCAATACGTCGTTTCGTTGGGTTTAATGACCATCCAGAAGTTTTATATTCAACAGAACGGTTATCTTTCTGAAAACGTGGATAGCCTTTTTTACCTGAAACTTTAGATTTGCAATTACTGTAAAATCTGTCAATAGCTGACCACGCTCTTTCTGTAGCAGATTGACAAGCCATTGAGTTTAATTCTTCTACAAATTTAAACTCTTTCCGTAGTGCTGTTGAGTAATTATTAAGTGCAACTTTGTTGATGTTTGCTTCCCGTGGTGCATCCATCCAACATCTAATCGCTTTATTTCTGATGAACTGTGTAGTTCTAATAGCTTCATCTATGGACTGATACTGCAATTTTGTGCCTTTAATTTTGTACTCTAACACCAGCACTACTTAATCACCTCCCAGAAGTTGATAGCTTTGAGATATCATCTATATTAACAAAATCAGAAAACTACAGGACGCTTTAGCGTCCCGTGTCGCTTTCATCCACCACCTATCCCGGATGGTGGTTTTCAGCTTCCCGCTATTTTCTATAAAAAGCAAAAACCACCCATGCCTAAAAACTGGACTATTCAAGTAGACAACTATTTCAACGCCAACCCCACTTGCATCATCGCCACCGCCTATGTCAAGACATTCCCCACAGACTTACCCCTAGAACCCAACATCCGCGAACCCAACCGCAGAAGTGCAACTTACAGGCAAATATTGGATTCGGTGACAACTCAACCCGCCAAATTCTTCGAGCGTCACAGTGGTATAGTCCTCTGTGCCAACAAGGTTAAACCCAACAAAAACAAAACCGAACTGCAACTGGAGATATTAGAAGGTTGTGAAGGTGGCAGCGATGGCATCATCAATGGCGGTCACACAGTTTTAGCTTTTGAGCAAGCGAGGACTTATAACTACGACCTCAGCCTGGCCAAAGTCAAAGTTACCATCCACATTGGTTTAAATGAAGCAGAAGCTAAAGATATTGCTCTGGCTTCTAACACTACCTCCCCAGTGGATTCTCGTTCCAAAGTTAACGCCAGGGGTGATTATGAATTCATTAAGCAGCATTTAGCCGAGTTAGAAAGAACAGAAGATAGGAAATTTAGAATCGCTTATTACCAGAACCAAAGCGGCGCTCCTAGAAATGCCCAATGTAATGTTAATCACCTATTCAAGTTAATCAACTGCCTGGACAGAAACAGGTATAACCCGGATGGGAATAAAAGAACCAAGCATCCCACAGGTACGAGTACCCCCAGTCAGATTACAGACACTGAGAGGGCAAGATTGACTAAGTTACTGCCTCTATTGACTAACGCGCTGTGGATTGAGCAAAGACTGTATGAAATCATCCAAGAACATATCAGCAACCCCAGAAGAAAGGGTGTTAATGACTTAGCATCAATAGATACACGCAAAAATACCCTACTGCCCGATAGTAAGTATTCCTTTGGATTTGGTGCGCCAACCGACCTGGCATTACCGATAATTGCGTCTTATCGGGTGTTTCTGGATGAGAATTACAACTGGATTATTCCTTTCGAGGAGTTGGCTGAGAAATTCCTGCAACACTTATGGACTAATTATTACCGGAAATACTTGATATCAGAGAAAACAGCCGGAAATACGGTAGGAACTAAAATCTGCCGCAACTCAGAGATTTGGGAAAGTTTGTACATTTCCGCCCAAAGTTATCTGAATCAGCATCTGATGAAAATGGTTAATTCCACTAAGTCTGGTAAACAACCCACCACCAATTACTGAAAGTAATATGGTGGGGGCTTTAAAAGCCCAAAGTTTACCCGACTAAGTGTTTCGCGCACTACGATTTTCAGGTCATCTCACCTACAAATACGTGATGCCAGTTTGTAGCACTGAGGTTAACAGTTAAACAGGTGTAATGGGTGAAGCCAGTGCTGTTGACGTAACAAGCCTAAAAATCATTGTCCAGGCTCACATTACCCAAGCAATTGGAGGCACAAAATGTGCAAAGTATTTGTAATTGATACTAACAAACGACCACTAAACCCTGTGCATCCAGCACAAGCAAGACAATTATTACGAAACAAAAAGACAGCAGTATATAGACGATTTCCGTTCACCTTAATTCTGAAGGAATCATGTTCTGATATTCCTGTGTCTCTACTAAGGTTAAAGTTAGATCCTGGGGCAAAACACACAGGGATGGCATTAGTTAACGATTCAACAGGTGAAGTAGTATTTGCAGCAGAATTAAAGCATAGAGGATTTACTATCCGGGATGCTTTAACTTCGAGAAGACAACTACGTAGAAGCAGAAGAAGTAGGAAAACCAGATATCGTCAACCAAGGTTTTTGAATAGAACTAGACCAGAAGGTTGGTTAGCACCAAGCTTACAAAGTCGCATAGAGAATATCAAAACCTGGGTAAATAGGTTGCGGAAGATTGCCCCAATTCAATTTATCAGTCAAGAATTGGTTAAGTTTGACATGCAACTAATTCGTCGTCCAGATATTCAAGGAAAAGAATATCAACAAGGAGAATTAGTTGTTATGTCTTATTAAATTATAAATAACAACAACAACAACAGCGTAGCTGATATGAAGTTTCATCACTACGCTGTTTTTATGTATATACAGATTAATCATTTAAGTCTATAATGTAAACATCGATATTCAGGGTATGTGAGGATGAAAGTCCAAAAGGGTATCCTTCCAAACAGCGATCGTCCGATCTGGATGGTTTTGGATGACGACTATTTGCCTATTGAGCCAATCCAGAAATACCTGCATTATTTAGACAGCGTAGGGCGTTCTCCAAACACGATTCAGACCTATGCCCATAACCTCAAACTGTTCTGGGAGTTTTTACGGGATTCAAAGTTAAATTGGCTCGAAATTGATTTAGAGCAGCTATCAAACTTTATCCACTGGTTGAGAAACCCTAACTCCGGGGTTTTATCTGTTCAGCCACAGGTTTCTAAACGCTGTGAAAAGACTATTAATCATTGCCTGACAACTGTTTGTGGGTTCTATGAGTTTCAAGAGCGTATAGGGGCAACTGAAGGGGTAGGGGTTTATCGCTATCAATTGCAACCAGGACGTAAATACAAGTCTTTCTTACACCACATTAGCAAGGGTAAAGAGGTTAAGACACGGCTATTAAAAATCAAAGAACCAAAGACATTCCCTGGATGTTTAACACCTGAGCAAGTTAACACC
Organism: Anabaena sp. CCY 0017; assembly: GCF_963920885.1. Classification (NCBI taxonomy): domain Bacteria; kingdom Bacillati; phylum Cyanobacteriota; class Cyanophyceae; order Nostocales; family Nostocaceae; genus Anabaena; species Anabaena sp. CCY 0017. The sequence goes on along the minus strand of NZ_CAWUDG010000043.1, from coordinate 13,356 downwards.
TTAGTTGAAGCCTGTAACTTATTGCGTGACAAGTTTTTAATTAGGTTGCTATACGAAACAGGGCTACGAATAGGTGAAGCGTTAGGACTAAGACATGAAGACATGGTTACAGGTAAAACCAATGAAATTCATGTAGTCCCAAGATTAGATAACGTTAACCATGTTAGAGCTAAATCTGGAACAGAGCGAACAGTTCACGTTAGCAAAGAACTGATGCAATGGTACTCAGCTTACTTGATAGATGAGTACCCAGAAGATATTGATTGTGATTTTGTTTTTTTGGTAATTAAAGCTCCAGGTAAGGGTGAAATTGGCACACCATTAGCTTATAAAACTGTTGATAGTTTATTTAGACGTTTGTCAAAAAAGATAGAGATTCAGGTAAATCCGCATTTATTGAGGCATACTCATGCAACAGAATTGATTCGAGCAGGATGGGATATGTCTTATGTCCAAAAGCGGTTAGGTCATGCTGATATTCAGACAACGGTTAATACTTATGTTCATTTATCAGATGATGATTTTAAAGAAGAGTATCAGAAGTATCTGCAAACCAAAAGGCATGAACAATAAAAGACCAATTTTAAAAAATTCAAATAATACAGACTCATTTGAAACAGATTTTTTAGAGATAGTAAATACTGATAAAATTATTTGTCTTAAATGTGGAAATGATAAGTGTTGGAAAGCAGGAGTTGGTAGGCTTGGTAAGCAAATGTATCAATGTAAATCATGCAAACACAAGTTTGTTATCAATCGGGCAAAGCCAATATTAAAAACCTCAGAAAATTTTATATTTAGTAATGATGTTTGGTTGCCAGAGCATTTAGGATTAAAAGCACATCCGCATGGTAACTTAAAGAAACTTAATTTTCAACCTATTAAACAAGAATGGCTAAAAGAAAATGCCAAAAAGTTTATTCAATATTTATCTTCTCATAGTGCATTCGGAACAATATATCATTATCTAGCTTCTTTTGTATGTTTTTCAGCTTTTTTAAATGAAATTAGTTATATCAATCGTGTAGAAGATATCAATAGGATTGTTATGGTTGATTATCTAAGTTATTTAAGTAGAAAAAAATTAAGTCCTTCAACAATAAGACATAGATTAGCTCACTTTTCAAACTTCTTTGAAACTGGAAACATTAATAAATGGTTTACAGTTGACAATTACTTAATTCGTTCCGAAGATTATCCTCAACAATTAAAGCCTCTACCTCGTCATATTCCAGAGGAAGTAATACAGCAACTAAACAAGCATTTGAATGATTTACCAGAACCGATAATGCGAATGCTATTAGTTCTTCAAGAAACGGGAATGAGAATTAGTGAACTTTGTCAGTTACCTATTAACTGTCTCAAACATGATGGAAAAGGTCAGTGGCGGATTCAGTTCATACGATGGAAAATGAAGACAGAAGATACTATACCAATTACTTCAGAATTAGTAAAGGTTATTCAAGAGCAGCAACAATATATTTATGACCACTTAGGGCAGACATTTGAATGTCTTTTTTGTAGTAGAAGAATGGGAGGAAAAACAGAAGAATTTATTCCATTTCCAAAAATAATAAATAGTGAATGTTTTATAAGGTATATAAAGAAGTTATCGTTAAAGCATAATATTACAGACTGCTCAGGTAAACTATGGGATTTTCAATGTCATCAGTTTCGTCATACTGTTGGCACAACAATGATTAATAATGGTGTACCGCATCATATTATTCAACGATATTTAGGACATAGTTCACCTGCTATGACAATGCGATATACCTATATTTATGATGAAACTCTTAGAAAAGAAGTTGAAAAATATCACGAATCAAAGGTAGTTAATTTCCAAGGTGAAACTGCCGAACTAGATGAAACAATACTGTCTAGTAATGACGACTTGGAATGGTTTAAGAAGAACGTACAAGCTAGAGCATTAGAGCATGGTTATTGTGCTAGACCCAAGGTATTAGGTGATTGTGACATTCCCGGTTTTGATGGTTGCTATAACTGCCCTCATTGGAGAACTAATAAAAACTTTATACCGATTTTAAAAGACACTTTAGAGCGTACCAATAATGTTTTAGAAAAAGCTCAAAACTGTGGTTGGCAGCTACAAGTTCATAAAAATACGCCTATTAAAGAGAACTTAGAGAAAGTTATTAAAACCTTGGAGGCAGACAATGACTAATAGAAAGATAGAAGCTTTACAAGAGGCAGCAGCACACAAAGCTAAGGAATCAGCAGAACGTGTAGAGAAAGCACTTGAGAGGATGATAAAACAGGGTCAGGTAATTAGTTTTAAATCTGTTGCTCAAACTGCTAATGTATCAACTGCTTACTTGTACAAGCAGGAAGATTTGAGAAATAGAATTGAAACTCTGCGTGACCAGCAGAAACAAAAACCTAAATCTAAACAGGCTCCACTGGCATCGGACAATTCTAAATCCGTAATTATTTCCACCTTGAGAGAAGAGAACAAGAAATTACGAGCAGAAATAGATGGGCTACGCCGAATTAATGAGGGGTTAGCTGGTAGGGTTTATCATCTACAAGGTGCTGATGATCTGGCAGAAAGGTTCAAGGTGGAAAATGCAGAGTTAAAACAAAAGTTGGAGGAATGCCACCAACAAGTCCAACAATTTAAAGCAGTATCAGTAGAAAATCCTAAAGTAACATCATTAGAAAAGAAAAGGGCAGGACGTTCAAATATTAGTGACAAAGTTAAACAGCAACTTGAGTCTTTGGATATCCAACTTAATTCAACTTTAACTAAAGCAATTAAATCCGCTTCGGAAGAGACTGTTTTAGACGCAATAGAAGCGTTAAAGGAAGCGATTTCTGATGGTGGCGTTGATAAACCAGGAGGTTGGCTAAAAACTGCTATCGAACAAGGTTGGAAACCTAACGGTAAAGTTCAAATTAAATCAGAGCTAGACTTGTTCACCGAATGGTATTCAAAAGCCAAGCAAAAGAGATTGGTTAAAGCTAGTCAAAATACCAAAGATGGCATCATGATCTACACAGATGATGAAAAGTGGATACCTTTTTCGGAGATGTTAGTTCAGTATCCACTTGAAACGTTGTAGAAAATGTCAACAGCGTATAACTCTTTCTGTGTAGACGTTGTAAACGTTGTAAACGACATAATGGCAGGATACGAAACTCGCCAATACCTCTTAGAAAAGTGGCAGAGAGAATGTGCTTATTGTGGAATCAAAGATGTTACACTTCAAATTGAACACATACACCCTAGAGCGAAAGGTGGTTCAAATTCCATCACTAATTTAACTCTAAGTTGTGAGAAATGTAACACTAAAAAAGGCACTAAAGATATTAATCAATTCCTCAAAAAAGACCCAGTTAGATTGAGTAAAATCCTCAATCATACCAAAAAACAATTAGCTGATGCAGCAGCAGTAAATACTACTCGGTTTGCACTGCTAGAAACGTTAAAATCAACTGGTTTATCAGTAGAAACTGGTTCTGGAGGGTTGACTAAGTTTAACCGTACCAAACAAGGATTAGATAAATCACATTGGCTAGATGCTGCTTGTGTTGGTACATCAACTCCAATACTCAAAATCAAAGGTATTAGACCTTTGTTAATTACTGCCAACGGGCATGGTTCTAGGCAGTCATGTCGGACTGACAAATATGGATTTCCTAGTCGTCATGTACCTAGACACAAATTTGTCCAAGGTTTTCAAACTGGTGATATTGTCAAAGCTATTGTCACCAAGGGCAAAAAAATTGGTACTTACATTGGCAGAATTGCCGTCAGAAGCACAGGCAGTTTTAATATTTCCACCAAAGATGGTTTAGTTCAAGGTATTTCTTACAAATACTGTACAACAATTCACAAAAAGGATGGTTATGGCTATGCAATCTAGATATTGCCCCTCCTTTCCTCTCGCCGCCAAGCTGAGTACAGCTATGGCGGGAGTCTCCAGGAGGGAAGATAGATGAATTAGTGCTAAATCGCACTTGAACGCATCGAGGCAATTTCTATCTCCGTGACGGCGAGTCGGTGAATGTAGAATCCCCGAATTAGAAATTCGGGGATTGTCAAATAACTGCATAATCCGTATATTGCCGCATTTCCGGAGCTTGAAACCCTAACACAATATCTTCCTTTGCCACCCCCAGATCCACAAGTTCTTGGGCTACTCTCATTTCCGTCATATTTTGCTCAATCCAAATCTTTCCCTGCTTAATATCCAAATGTAAAACACAACCATATACCCGCCGATGGCCATCCCATCCCACATTCATGACTTGGTAATGGTCTTGTTTCGGATCAAAAACAGTGTAGCAATCTATCGACCCATTGGCGATGGGGATAGCAGCGTAATCTGTCAACAACGACTGAATTATATGGCGATAAGACTCTATGGTATCCATTGTACAATTACCTCTTGAATCGGGTCATAAATGATTTGCTTAATTTGATTTCTTCAAGCCGCACTCTTGTGCGAGCTTCCAGTCATGAGTTAGGCGTGACCTATTCCTATATTTACCATATTCTGATATAGAATATGGTAAAATTATTTCGGCGGTATATCAAAACTCAGAATGCAAAAAGCGTTTAAAGTAACACTTATTCCTAACCACAACCAACAAGTCTTAATTAATAAGACAATCGGTTGTGCTAGGTTTGTGTATAACCACTTTTTAGCATTGAAGCAGGAGCTATACACGACTGAGCAAAAACCTTTAAACTACAATGCCTGTAGTCAGCAGTTAACTCTATTCAAAAAAGAGATTGAATGGTTAAAAGAAGTAGATAAATTTGCCTTACAGAATTCACTGAAGAATTTAGAAACAGCATACAAAAACTTTTTTGCTGACTTGAAAAAGTCTAAGAACAAGAAAGGTGTCGGATTCCCTAATTTCAAGAAGAAACATGGCTGCAAGCAGTCTTACAAAACGAATCTTACCAACGGCAACATCCAGGTAATACAGAATCGTTTAAAGCTCCCTAAGATAGGATGGGTCAAGTTTCACAAGTCACAAGATATTACTGGGAAGCTTGTAAACGTTACGATAACCCGGACTTCTTCTGGTAAATATATTGCCAGTATCCTGTGTGAAACCGAGATAGAGAAATATCCTCAAGTTGCTCAAAATATTGGTTTAGACCTGGGAGTCAAGGCTTATCTTGTTACTAGTGACGGTGAAGTTGTAGACAATCCCAAATGTTACCGGACTCAAAAAAGGAAATTACGTAAAGCACACAAGAAATTATCTCGCACTGTAAAAGGTAGTAGTAATCGAGTCAAAGCGAAAATCAAGCTGGCTCGTACCTACGAACGGATTACCAATTTGAGAGATGACTTTTTGCACAAGTTGTCAACCCGCTTAATCAAAGAAAACAGCATTATCTGTATGGAAGATTTGCGAGTTGCTAACATGGTCAAGAACCATAAATTAGCATTGAGTATTTCAGATGCTAGTTGGTCTAAATTCGTTACCATGTTGGAATACAAAGCTTTGTGGCATGACAGAGTTGTGCAAAAAGTTGGTACGTTTTATCCCTCATCTCAGACTTGCAACAATTGTGGTTTTATCAACCCATTAGTTAAAGATTTAAAGTTACGTGAATGGTCTTGTCCTAGTTGTAATAGTTACAATCTAAGGGATAAAAACGCAGCGCTTAATATATTAAGTGAGGGTTTGAGATTACTAACCGCCGTCGGTACGCCGGAGGTTATAAAAAACGCCTGTGGAGAACTTGTAAGTCCTGAATTATTTCAGGCTCAGATCGTTGAAGCAGGAATCGCGTGACTTCTAGTCATGCGAGGTTCAATTACTTGCAATTATAGAACAATTTAATCGCGCCATCGCCGGAGGCGGGGCTAAGTCCTGCGGACACGCTACGCGAATGCCCATCCCTCAACGACAGACCCGCTTTTTGGGGTCAGGTGACATACATATTCGGGAACACTGGCGCACTGTCACTAGCCATACACCGGTACTTCTTAAAAACTAGCCAGTGCTTACCCCCCCCCAACTGCTTGACTGCATCAGCTAACTAGCGATCTGCTTTGCAGCAGCGCTGAGTGCAAAGCACACGCGATCGCTATCGCAGTCGGGAAGTTTTGGCATAGTACAGTTACCTTTTTCCCGTAAGAATTTTGTGGGGGCGATTCTTACGGTGGGCTGTGCGATGGCGAAACGCACCTGGAGGAGGCGATAGCGCCAGCGCTGTTTCTTGGATGTCGGGCTTTTGTCAGTTCGCATAAAATACCCGCAGCGCTGCTTCAGTTTGCAAATGTACATTCTAAGAAAGTTACAATTTCAGACCAAGCAGAGGTAGCCGCCGCCGAATCGTAGCGATAACCGTCGTCCCGCATAAAAGTATGTTCTGCTTCATACAAGAGAACTTTGTGCGGTACATTAGCATTCTCTAGAGCTTTAATTAAAATTTGACGGTCATGTTCTGGGATGTGAGGATCAAGAGTTCCGAATATCAATAGCATCTTGCCTTTGATTTCACTCACCCGATGGATGGTATCAGCTATCCCCTGACCCAGCTTACCACTGGGAATCCCGGTAGGGTAGCAGCAGACGTTCGCTTTAATTTCGTCTTGAAAAGCGGCGCGGAAAGCTAAATGTCCGCCAATACAAAAGCCGAGAGTGCCTATTTTATCTGGAGAGACTGCACTTTCTGTTTTGAGGAATTCCATTACTGCAAGGCAATCAGCGTCATAATCAGCGATTTTCGTTCTACAAGCATCATCATTACCCCGCATCCGACCCAAATCATCTGGTTCAATTACCAAACCAACTGGCTCGATGCGATGAAAAATTTCTGGTGCTGCTACCACATAACCATATCCTGCTAAGTAGTTAGCTAAACGAATAATTGGACTACCTAACTGATAAATATCACTATAGAATACAATACCTGGGTAAACTCCTGCTGCTTTGGGAGCCGCTACATAAACACGCATTAAACTGTCATCTACTCTTAACTCGACATTGCGCTTCGTAATTTGCACTTTTTTGTCTCCGTGTTATGCCTGAAGCGACTTCGCTTGTGGACAAGTGGGTTGAATTAAAGCAGCCAAATTACAGATTTTGGCTAGGACACTGAAGGCGATTGCTTAGGGTTAATTAACAGTAGCTGAAAAGCTAACAATTACTACTAATTATTCACTTATGATTCCAGCCAAAGTCATCAGTTATTGTGACTATATTGGAATTTTGTTGTAAAATACCTTCATGCTACTAGGATTCAAGACCGAACTCAAGGTAAACAAGCAACAAAGACTACTACTGGCACAACACGCAGGAGTAGCCAGACACTCTTGGAATCAAGGATTGGCATTGTGTCAACAGGTACTCATACATAATCGGACAAACCCTGACGATAAAATCAAATTTCCCACAGCCATAGACCTACATAAATGGTTAGTAGCATCAGTTAAATCTACCCATTGTTGGTATTATGAGGTATCAAAATGCGCTCCACAATACGCATTAAGATATTTGTCAGATGCCTTTAAATCCTTTTTCAAAAAAGTTAAAGGGTTTCCTAAATTCAAGAAAAAAGGTAGACATAATTCTTTTACGTTAGATGGTGCAATTCATATTGACCATAAAAAAGTAAAAGTTCCCATAATTGGATGGTTAAAAACCTATGAGATTTTACCTTTTGGATATAAACCCAAATCAATCACAATTAGTAAACAAGCTGATAAGTGGTTTATCTCCTGGAAAATAGAAGTAGAAACCAGTAGTTCAACTTCCTTCGACTGCGCTACCTCGGCTACGCTCGGCACAAGTCAGGAAAGGTCACTCACTAACCATGAAACCATTAAAAAGCAAGAGTTTGTGGGGGTTGACTTAGGAATAAATCATCTAGCAGTGTTGTCAACCGGAGAAATATTTGATGGAGCGAAAAGTTATAAAAAGTATGAGAAAAAGTTAGCAAGAATGCAATATTTGAACCGCTATAAACAAGTCGGTTCTCATAATTATAAAAAAGCCCAAATTAAGATAGGGAGACTACACCGAAAGATAGCCAATATTAGGAAAGATACATTACATAAAATCACCACTTATATCAGCAAAAACCACGCGGTTATAGGAATAGAAGATTTAAATGTATCCGGGATGTTAGCTAATGGTAAGTTGTCTAAAGCTATAGCTGACATGGGTTTTTATGAATTCCGTAGGCAGTTAGAATACAAGACTCAACTGTATGGTGGCAAGTTAGTTATTGTAGATAGATTTTACCCTAGTAGTAAAACTTGCTCTCATTGTGGTGAGAAAAAATCATCTTTGTCACTATCTCAACGAGTATTTACCTGTACTCACTGTGGATTTGAATGTGATAGAGATGTAAATGCTGCGATTAATTTAGAAAAAGAAGCGGTCAGGTTGACCGTGTTAGCCTGTGGACTGGATAGTGCCGACACTAACAGGATGAAGCAGGAAGAAAAAGCTGGCTCTTGTTAGCATTAGTTAGCTTTTTTGTATCGGCTAGAATATCGCAGACTTCACCTTTAACAGATTACTGTTGCTGTAGGGTGGTAAATCCTAATAACTGCTGTAGATTTTATCCCAAATAAAATTTTCTAGTGTGGCAACTGATGCAAATTCCCAACCCTCACCCGTTTTTTAAAAGCAGGACCAAATAGCATACATGGGCTGAACAGCGATGGGGCGGAGGGAGCGCACCTGGATGTCTCCCAACTTTTCCCTTACATAACCAGCATTTCAGGCGACAACTCTGCTCCATCTCCAAAATATGCAATAATTCCGAATAAAGTTATGCTCATGCTAGATTTTAACAGTGTTGTCTGCTCGTCCCACTTCATCAATATCTGAACATGAACATCGACCGATTGCAGGAACTTAAGCAAAAACTGACTATTGAAGCAGACTTATCCGATATCTGGTTATTTTATATGGATCATTTTGCGGATCATCCCGAATTTACTGAACTGGGTAAGCCTGCCTATAATGAATACCTAGATGCTGTCCTGCAAAGCACTTGTCAGCAAATGTTTGGTAGGGCAATTAAAATTACTCACTTTCTCCCGATTTACATTGCAGAGTATCATTTTTTTCATGCCCCTTTCCAAGTTGAAAGACGTATTGGGGGGGTAATTTATTTCGAAGATATAAAAATGGGCTTAATTGCTGTATCAGCAGATTATCCTCCTACAGATGAAGTTAAGTATTCACGTTTTTCTGAGATCATGCAATTGCCGACACCTAATCGTAACGATCTTAATTGAGACAAGTGCAACGTATGTAAAACTTCGCGCAATATAGTGGGCTTCCCAGAAGTGTTGTCATTATAACAATGGTCGGTTGAAAACCCCAAAGTAACAGCAACGCAGTTGCGTATTACGTGCAATAGGTGCGGGGATGAAAACCACGATACAGGGTAAACCAAGCTGTGATTCAATATGGTAAAATTGACAATGTGGAGGGGTAATCAACTACATTAAAAACCCTACACTGCTTAACGGCAATCTGTACCTTCTCCCTTTGGGAGACGCTAACGCGAAGACAATTGTTCGCGTAGCGTGCGCGATAGCGCATAGATATGGGGTTCTATTCCATAGTTCTAGTTTCTTGCCCAGGAATAGGTAAAATCTTCCCTACGGGACGCTAACGCGAACATGGGAACTAGACGACACAGAATTTAAAGCCTAGACTCCGCTCGGCTTTAACCCTGAGCGTTCGCGTAGCGTGTCCGAAGGATTTAGTCGAAGGCTTAACCAAACAAATTCTTGGAGTAATCCAACTACGGTAGGGCATACCGAAAGTTAACGCTAAAGCCCTATGCCTAGCGGCAGGCTTACGCCAACGGGCATGGCTGCGCGTCGGGGGAGAGAACCACCTCTGGGAGAGATACCGCAAGGGGTGTCATCTAAGTGGACTCGTTGAACCAAGAATCTCCGTGGCTTGGCTCCCGGAGAGTGTCAAATAGCTGCGTTTCTATTGAAGCTGGGCTTCCAAGATGCGTCCTATACTTCTTGGTGATAGTTTGGGTAATCCCCTCAGAGTGGCTTCTTCCGCTACCTGCATATGGTAATGGTGCTTTGAGCGACTGAATTTTTGGTTCTTGTTGCATTCGCTGATTTCAACGATCTTCCTCGCTTCTGTACTTTTACATTTCTTGGGCCGTCCTACATTTACACCCAATACTTCATTAGCTTTAGCGATCGCCGAATCCCAGGTTTCTGAAGAGATGGTGCTTGATGTCCATCTTTTCTTCCATTTTGCTATCGATTTTTCGGTTACGCCAACCTCCTCCACGATGGCTAAGTACTTTTTGCCATCGTCCAATTTCAGAAGAATCTTAGCTCTTTTGCTAACTTCATCGCGGCTAGTTACCGCTATATACTCTAGGGCTTGTTTTTCTATGGAATTTAGGAGCTGAAGATGAGGCATCTAACAAATTTACCCCTCTTTACTGTATAATTTTGCCAAATGGTATGAAAACCTAGTATACTTTTTTATAAGGTTTGGTTTTGATAAACATTTTCCTCAAACCCTGCTGCCAACAGGGCTTTAAGGAATAACGAGTCCACCTATTACTAGAACAGGACGGAGCTTTGCTATGTCTACTCATTTATCTGCATCAATCATACCATGAATTTACACACTTTTATACATCTTACTTTAGATAGATGTCTATTTTCCCAAGTTCGGCATCTTAAATATCACTACAGTAGTATTACTTCCCCAGATGTTTGTAATAACACTTTGTGCTTGAGAAAATCATCTATGATAGGTTTTCTGGTGGGCAATATTGGGTTACTGGCAATATTGAATAATTCCTGAGTTAGATCATTTTTGCAGATGGATGTAAATGCTCTAAGTATTGCATCTTAAGCTTTTCTGGCTGTTTGTGCGGATTTTTCCCAATTAAAACTGAGCTTTTCTAGACAATTTGTAATCCGGTGTATCAATATGTCTGAGGTGCATCATCCGGCAATTGTATATATTTCTCCTGCGGAGTTGGTTGTTCATCCGAAGCTGATAGAAATATATGGTGAGAATGAGAATCGTCCTGCCTTGGAAAAAAGTATTTCTGAAACAGGAATTCTGGAATCTTTGAAGGTATCGGCGCGTAATGGTGTCAATATTGTCTTGGCAGGTAAGTGTCGATTGCAAATAGCTCGCAAGCTTGCAATTGCGGCTGTAAGAGTGGAATTTGTCGAGTCTGCTTCACCTGAAGAGGATTTGAAGCTGGTGCTTGACTATAATCTCCATCGGGAAGGCGGAAAGACTTATTACCAGAAATTTCATGAAGGGCAATACTGGGAGAGCGTACTTCGTCCCCAAGCGAAAGAAAGACAACGGGAAAGCGCCCGTCGTTTGAATAAGTCGAAGTATTCAAATTTGAATACTTCGATAGATGAGAAGAATTTTCAAGAAATTAAGGGTAAACCTGTGATTCAGGAGGTTTCTGAAAATCTCAATATAAGTGTTGGCAGCTATCACAAGGGTAAGAAAGTATTTGAAGTAATTTCTCAATTACGAGAAATGAAAAAATTGAAAGCCGCCGTTGCACTGGAGATGGAATTAAACCGAAGTATTGATGCCGCGTACAAGTTTATTTGCAATCAAGATATGTGTAACCAGGTGATAGACCTGATTGAGGCAGATGAGATACGTACTATAGGCGATGGTATTGCTTGGATGCGTCATGGCGAACGCAACCCATTTCGGCGTTTCCAGCTTGACCAAGTATATCAATTTCAAACAAGACTGCGGCCAGAGTGGGAAATCATGGGACGGGTTATTGGTATAACGAATGAATTTGTTGTGTTTGGATTGAGAAATTTAGTGAATATGAACCTAGAAATTGTGAATTTACGTCCGCGAGAGATTGATGCAGAGTTACAAGATGAACCATCGGCGGAACAGAGACAGAGAATATTTCATTTAATGCAAAAATTTAGTGATGTTTTTCCAATTCAGGTGTCTCTGGCGGAGTTGTTAAAACTTCCTAATTTGACCGATAAAGAAGAAGTTTTGTTGCGGATCTATGAGTCTGACGTGTTTGAAAAAACTTGGGAAAATTATAAAAACCAAATGCAAAAAATAGAAGTAGCTATGAATAGTCATAGGGATAATATTCGTGCTGCATAGTAACTTAGGCGTGGTGCTGAATTTGCAGTGTCAAACCAAAATTTGCTTCTATAGGAATCATATTTGATTTTTGATAGCTTGCGTGGCGTAGCCATACAAAACTCCGTACCCCTAAATTTTCTGAAACCCTTTTGCGTATTGCCTTTTGCCTGACTACGTAAATAATTTCAGATATCAAATAGGTTCTATAGATTTAACTGCCCCATTTCAATAACTACAAAAAAAAGTTGGGTAGCCGCGTTGTTGGGCAGAAGCCTGTTGGATTAAACCTCAGTCTAAGCTTATGTATGTTTAAGCCTCAAGCAGGGTAAACCTTTGTTTGCATTCAACCGTGAGACGATTACGAGTCGTCTGCAACAAGCGAATAACCAACCGCTTGTATATAAAAAATTCAAATTAAGGCTAACACATTTTGACCCACAGCGAGGCTACTTGATGCCCAAAAACCATCAGGACAGTCACTCATGTTCCCAGAAAATTTCAGGACAGATATCGAGAACCAGCCCCAATTAAGTCTGTTACAGCCTTCAAAAAAGAAAATCAAGCCCCATATGCCGGTAGAAGCTGTGGGTAAACGTTATGTGGAGCGCTTTTGGCATCCATTTGGGGCGATAATTGCGCCCCAAGCAGTAGCAGGTGGAAAACCAGCATGGCACACCATCGACTATTACCTTCATCCTTCTCAATTGTGGAATCTGCACCAAGATCCTTCAAAACTAGTAGGTCTACGCTTTGACAACACAACTCGTTACGCCACAATCGATTTAGATTTTTTCGGGGACTACCACAACCTTGAATCTATCAATCGCATTAAAGCTGCCTTAGAGGACATCGGCATAGTTGATATAATCATCCTCCAGTCCAGTTTTAGTGGGGGATACCACCTGATTATCACCTTTGCATCTCCCCTGTCTACTTTTGCCTTAGCCTGCGCCCTAGAGATTACCTTAAGAAATGCAGGCTTGATTCTACGCCCAGGACATCTAGAAATCTTCCCCAATACCAAATCCTATAGTGCCAAACAAATAACCAACTACAAAGCTATTCGCTGCCCTATGCAACCGGGTAGCGGGTCATTATTGCTGGATGATGACCTACAAGCAATTAGCGATTCAGTTGCCAGCTTTCTTGATTATTGCGATCGCGCGGCCAGACGGCAAGATTTAACCAAACTAAAATTCGATTGGGAGCAACGCGATTTTGTGAAGTCGGAGAAAAAACAAGCGATCGCAAAAACTG
>NZ_CAWUDG010000042.1:0-20582 GCF_963920885.1 Anabaena sp. CCY 0017 | reverse complement strand
AGTTTTTGCGATCGCTTGTTTTTTCTCCGACTTCACAAAATCGCGTTGCTCCCGTATAAACTAGCTTTTTACGCAGATACCAAGGCAGGGCAGGATGAATTTTGTAAAGATTTTCAGCAATGTGTTCCAGAATACCTACTTCTGTTGCCTCATGAAGAATTTTGAGCCAATCAGCTTTTTGCATCTGCGTCCCAAAAACTTCTTGATAGCTATGTCCATACTCGTTATCAGAACTTTCTGAGAATAAATAGAGCCAATCAAGGCTAACTCTCTCAGAAAACAAACCCAAAAACGGTAAATGTCGGCGCGTCTTTTCCGACAACTTAGCAAAAGAATAATCCAAAGACACCGTGAGAGATAAATCTCTCCCCTCTTCCTCAGCACCAGAAAAAGTATCTAATCCTAGTCGCAAAGCTTCAATTAACTGTAATGGATTCTGCGTTTTCAAATGTGGTAAAATCACCCGCAACGATAATGGATGTCCCGCCAAAAGTTTCAACAAATCTAAATATTGTTTGGAAAGTTTCGCCCTATCTACCCCCACCATTTGCAGAATCTTCGCTGCTAATTCCTCTACATTTTGCTCACGTAGTCCATGCAAATTCACTAAACTGTAAGCGCAATTAAGCCAAGATTCTTCACGACGGCTAGTAATTAATACCCAAGATTTACTACCACGCAAATCTTTGAGAAATCGTTGTAAATTCTCTCTCTCACTTGCACTCAATAACGGCTCATTTCCTGCTGGAAACCCCGCTACAGGTTCAAAGTTATCCCAAATTAGCAAACAATCGTTATTTTTTAAGTAGTTTAATACAGCTTGTTGTTGTTTCTCAGCCGCATACTGGAAAAATTTATCTTCCCAAACCTTCCTACCCACTTGATTGATAACATTACTTAAAGTTGCGCCATGTTCAAAGGAAATAAAGAATATCAAAGAGCGTCCTTGAGTCTCATCTAACCATCGAGCCAAACCGCCAGCTAACTCAGTTTTACCCACGCCTCCCATACCTTGCAACAGCACAATATTGTTTTGGCGAAATGCTCGCTCTAACTGCAAAATATCATAATCTCGCCCAATAAAACCGTAGCTTCCCTCTTGGGGAAAATTCACCAAATTACTAACAGTTTCTTCAAAGTAACTTTCAATATTATCAACTATATTTGCAGGTGTAAAAGGCGTATAGTTTTCTTGTTGGTATAGCACTGGCACTAGCCAATCTTGTAGCGGTTTATCTCCTTTGGGACTAGGACGGTGTGGCTGATTTAAAACTTGTTTTCGCCCTGCGCTAACTGCTGTTGACAGGTTTTTACCTGCTGCTAACTCCCCATACAAACGCCCCATAAAATGTTTAGCAGCTTGGGCATAGACACTATAAGCCATTGCTACTACACCCTTAGCTCCCAAAGAAACTAAGCGTGTAGCTACTGAAGAAAAACTCCCTTCTCCCTCCTGAGCAGATTTGCAAGCGTTCAAGACAAAAATCGGCACACGACAATCTGCTAAATTTTGAGCGATTTGCGCTGCTGTGATAATTTGTGGTGAACCATCAAACGCCTCAAATATTAAAACTCCTTGTCCTGCAATACCGAAGCTATGCTGAAATCCTTGGCTGTCCGGGTCAAAATTACCATGTCCATCAAAGTGAACAATATGATAAAATCCTGGTTTATCATTTAGTTCCCGTTCAAACTGCTCAAAGCTAGGCGGACGCAAAACTTTAATATTGACTCTTTTCCGAATATTTGATAATGACTCTAAAAGAGGACGAGCAATGGTTTTGAGGGCAATATCTTTTTCACCATAAGGTCTGGCAATTACTAACAAAATATTGAGTTGATCTTGGGGTAATTTTCCCATTTCTGCCCGAATAGGATAGTCGCTGAGACTGCGAGACATACCTGCTAAGGAAGGAGCGAGAAATAGGCGATCGCTTGGTGAGTAAAGCAATTCCCAAGGCAAATTTAGCACTGCTGGATTATCAGAAATAATCACCAAATCGCACTGATTCAAACCTTCAGAAGTCGCAGCCTGAAAAAATTGTCGTGCTTGTTCACTACTACGAAATACCAACTCAAATAACTGCTCTCCCCAAGTCTGCAATTTCTGCTCAATCCTGGCGGCAATGTCCGGGGCTAGTCCATAGGGCTGACGCAAGTAGTCTTCCAGATACCAGCGTAAATCGTCTAATACTTTTTCATCAAATGGATGCTCAAAAGGTACTGCTGATGCAGTGCGACGATTAGCTTGTCCTCGTTGCCAAGAAAGTTGAATCGAATTTCCCTCATGAGTAATCTGCAAGCAATTTTTCGCCATGTTTGCGGTTCTTTTAACTGATTAATTTCATTTTATATCAGGAGGTGCTAGTTGGGTTTTTTCAAAACAGTTTTGCAAAGCTTTAATTTTAGTTCGTCTTCTAGGTGTTTTTGGTGCTGCTTTACTCTCGTAAATCATCATCAGTAAAGATAATTCCCTCGGACTCAATTACCTCTCTAAATTTTTGTAATTCATCCCAGAAATTATCTCTTTACTGAATCAACAGACAACAGCATAGTAAAACTATGATAAAATCTCCCTCAATGTACAGTTAAATATGTATTATAATAGAAAGTAATAGCTAATTGAAAACCTCAACAATTATTGAAGAAAAACAATGAATATTGAGCAGAAAGTTTTAGAAGTATCAGGAGTAGAGATTACCAAATATATCTTAATAGATTTACAAAAACTCTCCTCTTGCTCTGGAGAACCCATAGCATCTGTTTATGCAGATAATTTACTGCGTACCATGCGTGCTATGCGCGATAAATTACCTTTTGACCCCTATACAGAAGTGATAATTGCACTGCATGATGCACTGGCATATTCTAACCGTTGGATTGACTATAATGCCCGTCAATACCAAGGAGTTTGTGAACTACTTACATCCCTAGTGAATCAAGAAAAAATCAACAATTTATCAGTCGAAACAGCGATTTTAACTCTGGAAAACTTAGGCTTTGATACCCTACCGTTCGGTGTCATACTTGACGAAAACCCTGATATAGCCCAAGACGAGGAATAACACAAAATGGATGATACATCTATTCGTGAACACTTTTTAGATACCTCAGTTCTACGTTCTTTGTTACTAAGTACGCAAGTCTACAAGCAATATTTTGAATCTCAATTTAATGACCAACCGCTTTATATTTCTAATTACGTACAGATGGAAATGAGGCGCAGTTATCTGATTAATCTTATTTCCTTCTACTTTGTGCTGCGCCTGGAAACTATAAATAATATTGGGGATGCTATTGCACTGTGGAGCAATAGATTTAAAACCAGCGAACTTAAAGCTATTTTACAGCTTATTCCCCAACTGTTTAGCACACACCAACTCAATTTTAGTAGTGTTCAAGATAAAGAAAAAGCTATCTCGATTTTAGGAATTTATATCAAACGGTTTGAATTTCTACTCAGAAAAAAGTTTAATAATACTAATACTGATTCTACCACCTGTACCCGCGCCCTTGTACCGCTTATCCTTGACTTACAAAATCTGGCTGCTGGATTAAAACAGTTTGCTGATGAATTTGGAGATGTAAAAAATTGTCGAAGCAAATGTCAAATTGACCAATTTCTTTTAGTGCAATACCGTCCAGAAATTGAGCAATTAGTTCAAATTGCTTCTCAACTACCCAAAAACTCAAATACTAGAGGATTTATCAATATTGCCAATAATTTAAAAGAAATATTAGCTCAAGGAGCAGCCGCCTGCGACTGCAAACGTTGTGAAAAGATTGGAGATGCTGTTATTGCTTTAAATGCACCCCGGAATATGCAATTAGAACATACTGATAATTCATTTAATTATTTATGTTCAACCATTAATCAACCTCATTATAAGCATCCTTCAGAGACTCACATCGTTGCAAAATCATAAATCTTTGGAAAATTATTATTGCATTGATAGAAAAATAACTATGTGAATTCGGAGTTTACTTATGTCAATTTAATATCTTCCCCCATTGGGGGATTTTTTAGGGCAAAGAGCGAAAAACACCGCCATGAACACGCCCAATTATAATGCCTTGCTGCAAAGCCTTTGGACACCACCTACCACACCCATTACAGAAAATTCCCACTCAAATCACCATCTGACTGAACCAACAGATATCACCGAATTTCTCGGTGAAGAATTACTCTGGCAACAAACAATTCCCGCCACAGAACCTGATCTCAAAAATATCCCTCAAGACCTACCAAAGCAATTAATTACAGCCTTGCAATCATTAGGAATTAACCAACTCTACTCTCACCAACTAAAAACTCTACGCGCCATTAGACAAGGTAAAAGTTTAATCCTCACCTCTCCCACAGCCAGTGGTAAAACCCTCAGCACATACCCCGCCATTATCGAAGGTTGCATCAATGAAGAACACCGAGCCTTAGCATTTTATGGACTGCGAGCCTTAGCACTAGACCAGTGCCATAAAATCTCGCAACTACTCTCCAGCATACCCACAAAATCTCGACCTGTCATGGCAATGCTCACCGGAGATGTCAAATCAGAAAAACGAGAACAAATCCTCAAAAGTGAACCGCATATATTAGGTGTAACTCCCGAATTAATCCACTTTCAACTCAAGCAAACCTGGAAATCTGCACCTTGGGCAAACTTTTATCAGCGACTGCGCTATATATTGATTGACGAAGCACATACCCTTGCCGGCAGCTATGGCGCAAATATGACATGGCTAATGCGGCGCATCAAACTAGCCGTAGACCATTACGGTGGTGACTCCCAGAAACTGCAATTTATTTTCCTCAGCGCCACTTGTGGTAATCCTAAACAACTAGCACTGAAAATCTCTGGCTTAAAACCCACTAAACTCAACCCCAAACCCCTGATTTGGATTCGCAAAAGTGGAGCCGCTTCACCACCCAGACAAGTAATTGTCACTCAACCTAGTTATAATTTAACAGCCGACACTGCGGGAATCATTCACTTTTTACACCATCAAGGTAAGTCAGGTATCGCCTTTTGTAACTCTCGCCGCAGTGTCCGGGAAGTCACAGAACTGTTAAAATCCCACCAAGTAGCCGCATTTTACAGTGGCATCACCTCTGAGCGTCGGGCAGAAGTAGTTAACCAACTCCAGTCAGGTATAATTAAATGGATTATTGCCACAGAAGCATTAGAAGCGGGAATTGACTTACCAGAACTAGAATGTTGTGTATTACGGGGCTGGCCAGGCTCCAAAATGGCCTATCAGCAACGCAGTGGTCGAGCCGGACGTTCTCAGCCTGGAATCACCCTGCTGCTTCCCAACGCCCTCAATCCCATTGACTGCTACGTAGCAGAACATCCAGAAATGCTGGTATCTGGAGAAGTGGAAGAAGTATTCTTTAATGACCAATATCCCATCTTTGCCGCCAAGCATTTGATGTGTGCAGCCGCAGAAACAGGCATCCCCACCCACAAAATCAAACACTATTTTGGCACAACCGCTTTCGATGTCGCAAAACTTTTGTTAGCCCAAGGACATCTGAATAAAGGTCGCAATGGCTTGTGGGCTAAAGGATATCCCCATAAAGATGTGAACTTTCGGGGTGGTTTATCTCAAACTACCATCAAGTTAGTAGATGCCACATCAGGGGAAGAACTAGAAGAAATCTCCGCAGACATTGCTCACCGTGAAGTTCATCCCCAAGCCATCTACAAACGACAAGATGCTCATGGACAAATGCTAACTTATCAGTGCATTTCCCTCGACCTCAACAGTAAACGAGCCATATTAAAACAGATAGCAGATAGCCCACTTTTTACCGTTGCAGGTACAGAATCACAAACCAGTAGCCTGACGGTGCTAACTGACCCAGTAAAATTACCATTGCTGTTTTCTCCAAATTGTGAAATCGACAACTGTCAAGAATACTTAACCCTGGAACTGAGTTTTGGTGAAGTTAAGCACATTACCAGTGGTTACAATTTAATGACGCAAATTTATGAGCAGACTTGTTTGAATAAGCGGTGTCTTAACTACAAAGAACCTTTACCGCAACACCAGCGTTGTCCCCTTTGTCACAAACTCACCCGCAAAGCTGTGATTGTGAAAACCCTGTCTGAAGAAAAGTTTGAGCAGCCTTTTCTCACCCAGTTTTCCGCCCCAATGGTGAAAGTAACGATGAACTCAAGTGCGCGGGAATACATCCAGCAATTTGCTAAAACCACCAGAACCCGTCTGACTCGCAGTGGAGAACCGATTCCCCCTGGTTATCAACAGTTGTGGGAATATTCGAGTATTTTGATTGCTATCCACAGCTTTGGGCATCAAATTATGAGAGCATTACAGCTAGTGGCTAGAGTTGACCCCAAACAGGTAAATTTTACAGTGGTGCAGGAAATTGGGGAAAATCACAATTACACGGGTTATTTCTATGATACCAGTGATGGCGGCAATGGTGCGGCGGAAGCTGTGTTTAAACATCTGCCAAACCTGGCTGATGCGGCTGGGGTCATAGCACGAGATTGTCATTGTGATACTGGTTGTGCTAAGTGCCTAATTCAGCATGGCTGTCCTGATGGAAATACTGCTTTATTGAAGCAAATGGGTTTAGTGCTATTGGATGCCATAACCTCCGGTCGGTCGGAGACCATCGCTTCCGGTGGGGCGTAGCATCGTCGCTTACGAGATGCTGCGCCAACCAGACTGACCCGCAAAATCTCTACACCCGATAAATAATTACATTAAACTGGGATGATAGGAACAGCACAATAACAAAGTTGGTTATTTTCTGTTATTCCCAGTACAATTATTAGTACAAGCTTTTTTAGAGGTTGCACATGAACGTTTCTCTAACTATCGAACTAGAAAAGTGGGTACAATCTAAAGTTGAAAGCGGTATGTATACTTCCGCGAGTGAAGTGATTCGGGAAGGGCTACGGTTACTCAAAGAACAGGATGCCCTGAAACAAATACGCCTGGCTGAATTACGACGAGAAATTGAACAAGGTATTGATAGTGGAGAATCTACACCTTTAAACATGAGTGAAATCATTGTTAAAGCACAACAGCAACGGCAGGAGAAACAGTCCAGATAATGCCTATTCTTCTGAAGAAACCCCTTGCGGAAGCTGAGGCGATTTAATTACAAAAATACTACAGAAGACAGTAGCAGCTTATCGCTGCATGGGAGAGATGTAATTTTATCTCCACCATGCCAGTAATTAATCTTGCTGATATTCAACAACTTACTAAAACTCAACAACAAATCTTATTACCCAATCAAAAATATCAGCCAAATCGCTCTGGTTTTGACCCTATGATTGCAGATAACTTCCATTTGCTGATGAAACAATTCTTTTTAGGATTGCCTGTAGAACCTTTATTAAATGCCCATCCTCAAATTGCTCAGTGGCTGACTCAAATACAGGAACTTGCACCAGAACTTTTTCAAACTCGTAAGAAGTTATTAGTCGATAACCCAGTGATTGCGCCTCTGGCAATTCAGAGCGATAATTATTTTATTCAAGTTATCACAAATATAGCCTTTAAACAAGGTATTCCCAGACTTTATGAATGGGCTGTGCGTCATCCTCAGTTAAGCTGGCAAGACCGGGTAAAGTTGTGGACTACGGCTAGACAATACTCAGTTATTCCTAACCAAATGCAACTGGTGATTTTAGCAGTACATCCTGTTAAACCACCCCAAAGATTAGATATACGCTGGAAGCAAAAGCAGCATAAGCAGACAGAGCGATGGTTAATTAAATTACTCAGTCAAACTCAAGACAATAATTTAACATCAAATCAAGCCAATCAGGAATTATCATCAATGGTAAATTTAGACGATATTTCTGAAATTATCATATGAACTACCATGCCCGTTTTCTATCCTTGTAATCCAGGAGTTTGATAGACTCGTGGGGGAAAATTCTCCAAAACATCAGGTTCGCTATCATGAGATTCCGGTGCAGGTGCGACATCTTCATCTGGTAATGGCAACATTCGCCCGGCTGCTTCAATTCGTTCATACAGTGCTTGTGTCAGCATTTTCAGATCAGGTATTGTCATCTGATTTGACAAAGCAGGTCTAACTTGTTTCTCCCAAAGAGTTTCACTTTCGGCTGCTCTTTTTTTATCAGCTTTGGATACGGGAATAATTAAAGGATAGGGAATAGAAGCTTGTCCGCCGGAACTATAACCAGGACTGGTAATTACGCATTTACCTTGCGGAAACTTCAATATTTCATCAGCACTGATTACAGGCATTTTTTGCAAGTTCTCAGAGAAGCTAATTGAACGGCTCATTTGTCCGCCAAGCGATCGCCCCGTGGTACGATTTTTAATCAGCACTTCTTTCTCACCGTAGCGTTTGGAGTAATCCTCAGCCGTTTTGTAGTTACCAGGGTTAAATAAAACATGAGTACTACAAGCTGAGGCGATCGCACTTCCCATTTTATCGCCATAAATATCGTAAAGTTGTTCTAAACTTTGGATACCCAAGATAAAACAAGCACCATTGGAACGATACTCATTAATCCACTGTGGTAATCTGTCTAATTTGATAGATGGCAACTCATCCAAAGAAATAATCAACGGGTCTTTGCGGGGACGGCTCAAATTACCAACAATCATTAAGTGCATGGCAACTGCCAACAGCGGCCCCACCACACTGCGGCGTTCATCATCCAGCTTAAACACCACCATTTCTCTACCTGACAGCTGAGTGGGAATATCCGATTTACCGATAAATGCCCGTAGCAAATCAGCTTGAATAAAAGATGAAAAAGTCCCTGCGGCTGTGGTCAAAATTCCCGAAATAGTCTTTTCGGCATCCTTAGCACTCAAAAATTGAATAAATGAAGTTGCGACCCACTCATCCAACCTTTGAGACTGTACCGCATGGTCAAGACGTTGCACCAATTTCGGCAACCGCAGCACAGCGTACAGCATCGCCATATCTGGGTAAGCTGAACCCTTAACTAACTGCAACAGTGCTTTAGCTAACAAGTCCCCAGCTTTTGCAAAGAACTCATCACTTTTACCCCCACTGGCAGCATTGCGGTTAATCACTTGGCCAATTTCCCCTGCCATCACTCCATCACGGGCATCACGCATATAATCCAAAGGATTGATGACACCGCTAAATGGTTCACCAGGGGCAAATACACGCACCTTGTAACCATAACGTGCTGCTAAGGGTGCATGGAGTCGTAGCTGGTCTCCCTTTTTGTCGTAGAGGATAATCGGGAAACCTTGCTGCATGGAGCTTTCCAGCATCCTGTCGATAGTAGAGTAGGTTTTACCTGACCCAGGCGCACCTATTACCAGTGTTCCCCGTTCAGCATTGGGAAACCAAACTGTCGGTGCTGCACCCAGGATAATTTGTAAATTAGCCATTAACCCCCGTGTTTTGCCTTTAGCCCAATAGCGAGGCGTACCAGACCACAGAGTCACTTTATTGTGTTGATGCTGCTTGATTTGCTGGAGTGCTAAATTAGTTGCTGCTAGTTTCTCGCTGACACCGCAGACTTTACCAGTAGTGATTTTACCTTGACCAGTACCACTGATTTGTAAGAACAGTAAAACAAACAGCATTCCACCGATCATCATCCAACCTTGGGGATTATTATATTCTTGAAGTAACTGGCCAAAGTCGATACTGGCTAGGGGTGCTGGGTAAGGTGACACCTCAATTAATGTCGAGTTAGCAGTAATATGGCTGTCTGGTAGATACTTCTGGTAAAGGTTCATAGTCATGAAAAATGCGTTTACCAGAAATTTTAGCTACCAAGTCCAAGCTAAGTAATTGACCTGATGGACATTTTTTTAGGGATTTCACTTAGCTACAATTTTATGCCATTTAATCACTAAATTTTGAGGCTAACGCCTCATACCTTGGACAATCATTATTTATGTAGTCCAATGGTGAAATCCAAAGTGACAAACAACTCTAATCGCCCCCATCAATCAACTGCCAAAAACACCGCTTCTAAACCTAAAACTCCCAGAACCAGAGCCAGTGATACCGAAGCTTCTACCTTTGAAGAAACAGACTTTGAAATTGACCCAGAACTCTTCGATGATCACTATAACCAAGTTCGCAAACCGATTCTTCCCTATGGTATTGTCGTTAACGATAAACCTGCGGGACTTTTGATTCCAGAAGACCAGTTAGAAAAGGCTGGTTGGCTGGATATCCCGGAAGAAGACGATTTAACTACTGTCACCTTGACTGAAGATGTTACCGGACTATTAATTACTGAAGCCAAGGTACTTGTTTTAGGTTTTGCACCAGAGTATATCCGTTATAAATCAGATGTTGAAGATTTGGGTGGTTCCTTTGTAGGGCTTTATGACGATTATAAACATAGCCTTGACAAGAAAACAATGGATGTCTGTTCAGAACACGCATTGATATTTTTGGATGATAATAATCAACCATTACACACTAATCCTGTTGTTGTTCGGTTCAAAAATGTTGCTCTTTGGAGTTTTAAGTCAGTACGTGAAGAATTTTATCGCTCATTAGAGAAGACCTTTGCTGACTATTTTCAAGTACCATTTAGTGGTAAAAGTGATAGATGGCGGAGTTTAGGCGTGCTGGAACTTGAGTTCAAAGCAGTTAAAGAAGGTGAAGGCAAGAATAAACATAACTGTTGTAAAACTGTAGATTACACGAAACCCACAGTTGAAAATTTGCCACAACTTTATTTGGGTACACCCACAGCTAAAGCTTTAATTTGGCAACAGCATGATGCCATCGCTGGTTTTAACGAATTGCAATCTCTGCCATCTTTACCCGGAGAATCGGTGTCTGTAGACGTGGAAGTGTTGCAACCAAACAAGAATAGCAAGAATAGAAACAAAACTCAAAATGTGCGTAAATCCAAACCAGCAACCAAGCCACCTCGCAAAATACAAGTAATTGAGCATGAAGATGACGACTTCCTGGATGAACTCGACGATTTAGCAGATGAATTAGACGATGATGACTTTGAATTTCAGGAAGATGATCAAGAATAACTCAATGCAATTATATTGCCTGTTTTGAATCGAAAAATCTGTCGTAGTCAGAAAACTAGGGCAGATTTTACCTAGTGCAATAGGGGTTAAATCAATTCAAAATTCAAAGTTATCAATGCAAAATTCAAAATTAAAGACAAGTAGTGGAAGCTTGTAGCTTGCTTAGAGTAGGGTAATCGCCACTAAACAATGTAAAAAAATGTCAACCTATTAACTTTGAGAACTCTTAGCAGGAGCAAAAAGTTGACTACCAGCAAGTGTATAGCTATCATTATTGAAACAATAATTTAATTGCCGGAGTTGGTTTTGTGCTGTTTGCAGTACCTGAATACATGGTAATGCCCTACCTCGGTTTTCTCCTACTGCCAACAACTGACTTCCTGGTGGTAAATTGGGCGAAAAATAACGCAATAATACCTGAATTATTGGTTGATTTTGTCTGAACCAGTAACCAACATACAAACAACCCAACTTCCCGCAAACATCTGGAGTGTTGAAGTCAAAAACTGTCAACTTGCCGTCTTTTCCGGTAACACTCCAAGCTCGGATATTTTTAGCAGCAGCTTGGGGATTTAACTGAGTATTTTCTACAATTACTTGTGACAATACAGAAGCAGGTACAACATTAACAGCTGGATTCCAAGTAACCGTTGCCGCATTTACGCTACAGCCTCCTAAACCCATCAACATAGAAAGCAGTAAAAAGATACTTAAACCAACACGAAACCAATATACCCAGTAACGTATCCTCATGGAAGGTTTTGGTAATTGATCACCAGTGGTATGCACTGTTTGAGATTGTTGAATCAAGGCAGAATCAAGAGTTTTTGTCTCTTCTGCTGTAGCTTGCCCCAAGTGTGTTTTTGAATACAACTTAGTTTCAGGTATTTGGTTGACCTCATGGGGTGAAATCATGGAAGGTTTAGCTAAATTTGTCATCAGTATTCCCTCCTATTTTCAGGATTGCTTGAGTTCATATGCAAATCGCTGTCCACTGGGGACACAGGTGAGGGTTTGACTGTGGTCATGGCTGTGACGATAATTAGCTAAAGCAGTTTTGCCGTAATCTTTCAGGCTAAGACGACCAAAAGCATCAGAACCGCTTCCATCAATTAAACTGTAATTACCACCAAAATGCTTTTGAGCTACTCGCTCAATCAGGCGCTCGCCAGTAAAATGCTCCCCGGTAGTGGGGTCAATTTCAGCTTGAGTTACCTCGATTTTATCAGCCATATCAGCCAGAAATGCCTGTTCTTGGTCAGCCGTTGGAAAGAACTGAAACAGTTCCGCCTCTGTAGGTTTATATCCTTGCTCGACTCGACTCAGAAACTCTTGTCCTCCTGGTTTAGCAACAATTAACTCCACTGCATAGGGGTTATAACTCATCAACTGGTAACGACCAAGAGCGCGACCACAATTTAAACCCTGATCCGCACAAGTATACACACCGATAGCTCTGTCATCTCCACTACCAGCACTTTCAATTTTCGCAATGGCATTTCCCAGCGAACGCAGATTTATCTCATCCCCTGATTGACTGCTCATTGAGCCATGCGGACTGGTGAAATTGCAAGGATTCATTTGATTTGTCCCTGTCGCATTTTCAGCAGAATTACTACTCACCTGTGTTTTTGCACCCGTGGGGATAGAAGTCGTCTGGGAACTCGACTGACTCCCACTGTCCAAATTGCCGACAAACATCAAAGCATTGACCTTGTAACTGAAAAAAGGAATTGGCCCAATAAAGTAAGGTGTACAGCCCATCCGCCAAGCACAAAAGCGCAAGAATAAAGCTGTATCTACCGTATCTGTAGTTTCATCAGGTTCCATCACCACTACTTTAAACGCTTTACCAAAAGGTAGCCTTCCTGTTGGTTCCCGACCGTTGTTAACTGCCTTGAGGATACCCCAGCCCCCTTCTACTTCCTGGTATTTACCGGAAATCCACTGCTTACCTTCGAGTAAACTGCGCTCGCCACGACCTGCATTTTCTAAATCATCTAGTTCTAAATAAGCACAGTCTCTTTGAGTACAAGGCACAGAAAACCCTTGCACGTCTGAGCCAGAAATTGTCTGGTTACGCCGATTTTCGGCTCGTCCATAGACTGCATCAATCCGCATGACCAAGTTACCAATTTTCGTGATCGGATTGGGCATCAATGCTAACGGTACTGCCCCCAAACCAGGAATATTTTTGACAAAACTGTTCATCCAATTGCTCAACTCTTTGATTTGGACTGCATCTACATTAGGAATGGCAGTGAGCGGAAACTGTGATAAATCAATTTCTTCTAATTTCCTTTGTCCAACTTCATACTGTGTTAATACTTGAGCTAATGTTAAATTAGATGCAGCAATTCCCTGAGACTGTAGTAACTTGGCAACAGGTGTAATGTCTTTAACTGATGTTTGCGCTAATTCTGGAACAACTTCAGCTAAATGGCTCAATGTCTGCTCACCAATCAGGGGAAATTCACTCAAAGGTATTTTGTTTAAATCTATACTGTCAAACTCGTCAGTGGTCTCTGGCCAGGTGCGAAGGGCGATGGCCTGCGGGTGTGCGCGGAGCGCAATCGCCTGCAAAGAAAACTCCTCTGCCTGGAAAGCTTCGCTGATATCTCCCAACTTCAAATACTGGTCAGGAGTCATACCCACATTCCAAGTGCGACTCAGGTCATAACCCAGAGCTTGGCTGTAGGGACTGCCATCAATTGCACCAGATTGACCGATTCCCGGTAATTGGCTCAGAGAAATCCGGTTCCAGTCTGGCAGCAAAATTTTAGTTGCAGGCAATCGAGATTGCGGATTTGCCACCTCTACAATTTTAGTTGGTAAATTGCCATCATCAAATCTATTGGTTAAAGCTGGTGTCGCCACACCATAAATCATAAAACTAATGACAACCAGAATAAATATCCATGTTTTGGGGATGTTCATGATTCCGATTTTCCAACTTAAGAGTGATGCATAAAGCCCTTTGGCAATTTAAAATGCCAAACTCAAAATGCACAAAGATTCGGTTTTTTATTTTTAATTTTGCATTGATAATTTTGAATTGATTTGACGTAAATCCCAAATCCAAAATTAAGTGACACCTCAATTAGCTCCCGTATTTGCGTGAACAAAAACTCTTGAACAAAAACTATATTTCTGGTTACTACTGGAGTGGAGCTTGCCGCGAAAATATGATTCACAATTCTAGCTCTGGGGATGCTGACTGTTGACATTTTTGAGACTTATAACCAGAACCAGAACTATATCCTGGCAACTTAGGATTGGGATGAGCCGCAGATTCTGTATAAGGTGTATCCCCAAAGTTTACTTCAAAGACATTCTCTTGATAACCATCTTGAAAATTATCTGTTACCCAAGGATTATCAGTATCTTCAGAAATTGATTGTTCCACACTGTCAGCTTCAGATTGATAACCACTACCAGTCTTACCAGAGCCACTTGGCTCATCATCAAGTTGTTGGTTAATTGTCGGTTCGTTGTTCATTGGCATGACCTCAAAAATCTATCAATGCCAGCGTAAAAAGATTTATCAAGCATCTGCATCAACCAATTGGATATTAATTTTTTAGCCTATTGGCTATTTTTGGTGATGCGCTCATATCGAGATGACAAATGGAGCAAATAAATTTCATTCCCTCAGAAGTCATGGCAGAAATCAGTAATGGTAATAGTGCCAAACTGCCAACCAATACCTTAAAGTTGTTGCAAATTCTGGCAACCTTAGACACACCTAAAGAAATCTTGGCGTGCCTTTTAGAAATCGCTGAATTTTCTCGGCATCATGTTCGCTACCTTGCCGGTCCGTTAGTAATTCATCGCAGTCCTTGGAGTGATATGATTCCCCAGTGGCTAAAGTTTGCTTGTATTCAAGAGCGTTTAGAACTGATTTGCACTGAATACGAAAACAATCAAATTGGTGAATATGCTACAGCCGCAGAAGTTCTCACTTACATCATGCCTGCAACTTACGAAGCACCTTTACACAGAGACTATGCTGACCTTTATATTTGGCTAGGAAATGAGGTGTTAATCAAACATGATAAATTACCCAAAAATTGCCAGAGTTTTTATGAATCACTCGGTGATGCTGCGACACAGAATATGAGCAGTTATCCCACTGTTCATTTTAATCGGGTAAAAAATGAATTCAACTATCTGAGTAAATCAATTCGCCGCAGCGTTGTTCAACACGCAAAACAAGAAGGATGGGGTAAGCGTTTGATCAAGTCTAAATTAGACTCAACTAAAAATCCACCAACTCCTCAAACTTTTGCCAATTCAACTGTGCAAATTAGCTTGTTTTAAATTAGCGATTGGGGATGAGGTATTGGCAAACAATTTGGGATTGGCGTTAGCAAAGCGGCGAATATTTTGGATGAAAGGTAGATGAAAGTGCAATCTAAAATCCCCAGTCCTTAGTACAGGTTGGCGGAAATAGCACAACCATTTTAAATCAATGAACAGCCTATTTTATCAGCTTTTGTACGGGCATCTTGCAATATGCCCCTGCTGAATTTTGACTTCACGGCGCTACTAGTACCTAATCCCCAGTCTAACTTTATGTTAAATTTGAAGCAATTGCTTCTGGTTTTGTGAACAAATATTCTCAACCTAGAAACCATGAATACTCAACAAATTCAAGAAGTTTTAAATTACCTGCTCATTGCTATTATAGCCTTTGCTGCTATTGTGATTGTTGTTGATTTTATCTGTGGCTTAGTCCATTTATGGCATCAAGTTACACTTAACATTGAATCTTCTCTCAACAGTTCAACTTCTGAGCAATTGCACGTTGAATTTAGTCCTCTTCAGGAGTCTCTGAATGTGGACAATCCCCAGCCATCAACTAACAGTATTATATCAGAATCGTCACCGGAAACAGACAACTGTGTGAGCATTGATATAGCAAAAATTGATTTACGCACAGCTAGAAAAATTGCCAGTGCCATAAAAAAAGCTTCCCAACGAAATCCTGACTTAATTATCCCACAAAAAATCAATGGTAAAAGTGTGACCTTAGCTTGGTTGCAAGCCCAAATTCAGCATCGTTTAGAACTGGCACCCGAAATGGGAGCAACCATTCTTCAAGAGTTAGCACCTACTGCTTTGATATCTGAGCGACTAAATCTTGACCATTCTAGCATGGCTTAAACAGATAAAAGTTAATTCAGTTAAACAGATAAAGAGAGGAATATTCACTCTTTTTTACCTCTCTTTTATCCTTGTAACACCGGAATATTTTCAACTGAGTATATATATAAGCTATCGCTTCTTGGTGGCAAATTCCAAGTTAATTCATGATGGCTTGCAGAAATCAATACAAATCACCAGATGATTCATCCTCCAGAATATACTCTTGTTTCCCATGTTTCAACTCTTAATTTGGTTCTCCCACCTTTGTTGAAATCAGAAGTTTTAGCCATAGATTGTGAAACTACAGGACTTGACCCTTTAACTGACTCTATTAAACTGATGCAAATAGCTGTACCCAACCATCCGGTAGTGCTGATTGATTTACCAGCTATTCCTCAAAGCCATCGCTCACTTTTAAAAAAACTCCTTGGTAACTCGGCGCTCAAAATTGCTCATAATGCCAAGTTTGACTGGCAATTTCTCACCCAAGCCCGACTTAAACCGAATGGGCGTTTCTTCGATACTCAACTTGCTTACCAAGTTTTGAATGCTGGAATCAAAACCAGTGCATCTTTACAAAATGTCACTGCTCAACTGTTGCATATTCAACTCGACAAAACCCAACAAATGAGCGATTGGCATCAACCGTTTACCCAAGCACAATTGCGGTATGCTGCCTGGGATGCTGCCATATTGTTGCAACTTTACCCCATTTTGCTGAAGAAATTAAAACAAGCGAAATTATTCAAAATCGCCCAACTAGAATTTCGCTGTATGCCCGTTGTGGCTCAAATGGAACTGAATGGAATGTTGTTTGACTTGTCCCAATGGCAGATATTGGGTGCCAAGTTAGAGGCTAAAAAAACCACAGCACTGCAACAGCTTAAACAACTGCATCTGGCTGGTAATGCTCAAATGTCCCTACTACCAGAACTCACGGATACTATCAATCCTAATTCACCCCAGCAAGTTTTAGCTGCTCTCCAGGCTATGGGCATTGACCTCAAATCAACTAACCAAAAAGATTTAATTCCTTTAGCCCAGGAATATCCGGTGATTCAGGCACTTTTGGATTATCGCCACCTCTCCAAAATCACAACTACACTTACTGATAGCCTTCCTCAACACATTCACCCAAAAACAGGCAGAATTCACCCAAACTACTACCAATTAGGAGCTAGGTCTGGTAGATTCTCCTGTCGTCACCCACCGTTGCAAACTATTCCCCGTGATCCTGCGGCTCGAAATTGCTTTATTGCTGCACCAGGCTACCAAATTTTAACAGCTGATTATTCACAAATTGAGTTAAGGATTGTGGCTCGTCTTAGCGGTGATTCTAGAATGCGGCAAGCCTACCGTCAAGGTTCTGACTTGCATCGACTCACAGCCGCCCTGGTGACTGGTAAGCCTATCAGCCAAGTTACTCAAGAGGATCGCCGATTGGCTAAAGCTGTTAACTTCGGATTAATCTACGGTATGGGGGCTGCCAAACTTTGCATCTATGCCGAAATTAAATATGGGGTAACGATGACACTCGCAGCAGCAAAGGCTTTTAGAAAGCGGTTTTTTCATGCTTATTCTGGGGTGGCTGAGTGGCATGAAACTATCAAACGAGCTTATATCCGGGGGACTAAGGAAAGCCGTACCCTCGCTGGGAGAAGGCGCAAGTGGGCTTCGCAGCCCAGGTTAGCAGAAATGCTTAATCATCCTGTGCAAGGTCTAAATGCTGATATTAACAAATTGGCTATGGCTAAACTTTTCCAACCATTGGCTGAGACTAATGCCAAGTTGATTTGCATTGTCCATGATGAAATTATACTGGAATGTCCAGAGACTATGATTGACCAAGTTAGCCATATTTTACACAATTGTATGGTGGCTGCTGCCCAAAAGTTTCTCTCCCCTATTCCCGTTGTTATCGATATTAAGGCATCAAATACCTGGTGAATCAGTTATCAGTCAACAGTTATCAAGCCCGCCACCAACGCCTACCACTAATCGGCTTTCAATTAACGTCGATATAGTGGGGGAGGAAAACTACCCACATTGACCTTTTTTGAATTGATAATGCGCGAATTGTTTAGTGGCGATTACCCTACGCCAAGCAAGCTACAAGCTCCCACTAATTGTCTTTAATTTTGAATTTATTTGACTGGTAACTGTTAAAAAGCTCAGATGCTCCCTTAACAGTCTGCTTACGCAGATTTAGAGTAAATCAAGATTTTTCAGCCTCATTTGAGCTAAATCTTGGTGATGGCAAAGCAGATTAAATACTGATTTAACAGTATTGTTAAGGAGTATGATATGACTTATTCTGAGCAATTAAAACCTTGGTGTATTGTCCGATATCTTCCCAACCAAGAAAATATTGTTGTACAAAGATTTCGCCGACGTGATGATGCTGTTGCTTATCTGCTCGTCTTGAAGCAGTCAGGCAGAGATATTGCTTTTCAAATCATTTTTCAGACTCAAAACGTCAAGATACCACGCCAAAATGAAGCTGCCTTCTTCAAGAGATAATCCCCAATTGTTGCGGACTAAACAACTGTGTTCCATCATTTAATTGGATGAAAGAGTCCATCGTCACCAAAACGCCACCCAACAGAACCAGGATCTTTCGACCTGCACCATCTTTCAAAGTCCTTAGAACTCTGATTATTTCGTTCTCGCTCTAAAGTAGCTAAATCCACACCCAATCTTTTAGCCAGATTTACCCCCTGATACGCTTGCAGTTCTAACTGCGGTGGATGATATTGGTAGGACTGCCTTCTTTGAGGAGTTGCAGAACGCTGCCCAAGTAAAGAAATAGCCCCTTCGATTTGTGCCAATCTCAAAGATATGGCTATCAAGACAGCAAAAAAGCTGAAGGGAAGTGACCGAAGACAATTCATGGCAGAGGTGGTGAAGGGATGGGGACGAGGAGGAGCAACAATAGCAGAACGAGAACTAGGATGGAATAGACGGACAATTCGGAAAGGGATGCAAGAGTTAGAGCATGGAATGTCGATAGCAGACTCATTCCGACTCAGAGGCAGCAAACCAATTGAACATAGATTGCCAAACTTACTGTCAGATATACGCTCAATTGTAGAGCCACAAAGCCAAACAGACCCAAGTTTTGATAGTACCCGTTTGTATACAAGACTATCAGCAGCGCAAGTTCGTCATCAGTTGATAGAAATCAAAGGGTATCAAGATCAAGAACTCCCAACAGCGGAGGTAATTCGACAACGATTAAATCAACTAGGTTATGGATTAAAAAGGGTGGCTAAAACAAAACCAATCAAACAGATACCAGAAACAGAAGCCATCTTTAAAGAAGTTAACCGCATCAATCAGCAAGCAGATGATGACGCAACAACATTGAGAATTTCTATAGATGCCAAGGTGGGAATCAAAATTGGAGAGTTCGACAGAGGCGGAAAGACCCGTGCCAAAACTGTGGCATACGACCACGACTTTTCAACTTTTCCAGCAATTACCCCTTACGGCATTTTTCTGCCTGAAGGGAGCGAATTATTTCTATTTTTCGTACAGTCGAAACTAACTGCTGAT
Organism: Anabaena sp. CCY 0017; assembly: GCF_963920885.1. NCBI lineage: Bacteria > Bacillati > Cyanobacteriota > Cyanophyceae > Nostocales > Nostocaceae > Anabaena > Anabaena sp. CCY 0017. Next base: position 863 of record NZ_CAWUDG010000042.1, on the reverse strand, counting down.
TGTATTGTTGATATTCTTGAGCAGTGGTGGATGAGTGTCAAAGACCGCTTTGCTCACATTCATAAATTGGTTATCAACCAAGATAATGGGCCAGAAAACCATTCCCGACGGACTCAGTTCATGTATCGTATCCTTGAGTTCGCTCAGAAATTTCAACTAACAATTCAACTAGCTTATTATCCTCCTTATCACAGTAAATATAATCCTGTCGAACGCGCTTTTGGTTGGCTTGAGCAACATTGGCGTGGTAGCTTACTCGACAGTGTTGACACCGTACTCCGGTTTGCTTCTACCCTAACTTTCAAGGGCAAAAATCCTGTAGTTACTTTGGTTGAGAAAATTTATCATACAGGAGTTAAACTTACACAACAAGCAATGGAGCAAATCGAAGAGCAGATTTCCCGCTTACCAACTTTGAAAAAATGGTTTGTGGAAATCTTTTGTCGAAGTGACTAAACTTTTGGATCATTTTTTACTTGGAACACTCTTAATAGCTTCGTTGCCACAGAGAAACTAGAAGTTAAGAACATGACCAGTAAGGCTAAAAAAGGTACACTTCGGCAAAGCTCAGTGACCAAACGCAAAAAGCAAAAAGCTGGTTTGAATAAGTCGATACTCGATGTAGGTTTTGGAATGCTACGCAGTACCATCAAGTACAAAGTAGAACAAATTGGTGGTGTGTTTGTGGAAGTTCCAACTAAGAAAGTAAAGCCTAGTCAAACTTGTCCTAAATGTGGTCATCAACACAAGAAAACACTTGATATTAGAGTTCACGAGTGTGGTGTTTGTGGATATATTCAAGACAGAGATACAGCACTTCCGTCTATTATGAGGTACACTTGATTAAAATATAAATACTTTTA
>NZ_CAWUDG010000041.1:0-21508 GCF_963920885.1 Anabaena sp. CCY 0017 | reverse complement strand
GGGGAAGGAGAAGCGGCAGGCGGGGGCTTCTCCTTCCCCACCTAATAATGATTATTATTCACGTACTTGGTGATTTTATTGCTTGGAAGTCCCTAAATTGAATATAAAATTGAGCATTTTTGGTAATCATCACCTTTTCCTTTAATCCTTAGCAATAGCAATATCATTGGACTTAATCACCGCATAAGCTTCTGTACCTTCGATTATTTCTAACTCGTCTGCTGCGTTTGTAGTAATAATTGAAGTTAACTCAACTTCATGCACAACCCTCAATGTTACTTGAGTGCTAACTTCCCCTCTCACAACTTGTTTCACGACACCTTTGAGAATATTCCGAGAACTTACTTTAAGAGGTCGCTTAGGGGGAATATTTTCTACTTCCAAAGAATCAGCATTTTTCTTTTCTCTGGACTTGGTTGGTATTGGTGATGAAGCCGATGAAGTGTATTCATCTAGACTACGTACCAATTCTCGAAGAATTTCTGTCTTTGTGCGTTGAGAATGTTGACAAAACTCCTCTAAAATTTTGCGCTCTTCTTCAGATGTTTGAAATGTAACCCATCCTTGTTCTTTTCTTGGCATAACATTACCAATAAAATTGGTTATTTTGAATAATTTTGGTAAAATCCCATCAAGCTTTGATTCTACGCAAAAAGTTTACTTAGTCTACTCTTTGTCAGAAAAGAAGACGATTTTCAGTCTGATTGTCATAGTAATTACTAGTTTGACACTGGCAATCATCTTGCTGTTGATTACTCCACTCCCTTTAGTAGCATAGTCAAACACGAACTTATTTGTGTCTGCGGCAGCCACTATAAAAGATGTGATAGCAGAAATCACCACTTTTTACCAACAAAGTAAATTTAATGTTAGCATCAGCTATGATTTTGGTGCGTCCGATGCAGTGAAGCCCGTATTATCTGTAAAGCCAACTGTTGTTCTACGTAAGTCGGCGTGAAAATTTCAATGTATGTTATTAGGAGTTACGCATTGACAAAAAATACTAAATATGTATGAGGCTAAAAAGCACATATTTCGTAGGGGTTTAGCAATGCTAAACCCCTACCACTTTTTGCAATACGCTTTAGCGATACGCAAGGGTTTTGGTGATTTTACATTTTGTTACATAGTTATGTTTAGTTGTGCCGACTGACTTAGAACCCATGCTTCAATGTGGAGATGTCTAATTATCAATCATGGAGTATGCCACAGAAGTCGGCCGCGTTGAGGTTTGTGATTTTACTTGGTTTTGTCAGTCTTTGTGCTGATGCAACTTATGAAGGAGCGCGTAGTATTACAGGAGCTTATTTACAAGTTTTAGGCGCTAACGGCACTGTGGTAGGTCTAGTAGCTGGATTTGGAGAATTGATTGGCTATGGTTTGCGCTTATTTATCGGTTATCTCAGCGACAAGACGGGCAAATATTGGGGGATTACAACTTTAGGCTACATTTTGAACACAGCAGTTGTGCCATTATTAGCCTTCACTGGCAGATGGGAAGCTGCTGCTGGTTTGATGATGGCTGAACGCACAGGTAAAGCAATTCGTACTCCTCCCAGAGATGCGCTGCTATCCCACGGTGTCAGTCAAATCGGCAGAGGTTTTGGCTTTGGTCTGCATGAAGCAATGGATCAAACTGGTGCAGTCATGGGGCCTTTGGCAGTTGCGGCAATGGTTTATTTCCGGGGAGATTATCGCAATGCCTTCACAATCTTGATAGTGCCTGCGGTTTTGGGGTTGATTGTGTTGCTAGTTTTACAATTTATTTATCCCAATCCCAGTGATTTTGAAGAAGAAGTTGAGGGAGAAAAATCAGAGGAATTACCGCGAATTTTTTGGATTTATCTGGGTGCGGTAGCGATTATTGCTGCTGGTTATGCCGATTTTCCCTTGATTGCTTTTCATTTCCAAAAGGGAGGTATTGCTTCTGGGCAGACAATTCCTTTGTTTTATGCTTTAGCGATGGGTGTAGATGCGATCGCCGCTCTGATATTTGGATATTTCTTTGACCGCATTGGGATTTATATTTTAGTGGTTGCAGCCTTTGTTTCGTCCTTGTTTGCGCCATTAGTATTTTTAGGTGATACTCGCTGGGCTTTGTTAGGGATGGCATTGTGGGGTATTGGTATGGGAGCGCAAGAATCGGTTCTCAAAGCTGCGATCGCCAACATGGTTCCCAAAAGTAAACGCGCGACTGCTTATGGTATTTTCAGTACAGGCTATGGTCTATCGTGGTTTATCGGTAGCGCTTTGATGGGTATTTTGTACGATCATTCTTTGACTACCCTGATTGTCTTTTCCTCGGCTACTCAGTTACTAGCAATTCCCTTCTTTGTGTGGGTAAAACTGCAAGCCACTAAATTGAATCCCTTACCTGAGATGATTCCCAATCAGGACACACCTTAACTGACTAACGCTACCATAGCCAATTCCATTAGCTTGGTAGCGTTTGAGATAGCTATAGTTAGTTGTTACAGAATATCATGTATAAATAAAATCTTAATTTGCATAAGCATTACCAACCTTATTTGGTATAAAACAGCTAGATCAAAAATATTATTTGTAATTTTTTCACGTTTTAGTAGTAATATCCCTATTATAAAAGGGATTTAAGGCTTATTCAGGTTTTGTAAAGTCAGAATTTCACTACAAACCCTCATTGCTATTTACCAATTTTATTGGTATTGTTTCTTGTAATCGAAAAAACACGCACATATCAGAGTTCACCTGTAACTGTTGATAGCTAAAGTGCGTGATTTCACCATGTCCAAAATTTATATTCAGCATGGCTAACAAATAATTAGCTGAATAGTAATAACAACAGAACTGTATATAAATTATGAAGAAGGATTTTTTTGCCTTTTTATTGACAGTTTGTGCTGTCAATATCATGCTGCCAACCCAAGCTTTTGCTGTCACTCTTTACGGGGCTGGAAGTTTACGGAATAGTATCTCAGAAGTTGCTCAATCTTTTGAAGAGAAGTATGGAATTAAGGTAGAAACGCAATTTGGCCCATCTGGTTTAACACGAGAACGTATTGAAAGAGAATTTACAGAGACAGGAAAATCCGCAGATATTTTTACTAGTGCAGATACTAACAATCCTCAGACATTATTTGCAGCAGGGTTAAGTGGGCCTGTAGTAAACTTCACTAGTAACCGAATGACTGCAATTATTAGACCAGGTTTACTTGGTGTCACATCAGATAATTTATTGGACTTCTTGCTAAACCCTGCAATCAAGGTAGGAACCTCAACACCTGGAGCCGATCCGTCTGGGGACTATGCATGGCAGATATTCGATAAGGCTGACCAGGTTAAACCTGGTAGCTCTCAAATTCTCAAGGATAAGGCTTTACAATTGGTCGGTGGGAATCCTGATGCTCCTCAAGTTCCCGACGGCAAAAATAATTTAATTTACTTTCTCGAAGAAACTCAGCAAGCAGATATCTTTTTAGCTTATTACACCAGTGGGAAGGCAGCCGAGGTAATCAACCAAGAATTGCAAATATTAGAACTCCCTGACTATTTGGCTACTAAGGCTAATTATGGACTGACCATACTCAAAGATGCTGATCCTGATGGTGAAAAATTAGCTGCATATATCCTGTCATCAGAGGGACAAGCAATTTTATCCAAGTATGGTTTTAGTGCGCCTTCTACTTCTGTTCCTGAACATCAAAGTACAGGGGGAATTGTGTTTGCTCTGGGTATAGCTTTTTTGATTCAGAAGAAATTAGCTGCTACCAAAAAGCAACAAATCAAAGTGGGTAATATCTAGCAACAAAGCCGATAATTTCTGAAAACCTATCAACACCTTTTTGATCAACTAATCGAACCTACGAAAAAACTATGAATCAGTTATCTTATTTTTCGCAAAAAACGACAGAAATATGTCTTGCCGTATTAGCAGGACTAGCATCTAGTGTTGTACTTTCTAATCCTATTCATGCAGCCACATTGGGACAAAATTTGATTGTGAATGGTGATGCAGAACAAGGGGAAGGAGACCCAATCGGTAACGCAGTGGGAGAAGATATACCTTTTATGCCTGTCTGGAATACAACTGGTGAGTTTAGTGTATTGCAATATGGGGCAACAGGTTTTGAATTTACCAACGCCTTTGGTAATCTTGTGCTAGTCAGAGGACTACCTGATGCTGATAGTCCTGGTCCAAGCGATCGCGGCAACAATCTATTTTATGGTGGTGGTAACAGAGCTTCTTCTAGTGCTGCGCAACTCATTGATCTGACTGACCTTTCCTCCGTCATTGATGCTGGTAAAGGTGCATTTAGTTTAAGTGGTTGGTTAGGTGGTTATACAGATGATGAAGATAATGCTGAATTTACAATTACTTTCTTCGATGAAGCTAATCAATCTTTAGGTATTGCGAGTATTTCGTCACCAACTGCAACCGAAAGAAACAATATCACTGGGTTGTTATTTCAGTCAGTAGATGGTTCAGTACCTATAGGTACACGTCAAGTTGATGTCCTGCTGAATATGAATCATGTCAGGGGACGAGTTAACGACGCTTATGCAGATAACCTGGCGTTAGTAATTACCCAAGTTCCAGAACCATCAGCTTCCGGCTTTTTCCTTGTTGGCGCATCTTGTCTCATGGTTTTGAAATTGTCTAAAAAGCGCCGCGTCTTACAGTAGAACATACAGCAGTTTCCAGGTAGATGAGGTACAGATATTAATACTAAAACTCTTGTGGGGTGGGCATCCTGCTCGCTTTAGTGTACCTCGGCAATTTTGGTCAGTTTAACAGTTGCAACTTAACACTATAAGGGGCTGATAACTTTTGGTAATTAGTGATAGAGATTTGCCCCTAATCTCTTGGTGTGAGGAATAATCTTGAAAATAATTTATTTGCTTCGTTTGTTAACCATATTAAATGGTACTTTATTGCTATTGAGCCAATCTGCACAGGCTCAAGTTAATGAATTAGAACCAAAAAATAGAGTTACATCAACAGCTTTTACTAGTATAGATATAGAAGGTGTAGTTAGTAATGCAGACTCTCTGTTAACTCCAGCATTAGACACAACCAAACTTATTCAAATTACTGGTGTCCAAGTTAATACCAGCGCTTCTGAGGTTGAAATTATTCTCCAGACAAATACAAAAGTTTTGTCTCAGCCAATTACTAGCAGTCAAGACAATACACTGATTGCTGATATTCCTGATGCTGTATTAGTCTTGTCAGACGGTAAAGACTTGCGCGCCGATAACCCTGCACCAGGAATCCAATTAATTAGCGTTACCCAAAACAATACTAGTAGTGTCAGGGTGATTATAGTCGGAGAGACTATTGTGCCAACAGCACAGATTATCTCTAGTGAAAATGCCTTGGTATTGAGTGTATTACTTGAAGAAAATCAGCCAGATATAGAACTCACAGTTACAGGTGATCCTACAGGATACAGCCTACCTAACACCGCAGCAATCACCAGAACAGAAACACCGTTGCGTGATCTGCCCTTTTCTGTGCAGGTAGTTCCACAACAGATCATTCAAGACCAAAAAGCACTCAACGTTTATGATGCAGTCAGAAATATTAGTGGGTTTGCCCTATCGGGACAAGGTGCTGGACGTAGCGAATTTTCTTTATTGACGCGGGGGTTTACGGCTGATCAATTCCGTGATGGCTTTAGTGAAGGAAACAACGCCAACCGGGTATTTACAGACGTTTCTAATTTAGAACGAATTGAGGTTCTCAAAGGCGCAGCAGCTATACTTTACGGACAGTCGGAACCGGGGGGATTGGTAAATTTGGTGACGAAAAAACCACTACCAAATCCTGAGTATGCGGCTGAATACAACCTCGGTAGTTTTGGTTTAAATCGTGGCACTTTAGATCTTACAGGCCCTTTAGATAGCGATCGCAATTTCAATTACCGCCTCAATGTCGCCTACGATGATTCAAATAGTTTTCGTCAAGGTGTACAAACCAATCGCTTGTTTATTTCTCCCAAGTTCTCTTTCAATGTCAGTTCCCAAACAACTATCAATTTAACAGGAGAATATTTAGAAGATAGTCGTCCCATCGATTTTGGCTTAGTTGCGATCGGTAACCAAGTTGCAGACATTCCCATCAGTCGTTTCATTGGTGATCCATCCCGGAAAAATGATGTTTATCAATGGCGTGGCTATGTATCCCTAGAACATCGCTTCAGTGACAATTGGTCTTTGCAAAGTTCTTTCCGTAGCACCACTGTTGACCAAACCTTCTCTGCTATTCAAGCCAGAGGTCAGGGTATGGGTACTGGTCAGGGTATGGGTACTGGTCAAGGTATGGGGACTGGTCAAGGTATGGGGACTGGTCAGAGTATGGGTACTGGTCAAGGTATGGGTACTGGTCAGGGTCAAACCGCCTTGCAGTGTCCATCACAAGCAGATAACTTAATATCTTTAGTTGCTCAAAACAATAATCAAGATGCTAGTACAAATACTTTGCAAACTAACCTAGTTGGTAAATTTAGCACAGGTCAAATTAAACACTCAACTTTAATAGGCTTTCAGTTAGCTAGAGAATCTAGACAAGTAACCACTTTCAACGCCAATGCCGGATGTTTGGATATTTTTAGACCTAGTCACCGCTTTTCTGTTGGGAACTTTACACAAAATCTTAATCGGAACGAACAAACAAATCTTTTCGGTATTTACTTGCAAGACCTGATTACGTTAACCGATAACCTCAAGTTCTTAGTTAGTGGACGTTTTGATACTGTCGATTTTGATTTTGAGGATAATCTGAGAAATACAAGGACGAATACCTACAGTCAAGCATTTACCCCTCAGTTGGGTATTGTTTACCAACCTGTTCAAAATATTTCTCTTTATGCCAATTACAGTCGCTCTTTTGTACCTCAAACTGGTAGTAGTTTTGATGGCACTTCATTTGACCCAGAACGAGGAACTCAGTATGAAGTGGGGGTAAAAAAAGACTGGTTTGATGGACGTTTATCTTCAACTCTGGCACTTTATGAGATTACCAAAACTAATGTTTTGACAGCAGACCCGATGCGACCAACGTTTTCTTTGCAAACTGGTGAACAACGCAGTCGCGGTATTGAGTTAGATTTGATAGGTGAAATTTTACCGGGATGGAATGTAATTGCATCTTATAGTTACACTGATGCTATTATAACCAGTGATAATACTTTTCCTAATGGCAATTCTTTAGCTAATGTCCCGCGTAATACATTCAGTTTATGGACAAATTACACTATTCTTCATGGTGATTTGCAAGGATTAGGTGTTGGTGTGGGGGTTTTTGCCGCAGGCGATCGCTCAGGTGATTTGAATAATAGTTTTACTTTACCTGGTTATAGTCGTGTAGATGCTGCTGTGTATTACAATTACAATAATTTTCGCGCTGCACTCAATATCAAAAATTTGTTTGACACCCGTTATTTTGAATCTGCTCAAAGTAGAACAGGGATTTTTCCTGGTGCGCCATTAACTGTTGTGGGTTCTATTTCTTTGCAGTTTTAACTCTGGGGAATAAAAAATTAAAGTGTTGATGCGATCACTATCAATATTGTTCATTGGCTAACACTTTCTGAATTCGATTTAATCCAGAAAATCCAGGCAATAATTTTAATCATCATGTTATCTGCGTTGGCGATATGTTTCAAATGCTGATTCATCCTCTGAAAGAGAATAATATCAAATAGAGATTTATAATAAATGTACTGGTGTAGGGGTTTAGCAATGCTAAACCCCTACAAATCCCTAAATAGGCCATAAATATTTCACATATTATCAAGATAATTTATCAATCTGAAGATGTCTTATAATCCCCAAATTCACAATCGGCGTTCTATGCGACTAAAAAACTATGATTACACTCAAAATGGAGCATATTTTATTACCATTTGTACCAAAAACAGACAATGTATCTTTGGTGATATCAAGAAAGGAGAGATGAAATTAAATTCGCTAGGAACGATTGCTTATAACTATTGGCAAGAAATTCCTCAACATTTCTCACATATACAATTAGATGTATTTGTGATTATGCCTAATCATATTCATGGAATATTATGGATTGATAATACAATTACAAGGTGTAATGAGCAAAGACAATATGGAAATATGGTAGCTGGTTCAATCCCTTGTGTGATTAGATCTTATAAAAGTGCTGTTACTAAAAAGATTAATCAAATTTGCAATCAAAAAGGTGCGTCTTCAGTGTGGCAAAGAAACTTTTATGAGCATATTAGTAGGAATGAAGAATCGTTAGAATCAATTAGAAATTATATTATTAACAATCCTTTAGAGTGGAAAAATGATCATGAAAACACTGGTGATATTTATCAGCAGCACGAAATATTATTAAATATACCTTTTTAATGAATGTATGTTGGTTTGTATTCGGATTTGTATTCGGATTTGTATTCGGATTTGTATTCGGATTTGTAGGGGTTTAGCATTGCTAAACCCCTACACCATACACCCCTACATCCCTACTGTATCGTAGGCAATGCAGATCCAAATTACGTGTGCAAAAGTTATCTAAAACCGGAATGTAGTCCGAACTACTCCCGTATAAATAGTGTCATTGTTACTATTATGCTCTGGGTTAAATATCACAATTAAGCCTGGAGTAATGGAAATGTTGCTATTAAGTTGGTAGCGATATAAGGCTTCTAAATGAAAGGATGTATCACTATCTTGGCGGCGATTACTTGTTGGCGTAATCACATCTGGTCCAAAGTCATTGCTCGTTACTCTGGGTGGTTGACCAAAGATTAAACCTCCCAAGTTACCTTTTTTACCTAAGTCTGGGAAAGCGAATGTTACTGCCCAGTTCCAAATGTCTGCTTTATCGCCTCTATTGACATTTGCGCCGGAATTAATCTCAGCTATCGCTTGCGTATATCCCACCCAACCAGAAAGCACAAATTTAGGGTGAAAACGATAGCTGGTAGCCAAACTATAATGATTGGCGGAAGTAGCTACACCCGCACCAAATGGCGTATTAGCAAAAGCACTACCATAAGCTCCAGAAACTGTCACATCACCAGCCGCCGCACTTAAATAAGAGTGGGCATAAGTTAAACCCAGAGTAAAGTTGTTGTTAGGCCTAAATTCTAATTGAGCTAAAGCCCCATAACTACCGTCAAACAATCCTCTACTTGTATCAGGCTCGTTACCTCTCCTCGCAAGATAACCACCAGATAAAGTCACTGCATCACTTAACTTGAATACACCACTGACACCTGAACCGAAACGTGAACCAGTATTACTCGCACGATAAATCGGAGAAAACCGACCAAATCTCGATACAGCACCAGTGGGCGCTGATGCTAGTAAGGGATTTATCGTATTAAAGTTGTCGTAAAATTCTCCTCCCAAGGCATCAATAGTCACATTGAGTTTGTCACCGACTGGGAAACGATAAAACAGTTTACCCAGTACGACACTGTTATCTGTATTTCCATCCCAACCCAAGCGGCTCATATTTGTGCCTGTAACTACTCCACTAAAGGAGGTAGTATTGTTGGATTCTAGGCGAGTAAACAAGCGGTCTCTGCCAGTAAAGCTAGTATTGAAGTTCAAGCGAACGCGATTGGCAAAAATGGCATTATCTCGCAAACGACCGCCAGCTGCACCAAAAGCACTAGCTTCAGCAGCTTCTCGACTAGCACCTGCTGGTTGGGCGTTAATTGTTCTCCATTGGTCAGAATTGAGCGCTCTATCTTCACCAAAGACGCTCCCCAGGGTGAAAATTGCCTCTCCAGTTAACTTGGTAGTTGCCGAAAATTGTTGACTTTCTAAGGTGGCTGTCCGACCTTCTATAATATCTACCCGTCCCCTGAGTTCTCCCAGTCCATCGGCAAATTCTTGTTGTAGTCTTTGTAGGGTTTCTAAGTCTGTTTGTGTGACTAATTCTGCGGTACTACTACTGGCAATTAGTTCATTAATTCGATTCAGACAAGCATTCAGACCCGCAGCAAATTCATAACGAGTCATCGCCCGATTACCTCGGAAACTGCTATCAGGGTAGCCAGCAATACAACCGTAGCGTTCAACTAAAGATTGCAAAGCCTGGAAAGCCCAATCTGTCGGTTGTACGTCAGACAGTTGAGAGACTGAGGTGATTTGACTCATCACATCGTTTGGGATAGTTCCCAAATAAGGAGCTGCAATAGGTATAGGAACAACAGCTTGCTCCTCTGTTTGCGAAACTATACTTTCTTGTGCCTGTAACGGCATTTTTGGGTTATCTACTTCTTGTGCAGATGCACCTTCAGCTGTGATGACACTAACTGCTAGTACTATTGGAGCTATTGCAAATTTAGACATTTACCACACACCTCAAATATGATGACACCCACTTGATGGGTGAAACTATGGCTAGATCAATTTGTTGGCGTTGCTGAATCAAAGTATGAAATGCGAAAATTACCCTTGTTTTTCTTCGTACCTTTGCGCCTTTGCGCCTTTGCGTGAAATAAATTCATATTCTTAATCAGCAACGCCAATTTGTTGCTCTGTTCAAGTCAAAGCCATCAAAACGTTGTAACGTAATTGATATATAGGGTTTGCAGATATGACTGTCAGGCGATCGCACAAATACTCTTTGTATCCTGCGCCTAATACCACAAATATGAGGAAACTACTGAATTTTTAGTTGCTTTTTGCTCTGTTTTAACTGTTTCCAAAGCATTTTAATTTGGTTATAAGCTTCTTCTGGAGACAGTTTTCCGCCTGTTTGTAGGTTGCTAATGTAGCTTACCCGTTGAGCAAATTCCTGTAAATTGGCGTTAAATGCTAAATATTCTGGCTGGAATTGACCGTAATAACTGCTCTGAGGATAGAGAAAATCAGATAGATTCGCTAAGAAATTAGATTCTAATGCCATTTTGTTTACATGGGTTAGTATGGGGCGTAAAATTCTCGGTTTTTAAACGCAAAGGTACGCGGAGTTAGCGCAAAGGTACGCAGAGTTTTTGTGGAAAAGTTGCGGAAAAAAGCTTGCAGACCAGCAATATTTGCTGATCTACTGTAAGTAATCAGAGGTGTAATTCTTTATCTAACCAACTAAGTTGGTATGTATATTATACCTACTAAATTGGTAGAACTGTATCAAGAGTTACTAATTGGTAAATACTAGTGCCAATATAGCGGTTCTCGGTTGAGTAAGATACAAGAAAACCACCCCCAACCCCTGACAGGTGCAAGCGATGAGGGGACTATGATGTATTTCATTCAAGTGCATACCGCTATAAGACCACCTGATCATGGCTATGATTGAACTATGGTATAGCCATAATTTGTGTACAATGTTTTTGCCTGTTCGCTAAACAAGAACTCTACGAATGATTTCGCTGCTGTAGGGTTTTTCGTATTTTTCAGGACAGCAACTGGATAAACGACAGGAGAATGAGAAGCTTCAGGTGCGATCGCTAAAATTTTGACTTTATCGGATGTTCTTGCAGTGGTATCATGCACAATACCAACCTCAACATTACCTGCTGCTACGAAGTTGAGAATTTCTAAAGCACTTCTGGTATAAACCAGCTTGGGTTTGAGTTGTTCTAAAATCCCCAGATGTTGAAAAACTTCTTCGGCATAGACACCAAGGGGTACGCTTCTAGGTTCACCGATAGCAATTCTTTTAACAATAGGCTTTGTTAAGTCTTGAAAGCGAGATATGCCAGTTGAACTCACAGGCGCAATCAAAGCAACTCGACTTTTTATTAAATTTCTCCGAGTCTCTGCCAGCAACATTCCTTGATTTTGCAGTTCATCCATGTTTCTACTGGAGGCTGAGATAAAAATATCTATATTTGCACCCTGTTCAATTTGTCGGGTGAGAGCGCCAGAAGCAGCAAAGTTATAATTAATCTTATGCTGCGGTTGTTTTTGTTTATAGAGTTTTTGAATCTCGTCCAGGACTGGCTTTAAGCCTGCACCTGCTGATACTGTCAAGGTAATTTGTTGAGGTCTTTGGGCAATACTTGGTGAGATGTGTGTCAAGCCACCAATTATGGTTATTAGTAATAACGTCATCACCGTTAAAGCCAGATGTAAAAACTGTCTGCGGTGCAACTTTATTTTGATTTTCTGTAAAGCAAATTTCCCAGAAAGTTTCATGAGCATAACCTAAAATTAAGTTTGACAAAGTTCTAATTGCTGTTTCCCGCAAAAAAGAAAGCAAGATGATGACAGCAAGAATGAGTGAGGTTGCCGTGTTTTGTCAGGATTTGATGACCTGCAAATGTGATTTATTGGCGTTGCTGAATCAAAGTATGAAATGCCAAAATTACCTTTATTTACAATGCCTTGAGCAATGGCAATACCAACTTATCCTACTGAGAAGGGATAATTCAGAGAACGGCGATCGCGATCGCCATTCGCGTAGCGTCTCGCAGAAGAGACATTGACAAGTAGTATACCAACTTTATACTAAAAAAACTGGTAAATAATAGCAAGAAGTTGGTATTCTATGAAAAATTAGAACTTGCACAATGAAAAGGAAACGTTTTTTAAGCCTGACTACCTGGATATTGGTAGCATTTTTAGCAGTCGTTGGTTGTAATCAGGTCACAACCAACACACCTGATACCACCTCAACCCCACAGGCTCAAGCAACAGAGCTGACAATATCAGTAGCTGCTAGTATGCAAGATGCCATGAAAGCAATTGAGCCAGTATACAGAGAAAAACACCCAAACAATAAAATTACTTACAACTTTGGTAGTTCCGGCTCACTACAACAGCAAATTGAACAAGGAGCGCCTGTTGATGTCTTCATCTCGGCGGCTGAGAGACAAATAGAGGCTTTAGCTCAAAAAAATCTTTTACTTCCAGGTACTCGCAAAAACTTGTTAGGAAATGAAGTTGTTTTAATCGCTTCTCAAAAAGCCACTGGGATTTCCAACTTTCAAGATTTAAGTAGTAATCAAGTTCAACGATTTTCCATTGGCGATCCCGAAAGTGTCCCCGCCGGACAATACGCCCAGGAAGTCTTAACGTCTCTGAAGCTGTATGATGCCATCAAACCGAAAATTGTTTTCGCCAAAGATGTCCGTCAAGTTTTGTCTTACGTGGAGACTGGTAACGTTGATGCAGGTATTGTCTATGCTACAGATGCTCAGAGTTCAAACCAAGTAAAAGTAATTGCGACTGCACCAAAAGACAGTCATAAACCCATCATCTATCCTGTAGCAGTTATTCAACGTAGTCAAAATCAAGCAGCAGCTCAGGAATTTGTGGAGTTTCTTTCTAGTGACACTGCAAAACCAGTATTTGAGAAATACGGATTTACTCCCCTTAGCTAACAAATATTACTGTTCCTCTTTTCTCTGTTCCATCAGCAGTTACCAGCATTAAATCAAATGGAAACTGATTTATCCCCTTTATGGATTTCCCTCAAAACTTCTTTCGTCGCCACAATTTTTGCCTTTTTTTCAGGAATCATCGTCGCTCGGTGGATGCTGAATTATCAAGGTAAAGGTAAAGGTTTCATCGATGGTATTCTTACATTACCTTTGGTTTTACCACCAACAGTAGTAGGTTTCTTACTGTTACTGTTTTTCGGTATCAACAGTCCAGTTGGTCAACTTTTGATGGGAGTGGGATTTACTCTCATTTTCTCTTGGCCAGCAACAGTCATTGCGTCTACCGTGGTGGCCTTTCCCTTGATGTATAAGACAGTGTTAGGAGCTTTTGAGCAAGTTGAAACCGACTTTATCAACAGCGCTCGTACTTTGGGATCTCCAGAATGGAGGATATTTTGGCAAATTATCTTACCATTAGCTTGGCCTGGTGTTGTTGGTGGTACAATTCTCGCTTTTGCTAGGGCTTTAGGTGAATTTGGGGCGACATTAATGCTGGCTGGGAGTATTCCCGGTAGAACACAAACCATACCCATCGCCATCTTTTTTGCGGCGGAAGCCGGGAATATGCGTAAAGCATTAATTTGGGTATTGGTGATGGTGGCGATTTCTTTGGGCGTAATTGCGGCGATTAATTCCTGGTCTAATGCTCAACGTCCTTCAAAATCCCTGAAGAGAAAAACTCACACTTTTACCAAAAAAATCTTGAATTTTTTGATTTTTGGTCAGTTTCAAGATACGGCAACTTCAAAGCATCATTCCTCTTATCAACGATTATCACGAGAAAATATTGGCTATTCAGGGGTTCCCAGGTCAGCACCAGAACTTATAGTCAATGTACAAAAGAAGTTACCCGATTTCACCCTAGATGTTGACTTTACCGCCGATAAAAATCCTTTAGGTTTGTTAGGTGCTTCTGGTTCTGGTAAAAGCATGACTTTACGTTGCATTGCGGGATTGGAATCTCCTACTCAAGGAAAAATTGTTTTGAATGGGCGCGTCTTATTTGATAGCGAACGGGGGATTAATCTTCCTAGTCGTCAGCGTCGAGTGGGTTTTGTATTTCAAAATTATGCTTTGTTTCCTCACCTGACAGTAGCCCAAAATATTGGTTTTGGGCTGCAAGATTTGCCGAAACCAGAACGTCCCAGGCGTGTGGCAAAATATTTAGATATGATGCAGTTGTCAAGTTTAGGAGACCGTTACCCGCATCAACTTTCTGGGGGTCAACAACAGCGAGTGGCCTTGGCTAGAGCCTTGGTGAGTGAGCCAGAAGCTTTACTTCTAGATGAACCCCTCTCAGCTTTAGATAGTTATTTGCGAGATCAGATTGAAAAGTTGCTGATTAAGGTAATTTCCCAGTACGAGGGAATAAATTTGTTTATTACCCATAAGTTAGAAGAAGCTTACCGAGTTTGTGGTCATCTTTTAGTGCTTTCTCAAGGACAAGCGATCGCCTATGGGTCGAAACAAGATATATTTGAAAGACCACCAACATATACAGTGGCTCAAGTTACGGAGTGCAAAAACTTTTCTGCTGCTAGGTTAATTAACTCACACACAATAGAAGCATTGGACTGGGAATGTAATCTGAGTGTGATTGAACCTATTCCAGAACCTTTAAATTTTGTGGGAATTCGCGCTCATCAAATCAGCTTCTCAAATCAGCCCCATGAGGACAATACTTTTCCCTGCTGGTTAGCTGACACGAGTGAAACACAGCATAGAACAACTGTTTATATCAAGTTATATGAATCACCCACAGGTTCTGATGATTACCATCTCCAAGTAGAACTGTATAAAGAAAAATGGGCTGAACTTAAAGATAAGCCATTTCCTTGGTACGTGCGATTAAATCCACTACATCTGATTATGATGTCACAGTAGGGGTTTAGCAATGCTAAACCCCTACCCCCTACTTTAAGTCCAAGGAGACATTTTATGACCCTGAAAACATCACCAGCATCAAAGTACTGATTAGTTTTCAGTTCTCTGGGTCAATTGTTGTGAGATTTTTATCTTCAACGATAAAGTATTCTAATCAACAGCAACCATCACATCTGATGCTTTAATAACTGCGTAAACTTTTTTACCGGCTTGCAGGCTTAAGCTGTCGGCGGAAGATTTGGTGATAATTGATGTAATTTCTACTCCTGGTGCAAGTTCTATAATGACTTCTGTATTTACAGAACCGGGATTAACTTTTTTGACAGTCCCTTCAAGAGCATTCCGCGCGCTAATCTGCATATCTTAACCTGTATGATTGTCTTTGTACTTAGTGATAGTAACTACTAATTGTTACTGTAGTTACCACCTTCAGAAGTAGATTGTATATCATTCTAGAGAAAGATGTGAGTAAAATTACGAATTGAATGTAACTCGTAACTACTCGTCAAAAATCATACATTGATTAAGATTTTCGCAGGTTTTTCGTTGCCAGTACTGCAAATGATCCTACAATGCCAGCGATCGCACCAAACAATAAATGTGTTGTTAAAGGATAGATATATCCTGAAGACAAAAAACCATACCAAACTCCACTGCTGCTAATGATGATGCGGGTTAAAGGTTTGATGAGGTGAATTAAACCTGCTGCGATCGCCCAGAACCACACCTGCTGTTTCCATTTTCTACCTTGGTGATAGGCTAAATCCAATAATTCCCCCACCACAAGATAAAAGAACCAGTCATAAGGATCGTACCTAACACCAATCAACCATGAACAGCCCGCAGCACTAAAGCTGGTAATCGAAGCCGCACCAAAACGGGAAGTAGATAACCTCGTAGCAACAAGCGGTGTCAGCCAGATGAGTCCTCGCCACCCTGGTAATCTCAATGGGAAACGCAGATTTGCTTCAACTGCGGCAATTATCAATCCCAAGCCCACCAAAGCCAGAATTTCTAGCCAGTTCACTTGACGCAAACGCTGCTTAATATTGGCGGATGATGTCTTTGGGAGCCATTTCGTATTCATAGTTTTTCTTTCCTATTGCATCTTGATCTTCAACAGCTTTGACCACCAGCATCACAGCTTGGCCATCTATCAACACCGGACGAGGCCAGCGGCCTGTTTTCATCCTGGTTTCTTCCGAAAACTTAATTTGAATCCTGGTGTCTGACGACAACAGCCTCCCTTCTAAATCTTGAATGCGATCAATATTGAGAGTTTGATAAAGTTGGCTGGCTGTATATATCCCAGAAAGCTCATACAAACCTGGTATCCAGAGAATTCGCCCGTCGTTACCAGTTTTTCTTAAACCCACACCAGCTAAAGCTCCGATGATTCCGTCTTGTGTACCAGTCAGACCCTCTAAAAGTATCCCAGCTTGACTGGCTATTGATCTTGCTTGGGCTTGAGTCAGAACTGTTTCTTTAGCTTGTTTACCAAAAGCTTGGACAGCAGAACTGACTTGCTCCGACTGTGCTACACATAGGCCTACATCTGAGCCTGGTTCACTGTACTTGATGAGATACTCCCGACAGTAGTCGATGAGAACATTGACTGTCTCTAGCTGGGTGTCCACCAGCATACAGGCGGAACTATTGTGGGAAGTGTAAGGAATTTCTGGACTGAGGAACAATTGGTGACGAGTGATGCTAATAGTGTGAGCTAGGTTGCAATCGCTTATCTGTTTTCTCAGGTCTCGTGCTAGGTGGCCTGTCGCACCACTTGTTGTATTGTCAGTATCATCTATACCTATTAATAAATACATATCTTCACAGAGATATTTTTAATTTATTTGACTAATAAGAACATACATTAAAAGTCCAAGTTTTACAAACAAATATATTCTAAATTTTTAAATTTTTATATTTAATATCTCAGCCAAAAACATGAAAACAAGTGATGATATTAATTAAAAAATATCACCCATAAAATTATGTTATTTACTCATCAAATATAGTCATTGATGGCAAAAACTTGGCATTCTCATGATAATTATTCCAGGAGTAGAAATAGATTATACCGAAGTAAAAATCAGCTAAAAGCTTTTTGCAGCAGAATATTGGTGCTGATTTTTAATCAAGCTTTACCTGGAATAATTTGCAATTTATCTATCAGGATCAGGCAGAGTCTCCTTCAGATAAAGAATCATCTAGACTAAGTACCCACGGGATACCTTTATCAAGTGGCGAACTGACAGTAATTTTCGCTTTGTTCGCAAATAGGTTTAACTTTTCGACAAATTGAGGAACAGTTTTCATGATATTTCGGTAACTCTTCATATCGCGACAAACCAGAATTAACGTCAGAATCCCGTTATTGATTTGAAAATACCAATGACAACTCGACAACAGAATACGTGTCATTCTATTACACGTCAAGAAAAAGCTTTTTTTAATCACTTCTTCAAGCTGTCTGAATAGTATTTCACTCACTTGTATTGTGAGATTTGAAGGCAGATCATCTGGAGGTAAGTATTGCTGATTCATAATATATTTCTGGGCTTCATTTACAGCAGCTAAAAGGTTGTTGTGCAGAGCAGCCTGATATAATCAGCACTCTTGTTCTTGCGTCACAATCCACAGTAAGTCTAGCCACAATTGGGGATAAATATCCTTCAGATTTGACAGGCGATCGCGCACCAAGTTGTTAGCATTCAAGCAAACAATCTCAAGGAGTCCCAAATATTCTGCCACTTCTCTGAGGAGATTTTTTTTGGCTATTACATCACCAATCAGTCTGTCAGGACAATAAATTCCCAGGTATGGTACATGAGAAATTTCCGCTTTTATACAAGCTCTTCTTGAGTATTGATGAGGATTGATCACCTTTACATAACAATGGCGTAGCAGTTGCCACACACTTGGGTGCGTATACTCGATAATTACATTAAATTGTTGGGCTAAGTCTTCTTCAGTAATCATTACTCTCTCCAATGCTGATGTCCCAATAACCATCCATAAACTCCGAATTATCTGGCGTTTTGCGCTGACCATAGGGTATTCAAATTCTGATATCTGCACACCTTGGCTAGTACCTGATGGTGCAGAAACAACTAAATACTCCTGTGAGTAAAATCGATAATTTTTAGTGCTGCCTAAATTTTTGCATCTGGCGGAATTGGTTGGTATTGTTCTTAGGCTTATGTGAGTCACATATCAAGCATCAAAGCCGAAATTAATTGATAAAACTGTATTAATTGCTACTATTTACCAATTTAGTTGGTAATTTTTGAATTTTATTTAAGTCTTTTACTAACCAAAAATCAGGCTTTTGGCTGATAAACAGCATACTTGAAAAGGTCGCCAGAAAAAAAACTTGCGCGTCGCAAGCAAATTGGCGAAATGTGTGATAATCTATTTATAGAGGGAATCAAAACAGCAAAAGCACAAAAAGTCTGACAAGAAAATGATACGAACTGAAAGACTATGCTTTTGTCTTGGCAGATTTTAGTTAAATCCGCTACGGCTTCTGCAAACTGAGAGATAAAGCCAATGAAGCAGGATAGTAACCTCCAAAATAACTTGAAGTCAATCAGAACCCGTCTATGTATGAGCCAACAAGATTTGGCTAACTTAGCTGGTGTAACTCGTCAAAGTATTAGTGGCATAGAGTCGGGACAATATGCACCCTCAGTGTCCATAACACTTCGTTTAGCTAAGGCGTTGGGCTGTCAAGTGGAGGATCTATTCTGGCTAGAGCAGGATTTACCTCAAATCGAAGCAGTAATTGCCAAATCTGTCTCATGTAGTCAGAAACTGCGAGTCAGTCTAGCTCGCGTAGGAGGGCAGTGGATAGCTTATCCTTTAATTGGCAAGGATGCTTTTCGCCAAGATATGATTCCCGCCGATGGTGAAACAGTTGCGGTGAGTCACCCCGTAGTAGGGAGTAGCGCCAGCAGTAGCGACGCAGGAACGTCACCCGTAAGGGTAGAAGAGCTACCCAGCATCAGCAAACTGCTAAACCCGAAAGGTGAAAGTGAGACTCAGACGCATACAGATAAAGTCAAAGTCCGCCTGCTAGATGATAATTTGGCGACACTCCACAACACAGTTGTGATTGCTGGCTGTTCACCGGTGATTTCATTATGGGCGAGAGCGACTGAACGCTGGCATCCCCAATTGCGAGTTCAATTTAACTTTGCCAATAGTATGGCTGCTTTGCAAAGTCTGTGCAGAGGTGAGGCTCACATTGCCGGGATGCACTTGTACGACCCTGTGACTGGTGACTATAATACTCCCTTTGTTCGAGATATTCTGGTGGGGAGACAAGCAGTGTTGATTACCTTGGGGGTCTGGGAAGAGGGACTTTTGGTAAAATCTGACAACCCAATGGGAATCAGCACAATTACCGATTTAGTAGATGCAAAAGCGACCATTGTCAACCGCGAAATAGGTTCTGGCAGTCGTTCACTTTTGGAACAAACATTGCAACAGGAGCGAGTTCCGTTCCATGCTGTGCAAGGATTTAATCATGTTGTCTACAGCCATCAAGATGTTGCCCAAGCTGTAGCATTAGGAGTTGCCGATGCAGGTGTTAGCATCGCCTCTGTAGCAGCTGTCTTTGGGCTGGGATTTATCCCTCTGCAACGGTCAAGATACGATTTGGTAATTCTGAAAGAATATTTGGAAGAAGTGCCAGTACAGCAATTGTTAGGGACTTTGGGACATCGACTGGTTCATTCACAATTAGAAGTTCTTGGCGGCTACGATATCAGCAAACTCGGAGAAACAGTAGCGACCGTTTAGAGTGAATTGCAAATTTGGTTGGTTATGTGGTTTAGGGAATAACTCTGCGTAAATTTTCATTCCTCCTGCAACCACTCTTTAGGCTTGAGCAACCTATTAGGTCTTGACAATAACTGAATCATGCTGAATTGAGAGAGTCCGAGTCTTTCTACATGAACTTTGTGCTTACTCTTCAATTCCTACAAACTTACAAACTTACCAACAATTAAATATGTTTGGGATTTTAACTGTTTTTGTTGTAGAACGCGCACCGCCAAAGACGTTCTACGAAAGGTTACAGATGTAACTCGACAGTGTAAATGATTCACAGATTGCAGACCCACGTAAATTGCACAATTACTCGGAGACTAAATCATCATGTCCGACGGAAAAATTAGACAAATAGCATTCTACGGTAAAGGTGGTATCGGTAAATCTACCACCTCCCAAAATACCCTCGCCTCTATGGCGGAAAAGGGTCAACGCATCTTGATTGTCGGATGTGACCCCAAAGCTGACTCTACCCGCTTGATTCTGCACTGTAAAGCCCAAACCACCGTGCTGCACTTAGCTGCTGAACGGGGTGCTGTGGAAGATATAGAACTCGAAGAAGTTGTGATTGAAGGCTTCCGAGGTATCAGATGCGTGGAATCTGGTGGGCCAGAACCTGGGGTAGGTTGTGCTGGTCGTGGTATTATCACCGCCATCAACTTCCTTGAAGAAAACGGCGCTTACTCAAACGTAGATTTTGTCTCCTACGACGTATTAGGTGACGTTGTGTGTGGTGGTTTCGCCATGCCAATTCGGGAGGGGAAAGCGCAAGAAATTTACATCGTTACCTCTGGGGAAATGATGGCGATGTTCGCTGCTAACAACATCGCTCGTGGTGTTCTCAAGTACGCTCACACTGGTGGTGTGCGCTTGGGTGGTCTGATTTGTAACAGCCGTCAAACTGACCGGGAAGATGAACTGATTAGCACCCTAGCAGCCAGATTAAGCACCCACATGATTCACTTCGTCCCGCGTGACAATATCGTGCAACACGCCGAATTGCGTCGGATGACCGTTAACGAATACGCACCTGACAGCAAACAAGCTAATGAATACCGCACATTAGCAGACAAGATTATCAACAATACAAATCTGGCTGTTCCTACACCCATTGAAATGGATGAGCTAGAAGATTTGTTGATTGAGTTCGGTATTCTGGAAAGTGAAGAAAATGCCGCAAAACTAATTGCCACAGCACAAGCTCAAGAGGATAAAGAAAAGAGACAAGAAGATGCTGAAGGCGAAGCACTCGAAGCACTAGCAAAAGGTAACGTGGAAATTGTTGCTGGTGACAAAAAGTAGATTTAGTGTTGGCGTTAGCTACTAAATCCAGGTGAACATGGTGGGGTGGGTTATTTCCACCCACCCTAGCAATACTATTCGTAAAGGAATTAAAGAATTAAGTAGTGGGATTACTTGTGTAGATA